>CAXTCL010000136.1:0-10001 GCA_964242035.1 uncultured Acetobacteraceae bacterium | reverse complement strand
CAGGGAGCAAAAGTTTTTTGGTCCTTTTTTCCAAAAAAGGACTGCTTGCTTGCCTTCCTCTTGCCCCGACTCCACATCGCCCCCTAACTTATTGAAAGCAGTAGGCGACCCGACTGCTACCTCCAGGGGATATCCGTATGTCTCTCAGCATGCACGCCAGCCCCGCCGCCAACCCGCTCGACGTCATGGAGCAGATCGTCTCGGCCAACGAGTGGGTGTTCGACCGCCGGTCGGACGCCGAGATGGCGGCCGAAGCACCAGGCAAATGGTGCGATTACGGGCTGTATTTCAGCTGGTCGGCCGAGATCTCGGCGATGCACTTCACCTGCACGTTCGATCTGAAGGTGCCCGCGCCAAGGCGTGCCGCACTTTACGAGCTGCTTGCGCTCGCCAATGAGCGCCTCTGGATCGGCCATTTTGGCATGGACAGCGATGACGGCATGCCGCTGTTCCGCCACTCGGTCCTTTTGCGCGGTGCGCCAGGTGCTTCGGCCGAAAGCCTCGAGGATATGGTCGACATCGCCATCACCGAGTGCGAGCGCTTCTACCCGGCCTTCCAATTCGTGCTCTGGGGCGGCAAGACGCCGGCCGAGGCGCTGGAAGCCGCCATGCTGGAATGCGTGGGCGAAGCCTAGGCAAGTCTCTTGAGCGAAACCGGACTGCCGGCCGTCCTGCTCCTCGGCGCAGGGCGGATGGGTGCGGCGATGTTCGCCGGCTGGGCCGCGCAGGGTCTGCCGCCCTCCGTGCTCGTGGACCCCGCGTTGCCGCCTGGCGTGGCGCGTCCGCAGGACCGCCTGCTGCCAGACCTTGCGGCGTTGCCTACCGCCTTCAAGCCTGACGCGGTCATCCTTGCGATCAAGCCGCAAATGGCGGCCGATCTGCTACCGCGGCTCGGCAAGCTGCTGCCGCCTGGCGCCGTGGTGCTGTCCATCCTCGCCGGGCTGCCGATCGCGCGGCTTGCCGCGCTGCTGGAGGGACCGAACGCGATCGTTCGCGCCATGCCGAACACGCCGGCCGCAATCGGTCAGGGCATGACCATGGCGGTGGCTGGCCCTGGCGTCTCGCCGGCGCAGCACATGCTTTGCACGCGCCTGCTGGAAGCTTCGGGCGAACTGGCCTGGCTGGAGGACGAGGCGCTTATCGACCCGGCGACTGCGGTGTCCGGCTGCGGGCCGGCCTACGTGTTCCTGCTGGCGGAGCTGTTGGAACAGGAGGGCGTGGCGCAGGGCCTGCCGCCTGGCCTTGCGCGCCAACTTGCGCGCAAGACGGTCTCCGGCTCCGGCGCCTTGCTGGCCGCCTCGCCGGATGAATCCGCCCAGCTCAGACGCAATGTGACCAGCCCGAACGGGGTGACGGAGCGGGCCTTGGCGGTGCTCATGGATGCGGCGGCATGGCCGGCTTCGATCAGGCTGGCGCTTCTGGCAGCCACGGTGCGGTCTCGGGAGTTGGCGAAGTAAGCGAGGCCTTCTTTGAGAAAAGAAGCAAAACGCTTCAGTCCCCTGTCGGCGGCTGACGGAAGCGCGCGCGACAGCGGGCTAAAAGTTTTTTGGTCCTTTTTTTCCAAAAAGGACTGCTTGCTTGCTTGACTTGCGTGACCTACCCCAAACCCAATCTGTCCGCCAGCCGAAGCAGGAAGCCGCCCTCCATGACCGACCACGAGTTCGACCAGGCGCTGATCTCGGCCGCCTTCACCCTGGCCGCCTCATCCGGCTGGGCTGCCGTCACGCCGGCCGCGGCCGCGCGGGAGGCGGGGCTGAAGCTGGAGCAGGCGCGTATCCGCTTCCCTAACGCGCAGGCCATCCTGCTGCGTTTCGGGCAATTCGCCGACGAGCAGGCATTGACTGACGCGCTGGACAGCGGCGCAGTGCGCGAGCGGCTGTTCGACGTGGTGATGCGGCGGTTCGACGCCCTGCAGCAACACCGCGCCGGTGTGCTGGCGCTGCTGGACAGCCTGCCTGCGGATCCCGGCACGGCGCTTGTCCTGGCAGGTACCACTGGCAACAGCATGGGTTGGATGCTGGAGGCGGCCGGCGTGTCTGCGGCCGGCTGGCGCGGTGCGCTTGCCGCACAAGGCATGGTGGCTGTGTGGTTGTACACGCTGCGTGCCTGGCGGATTGATGCGTCGCCGGACCTCTCCGGCACCATGGCCGCGCTGGACCGCGCACTGACACGTGCCGAGCAGGTGGCGGGCTGGCTGCACCGCACGCCCTCGGAGGCTGCCGAGCCGGAGCCGCAGCCCAAGCCGTTTCCTGAGCCGGACCCGGAAGACGAAGCAGCCGTGGCCGCGGCTATAAGCGGGGCCGCCGATTTGTCCTCGCCGGACAGCGGGGGCGTTTGATACGGTAGGTTCGAAGGAAGCAAGGCCTTCTTTTTTGAAAAAAAGAAGCAAAAAACTTTTATCTCCTGCGCTGTTGAACGGCTTCGCTCTATTTCTCGGAAGCCGAGCTGCTGCCAGTTTGAATAGCGAGAGTCTTGGTTTTTTTTAAAAGAACTGCTTGCCTTCTTTCTTACTCAGCCTGCACGCATGTACAGCCAAGCGGCGCAAAGCCGCGCGCAAGGGAGACAATACATGGCCGACGCTAGCGATCCTGCCGCGATCCTGACGGAAATGACCCGCCGTTTCACGGAGATGCGGTTCCCTACGATGATCCCCGACAGCTCCGCCCTGCTGGCGGCGCACCGCCGCAACATGGAGGTGCTGTCCAACGCCAATCGGCTGGCGCTCGAAGGCGCCCAAGCGGTGGCGCGGCGACACATGGAGATCATGCAGCAGACAATGACGGAGCTGTCCGAGCATATGCGCGAGCTCGCAGCGCCGGAGACGCCGCAGGCCAAGGCCGCGCGTCAGGCGGAGCTGGTGAAAAAGTCCTACGAGCGTGCGGTGGCCAACATACGTGACCTGTCCGACCTCATACAGCGGTCCAACGGCGAGGCGCTTTCCGTGCTGAGCGAGCGCTTCAAGGAGGCGATGGACGAGGTGAAAGGCTTGCTGGAGAAGTCAGAGCATTCGCCAAGCTGATCAGCCGACCGCGTATCGCGCGCCGGCAGCGACGCGGTCCTACGCGGTAAAGGAGATATTCCTTACCTTGCAGGGCGAAGGGATGCAGGCCGGCCGTGCGGCTGTGTTCTGCCGCTTTGCCGGCTGCAACCTTTGGTCAGGACTGGAGCGCGATCGCGCCACGGCCGCGTGCCGTTTCTGCGACACCGATTTCGTGGGCCTGGACGGCACGGGCGGCGGCCGGTTTGCCGGGGCGGACGCGCTGGCTGGTGCAATCGCGGCGGAATGGGCCGGCGGGTTGCAGGATCGTCTGGTGGTGCTTACGGGTGGCGAGCCGCTGTTGCAGGTCGATGTGTCTCTTGTAGAGGCGCTGCACAAATGGGGTTTCCAGGTTGCCGTGGAGACTAACGGCACCCAGCCTGCGCCTGCCGGCGTGGATTGGGTGTGCGTCAGCCCCAAGGCCGGCGCCGAGCTGGTGCTTGCGGGCGGTGACGAGTGCAAGCTGGTTTTCCCGCAGCCTGGCGCCATGCCCGAGAGGTTCGAGCACTTGGCATTCCGGCATTTCCTGCTGCAGCCGATGGACGGGCCAGACGTGGCGGCGAACACGCGCGAGGCAATTGCCTATTGTCTGACCCACCCGAAATGGCGGCTCAGCGCTCAGACGCACAAGATGCTGGGGTTGAGGTAGGGAAGAAAGCAGGCGTCCTTTTCGAAAAAACGCCTGCTCCGGCATCTGTGTCAGCCGGGCATCTCAGGACACACAGAAGCGACGGACAGGCGGGGAAGTAAAAGTTTTTTGCTTCTTTTTTTCAAAAAAGAAGGCCTTGCTTACTTCCTGAGCCGTGGTCGTCATAAACCCGACACCCAAAGAACAGCGCGCGTGCACGATGTGAACAGGGCTTTATTCAATCCGCATCCGGTGTATGATCGGCCAGGCGATGCGCCTTGGCGGCGCGGCTATGCTCGTGCAACACCATGCGTGGACGATTTCCATGGCGAAGACGGAAAACTGGCAAAGACGGCGTCGGTCCGAGAAGGGCTTTGACGAGTACGCACCCGACCCTGTCACGCCCATGCCGTCGTTTCCCCGGCGCCCTACCGCGCCGATGCCCATGGCGACCGGGCCGGAGAGTACGGCGATCGTCAAGTGGTTCAATGCGGAAAAGGGCTTCGGCTTCGTCGAGATGACGGATGGCGGCGGCGACGTTTTCCTCCACGCAAGCGTGCTGGTGCGCACCGGCGTGACCGCGGTGAACCCTGGCGCCACGTTGAAGGTGCGCACCGGGCAAGGCCAGAAGGGTCCGCAGGTGACAGAGGTGATCGAGGTGGACGAGAGCACCGCCGGTGCCGCACCGGCGGCGGCTACGGCGCCGCGTGCGCCGCGCCAGGACCGCGGCGAGTTTGGTGGCGGTGGCGGCTTCAGCGCCCCGCGGCGGGGCTTCGACGCGCCGGCTGCCTCCGGCCCGGAGCAGCCTGGCACGGTCAAATGGTACAACGCCACCAAGGGTTTTGGCTTCGTGGCACCCGAGGATGGCGGCAAGGATGTGTTCGTGCACGCGTCCGCCTTGCGTCGTGCCGGGCTCACCGACCTGGCCGAGGGCCAGCGCGTGACGATCCAGATCACCCAGGGCCAGAAAGGCCCGGAAGCAGCCTCGATCCGCGCCGATTGAAACCTGCAGGATACGTCGCCGACAGGGAGCAAAAGTCTTTTGCTTCTTTTCTTCAGAGAAGAAGGCCTTGCCTGCGTTCGGCCGGCGCCAGCAAGGCAATGGGCATGGCAAGGGGGTGTTCTTACGCGCCTCCCATTGCCACCTTCGATTCCTGAATGGGAGTCGAGCAAGATGGACGAGACGGGTCTGACGCTTGGATGCGTGATTTCCGCGGGCGATTTGCTCACCTCCAAGGCGCACGCGGCATGAGGCGTCTCACCTCCGCGTTTTGCCTGCTCGCGGCCACTTTGGCTTGTCCAGCGATGGCGGCGGCGGCTGACCCTACGCGCATCGGCGACGTAAGTACCACGTTTCGCGTGTTGGGACGCAACGACCAGATTGTGGTGGAGCGCTACGATGATCCGAAGGTGGATGGCGTGAGCTGCTACATGTCGCGCGCGGAGAAGGGTGGTGTGAAGGGCAGCCTGGGGTTTGCCACCGACCCGAGCCGCTTCTCTATCGCGTGCCGCGCCACCGGGCCGGTGACGCTGAAGGGCGCGTTGCCGGATAAGGAAGTGGTGTTCGGCACCAGTGCGAACTGGCTGTTCAAGGAAATTCGCGTGACGCGCATGTGGGACAAGGAGAAACGCGTGCTCGTGTATCTCGTTTGGTCCACGCAGGCGCTTACGCCTGAGGGCAGCCCCTATAACAGCGTGTCTGCTGTGGCTGTGGATCACTAAGGCAAGCAAGCAAGGCCTTCTTTTTTGAAAAAAAGAAGTAAAAAACTTTTGGTCCGCTGTCGCGCCGTGTCTCAGCAGCCGCCGACAGGGAGCAAAAGTTTTTTGCTTCTTTTTTTCAAAAAAGAAGGCCTTGCTTCCTTCTTCCCGGAGGCCGAATGAACATCGTAACCCTAGAAGTAAACGGCCACCCCCACGAACTGGCGGTCGACACCCGAACCACCCTGCTGGACGCTCTGCGCGAGCATTTGGGCATGACCGGCACGAAGGTCGGCTGCAACCACGGCACCTGCGGCGCCTGCACGGTGCACATTGATGGCCGAAGGCAGCTCGCCTGCCTGACGCTGGCAGTGGCCGTGGAGGGCCGCGCGATCACCACGATCGAGGGCCTGGCGGCGGCGGACGGAACGCCGCATCCTATGCAGGCCGCCTTTGCCGAGCACGACGCGCTGCAATGCGGCTACTGCACGCCGGGGCAGATCATGTCCGCCGTCGCCTGCGTGGCCGAGGGGCACGCGCGCACGGACGACGAGATACGCGAGTATATGTCGGGCAATCTGTGCCGCTGCGGGGCGTATCCGAACATTGTCGCCGCGGTGCGTCATGTGGCGGGGGCCTGAGCCATGCAGCCATTCACCTATCTGCGCCCGGCCAGCCTGGACGAGGCGCTGCATGCGGCGTCCGAGCCTGGCACGTCCGTGCTGGCTGGCGGCACCACGATGGTCGATCTGATGCGCGGTGGCCTCGCGTGGCCCACGCGGCTGGTCGACATCGGCCACCTGCCGGGTTTGGCGGATGTGCAGACGGACGGCCCGGTGCTGCGCTTCGGCGCGCTGGCGCGTATGGCGGACGTGGCGGAGAACGCAGCGCTGAAGCGCGATTATCCGGCGCTGGTCGAGAGTTTGCAGCTTGCCGCCTCCCAGCAGCTGCGCAATGCGGCCACGCTGGGCGGCAACATCCTGCAGCGCACGCGCTGCCCGTATTTCCGCAACGGCGTGTCCGACTGCAACAAGCGCGTGCCCGGCTCGGGCTGCTCGGCGGTGGATGGCGAGGACAGGGAGATGGCGCTGTTCGGCACCTCCGAGCTCTGCCTGGCCAACTACCCCGGCGACTGGGGCACCGCGCTGGCGGCGTTCGATACGGCGGTGGAGCTGCGTTCGGCTGCCGGCACGCGCAACGTGGCCTTCGCCGATTTCCACCTGCCCTACGGCGAGGATCCGGCGCGCGAGACCGTGTTGCGTCCCGGCGAGATCGTCACCGCGATCACCGTGCAGGCGACGCCCGCCGGCCGTGCCTCCACCTATGTGAAGGTGCGCGACAGGCAGAGCTACGCCTACGCGCTGGTCTCCGCTGCCGTAGCGCTGGAGATGGACGGCGAGACGGTGACGTCCGCGCGCGTCTCGCTGGGCGGGGTGGCGAGCAAGCCCTGGCGCTCGCCTGAGGCCGAGGCGGCGCTGACCGGCCGCAAGCTGGGCGAGGCGGCCGCACTGGAGGCGGGCGCGGCGGCGTTCGCTGCCGCCCGCCCGCGCCGGCAGAACGCTTTCAAGATTGAACTCGGCCGCCGGGTAGTAGCCCGCGCGGCGTTGACCGCAGCCAAGAGGATTTGAGCCATGGATGGTAGCATCGGCATTCCCGTCGTCCGCCGGGACGCGGCGGCCAAGGCCAGCGGCGCCGCGCAATATGCGGCCGACTTCCCGCACGCGGGCACCGCCTATGCGGCGCTGGTCACCAGCAAGGTGGCGCGCGGGCGCATCACCAGGATCGACACCGCCGCGGCCGAGGCGGTGCCGGGCGTGCAGATGGTGTTGACGCATCACAGCCTGAATGAGGGGCTGGGCGAAGAGACCTTCGCCATGAAGGGCGGGCACATGCAGTCCTCCTTCATGCCGCTCACCTCGGACGAGGTGCATTACGCCGGCCAGATCGTCTCCCTGTTGATCGCCGACACGCAGGAGGCGGCCGAGCAGGCGGCCGGCCTGGTGGCGGTGGAGTACCTCACCCAGCACGCGTCCGCCGCGATGGACGATCCGGGCCACGAAGAAGAGCCGATGGAGAAAAAGGCCATCGACGTGGGCGATGCGCTGGCAGCGTTTGCCGCGGCCGAGGTGTCGGTGGACGCCACTTACTTGACACCGGCGCAGCATCACAATCCGATCGAGCTGTATGCGGCGACGGCCGTGTGGCGGGACGGCAAGCTGCTGGTGAACACGCCCAGCCAGTGGGTGAAGGGCAAGCAGGCGGCGCTGGCCAAGATCTTCGGCATCCTGATGGAGGATGTGCACATCGAGTCGCCCTACATAGGCGGCGGGTTCGGCGGCAAGGCGACGCTGCTGGCGCACACCGTTCTGGTGGCGATGGCGGCGCGCCGGCTCGGCCGGCCGGTGAAGCTGGTGGTGCCGCGCGAGGCGATGTTCACCGTGGGCAGCTTCCGCCCGGCCACGCGCAGCCGGGTTCGCCTGGGTGCCAAGAAGGACGGCACGCTGACCGCCGTGCTGCACGACGAAGTGGGCCAGAGCGCGGTGATTGACCACGTGGCGTTCCCGGCCACCGACGTGACGGCGCGAATGTACGCGTCGCCGAACATCAGGATGCGCGAGGCGACCATCGCCACGGACGTGAACACGCCCGGCTTCCAGCGTGCGCCGGCGGAGGCGCCCGGGTTCTTCGGGTTCGAGAGCGCCGTCGACGAGCTGGCGATCAAGCTCGGCATGGACCCTGTCGAGCTGCGCATACACAACGAGCCGGCGCGCGATCCGGTGAAGGGGCTTGCTTGGAGCAGTCGCTCGCTGGTGCCCTGCTTCCGCCGGGGTGCCGAGCTGTTCGGCTGGTCCAAGCGTAACCCGGAAGTGGGCTCGACGACCACGCCGGACGGCCTGCTCATCGGCATGGGGTGTGCGACGGCCACCTATCCGTCCGCGATGGCGCCGTCTTCCGCGCGCGTGCGGCTGTCGGCAGACGGCACTTGCGTGGTGTATTGCGGCGCACACGATCTGGGCACCGGTGCCTACACCGTGCTGGGCCAGGTGGCGGCCGACGTGCTCGGCGTGCCTGACGAGCTGGTGCGCGTGCATCTTGGTGACAGCACGTTGCCGTCGGGGCCCGTGGCAGGCGGCTCCATCACCACCGGCTCGTCGGGGGCCGCCGTGCACATGGCGGCGCTGGCGGTGCGCGACCGCCTGCTGGCGGCCGCCGGCGACGGCAACCCCGCCGGCTGGAGTCTGGCAGGCGGCCAGGTCATCGGGCCAGATGGGCATGGCAAGCCGGTGGCCGAAGTGATGGCGGCGGTGACAGGCGGCGTCATCGAGGAGACGGCGGACTGGAAGCCGGACGCGCTCAGCGACGACCAGATGCGCGCGGGCCTGGCTGGCGGCATGGCGTTCGCGGGTCCCACCACGGAGAAATACGCGAGCTACTCGTTCGGCGCACAGTTCGCCGAAGTGCATGTCGATCCGCTGCTGCGCACCGTGCGGGTGGCGCGCATGGTGGGCGTGTTCGCCTGCGGCCGGATCATCAACCCGCGCACCGCGCGCAGCAACTTGGCCGGCGGCATGGTCTGGGGCGCGAGCTTTGCGCTGCTGGAGGAAAGCCAGGTGGACCGGCCGCGCGCCCGCTTCGCCAACACGGATCTGGCCGGGTACCACATCTCGACCAACGCGGACATCGGCGAGGTTGTGGTCGAGACGATCCACGAGGACGATTTGGTGGTGAACCCGATCGGCGCGAAGGCGGTGGGTGAGATTGGGATCGTAGGGATGAACGCAGCTATTGCTAACGCGGTTTATCACGCTACGGGCGTGCGCGTGCGTAAGACGCCGATTTTGGTTGAGGATTTGTTGTAGGGCGCAAGCAAGGCGTTCTTTTCTGAAGAAAAGAAGCAAAAGACTTCTGCTCCGCTGTCGCGCGTAGGCTGACCCGCCGGGTGCCTATCGCAGACACCCGACAGGGACCAAAAGTTCTTTGCTTCTTTCTTTCAAGAAAGAGGGCCTTGCTTTCTTTCTAGTTCCGGTACCCTGGATCCACCCGATCCAGCTTGCGCAACATTGCCGGCCACAGCAGCTTGTTTGCTACCGTCGCGAATCCCGAGGCTGCTCCCATCTTCTCGTTGCTGTCGATCACTTCGGGATGCGTCGGGTAATCGTCCGTGCCCAGTATGCGTGTGCGCACCTGCATCGTGCACGCGCGCTCCAGGTAATACATGCGGATGAACGCCTCGGCCGGCGTGCGGCCGACGGTCAGCGTGCCGTGGTTGCGCAGGATCATCAGGTTCTTGGTGCCGAGGTCGCGCTGGAGGCGCGGCCGCTCGTCATGGTCCAGGGCCACGCCTTCGTAGTCGTGGTAGGCGAGGTCTCCGGTGATCAACTGGGCCGTCTGGTTCAGCGGCTTCAGGCCCTCGCGTGACGAGGAGACAGCGGTGCCGTCCGGCGTGTGCACGTGCATGACGCAGCCGGCGTCCTCGCGCACTTCGTGCACGGCGGAATGTATGGTGAAGCCGGCGGGGTTCACGTTGTACTCGGACTGGCCGATCACCTTGCCGTCCATGCCCACGCGCACCAGGCTGCTGGCGGTGATCTCGTCGAACGTGTAGCCGTACGGGTTGATCAGGAAGTGGTGCTCAGG
>CAXTCL010000135.1:0-10039 GCA_964242035.1 uncultured Acetobacteraceae bacterium | reverse complement strand
TTTTTTCAAAAAAGGACTGCTTGCTTGCTATCGCTCCGTTGGCTTGCACAGCCAAAGGCCGATAAGCGCCAAGCCAACAGGCGCCACCGCCCACCAGCTTGCGCGCAGCATCTGCCACGTGGCAACCGACCAGCAGAAACTGAAGGCGAAGCCGGCAACGTTCACCAGGCCGCCCCAGCCCTTGTGGTTGCGTCGCAGGTCGGTGCGGCGGATCGGCGCCGGCCGCCACAGGCCAAGCATGAGGTTGCAGCCCACATTGCCGCAGATGCCTGCGGCCATCGCGGGGATGGCGTCCGGCAGGCTGAATGCAAGGCCGCCAACGGGGACTGCCAGGATCAGCGCCACGCCCGTGGTTGCGGCTGTCAATTTGGCGCGGTCCACCGCCCAAGTGCCGACGGGTGCCGTGCGCACGAGCTCAGCGGCCTCGTCACCCATCATGGTGACCGAGACGAACAGACGCGCCAGCTCGCCGGCGCTCAGCACGGGCGCAGCACCCAGCAGGCGTGCGTCCGCACCACCGCCGGTGCTGCGCCAGATGGTGACCACGGCGGGCACTAGGTAGATCAGGTAGTAGGCGGCCAGGCCGGTAAGGCCGGGGTAGCGGCGCAGCAGCAGCAGCTCCTTGGCCAGCAAGGCGGCCCGGGAGGAGCTGCGGAAGGAGCGCCTATCCGCCTGCAGCGAGGCCGCATGACCCGTGCTGCCGGCCACGACAGCCTGCGCTCCCGCTGCGAACCATAGCTGCAGCGCCCACGCGATGGCGGACGCGGCGGCGACGGCCAGCACGACGAACACGAGCATGGGCGCCGGCTCGCCCAAAAGGGCACGCGCCGGCATCCAGGCCAGGCCCGCGGCGGCGCCGGGCGACGGAGTGAAGGAGTGCCAGAAACGGTCGCTCACGCCGGGCGGCAACAGGGAGCGGGACTGGCCGGCCAGGAACACGGTGGCGCCGATCAGCGTGGCGAGCGCATTGGCCAGGGCGCGGGTGCGCCGCACGTTCGTGAAGCGGAGCAGGCCGAAGGTCACGGCGAAACCGGCCGAGGTGACGAGCAGGGCCAGCACCGCCAGCATGGGGGCGATCCCGAGCAGGCCCCGCCGGCCAAGCAGCAGCATGCCGTCCGCCAAGGGCACGAGCAACAGCAGCCAGTACAGCGAGACGGAGCCGGCGACCGCGAGCAGGCGCACGGTGAGGATATGGCGTGGCGGCACGGGGGTGGAGAGCAGCCAGCCAAGGTCCGTGCGGTCGTCGAGCAGCTCGCTGGCACGCTGGACGGCCTGGCTCAGCATCAGGCCGCCCACAAACAGCAAGGCGAGCATGGCGCCCAGGAGCTGGTCGGCGGGAGCCAGCGCGGTGTGGGCGAAGCCCAGGGCCACGCCGTAGCCGACCATGTGCAGCAGCACGGCCAGGATAAGCATAAGCAGCAGGCCGTGGCGGCCGCCGAACAGGCTGCCGCGCCAGATCAGGCGCAGTTCGTGACGCAGCAGCAGGCCGAGCTGGCTGTGCCGGACGGCGCTTCCGTTCATCCGAGGGCGGTGGTGATGGAGGGCGAGGCGCCGACCAGGCGCAGGAAGACGTCCTCCAGGGACTCGCGGTGAGCGGTGGCGGTGCCGGTGGCGCGCAGGTCGGCGAGCGAGCCCAGGGCGACCAGGCGGCCTGCGGCGATTATGCCGATGCGGTCGGCGAGGCGCTCGGCGACTTCGAGTATGTGGGTGGTCAGCACGATGCTGGCGCCGGCGGCGACGCGGGCGGTCAGCAGGTCCTTCACGTCGCGCGCGGCCGCGGCGTCCAGGCCGGTGAGGGGTTCGTCCAGGATGAGGAGTTTGGGGTCGTGGATCAGAGCGCCGGCCAGGACGGTCTTCTGGCGCATGCCGCGGGAGAAGCCGGCGCAACGGTCATGCCGGAAGGGCCATAGGCTGAGCCATTCGAGAAGCTCCTGGGCGCGGCTGCGGGCTTGGGTGGGGTCTATGCGCCAGAGTCCGGCGACGAATTCGAGATATTCCAGCGGGGTGAGGAGTTCGTAGAGCAGGGGTTCCTCGGGGAGCCAGGCGACCAGGCGTTTGGCCGCGATCTTTTGCGCCAGCGCATCAATGCCGAAGATGCTGATGCTGCCTGCGTCCGGGCGGAGCAGGCCGGCGACCATGCGCAGGGTCGTGGTCTTGCCGGCACCGTTCGGTCCGAGCAGCGCGAAGAACTCGCCTGGGGCGATGGTGAGGCTGAGCCCGTCCACCGCAGGCCTGGCGAAGGTCTTGCGCAGGTTGGCGATTTGCAAGGCGTGCATCAGGCGAGCATCGCACCCGTTCGTTGCGAAGGAAAGACAAAAAGCGGCGCTTCCTGGCGGTTCTCCTCATTCGGGTTGCTTCACGCGGGCTGCCTGGACGGAGCAGATGCCGAAGGGTTTCGTCCCTGCGCTGTTCGCCTGACTTGCCTTGTCTCGAGGCGCCCACCTGCGGGCGGCTGGATCGCCGCGCATGACGGCTTGCCTTCAGCGAAATTCACTCTCGGTGGAGGATGGCTGTAGCTCCGATGCCGCAGGCTTGAGATCTGGCGGCTCTTCAGAGAAGCCGGTCGTGTTGAAATACGCTGCCGTGAATTCTTCCGCACCTACCGGGCGCCCGAACAGAAAACCTTGCGCCTCTTCGCAACCGAGTTGCCGAAGCAGGCCCGCTTGCGCCTGCGTCTCCACGCCTTCTGCGATCACGGACAGGTTGCAGGCATTGGCCATGCTGAAGATGGCGCTGATAATGGCGGCATCGGATGCGGAGTTGCACGCCGCCCGGGTGAAGCTCTGATCGACCTTCAGGCGCGACAGGGGATAGCGCTTGAGCAGGCTCAATGACGCATAGCCGGTGCCGTAATCGTCGAAGGCGATGCCAACGCCGCTTTCGCGCCGGTCGCGCAGCGGGATTATGATGTCGTCCTCATAGCGCAATATGATGTTTTCGGTGATCTCCAGTTCGAGTGCGGCTGGCGGCAGGTTTGTCTGCCGCAGCACGTCCAGGGTTTTCTGGGCCAGGTTGCCCGACCTGAACTGCGCGCCGAACAGGTTCACGCCCATGCGGAAATCCGGCGCATGATTGCGGCGCCAGATGGCGGCCTGCTCGCAGGCAATGAGCATCGCCCACTCGCCGACCTGGGCGGCAAGGCGGCCATTTTCCAGCGCCGGGAGGAATGAGCCAGGTGCGAGCAGCCCATGTTGCGGATGCCGCCAACGCAACAGCGCTTCGGCGCCGGTGAGGCGGCCATCGACCAGGCCTACCTGCGGCTGGTAGAACAACTCGAACTCGCCGCGTTCCAGGGCAAGCTGCAGCTCGGCGTCACGCGACATCTTGTTGAGCGCTTCGGCCTTCAGGCGCTCGCTGAAATAGCGCGTGCAGTGGCGGCCCTCGTTCTTGGCCTGGTAGAGCGCCAGGTCGGCGCTGGCGAAAAGCCGCTCGGCGTTCTCGCCGTCCTGCGGGTGGATGGCGATGCCGACGCTCGCGCCGATATTGACCGTCCGGCCCTCAAGCATCACCGGTTCGGAGATCACCGCGATTATCTGCTGTGCCAGGGACAGCGCGTCCGAGCGGTCCGAGATCTGCGGCAGCAGCAGGGCGAATTCATCACCGCCCAGGCGCACGCAGAGATCCTCGCGGCGCGTGCAGACGGCGAGGCGCTTTGCCACCTCGCGCAGGACGCCGTCTCCGGCCGAGTGGCCGAGCGTGTCGTTGACGAATTTGAAGCCGTCCAGATCGATCAGCAACAGGGCGGCGGTGACGGACGACGCGGCCAGGTCTGCAAGGCGGGTCTGCAGGACGAGGCGGTTGGCCAGGCCGGTCAGGCTGTCCTCATGGGCGAGGCGGAAGAGGCGTTCCTCGCTGCTCGCGCGCTCGGCGAGGTCACGCGCGATGGCGGCGGCTTCGGCCTTTTTCGACAGGCGGCCGTCCCGCCAGAGACTTATGGCGCTCAGCATCAGCATGGCGCCGCCGATGAGGAGGCCGATTATCACCCAGGTGCTTGGAGGTGCGGCAAGCCGGAGCGTGGCAAGGGGAATGGCGAAGCTGTAGATGACGAAGGGGGTAAGCGAGCAGGTGAAGGCGGCCCTGGACTCGACCGTCGTGAGCACCGTGTTGAGCATGGAGCCGGCCAGCAGGTAGGCGGCGCAGGCGCCGCCCCAGGCGCCCATGTGGGCGATGAAGAACATCGACAGGCTGCCGAAGATCAGGCTGTTCAAGGCGATGATTGCGAGTGCTGCGGCGTTTGCGGCTGGCGTGAGGGTGGTAAAGAACGGGAGGGGTGTGGAGAAGCACCGTAGCTCTGCGAGTTGCAGGGCGGCGTAGACGGCGAACCAGCCTGCGACGACACGCCAGCCTAGAAGTTCGGCGTAGCAGAGCGTGATCATGGCTGCCGCGGCGAAGCGGAAGCCTATCTGCTTGCGCCTGGCTTCGATGATCCTCTGTATGGGTTGCTGCGACTGTCCGAGCACCGGCTTGCCTCTGATTGGGCAGAGAATAGCGGGGGAGTCGCTAATGACCGGTGAAGTGCGGCCGGGTGGTGTAGCGCGGGTCGTTGCGGCAAGCGTGGCTTTTCGTTGAAAAGGGAAGCACGCACCATCGCTGCGGCGCAGCTCTGGCCGCACGGCTGTTTTATCAGAGGCCGACTGCTACTGGCGGGTCGGCAACCGCCGGGCGGAGCTGGCTGGCGGAAAGCCGGTGAGGTCCGCGGCGTTCACGAGCCTGGTTGTTGACCCACAGAAAGCAAGCAGTCCTTTTTTGAAAAAAAGGACCAAAAAACTTTTGACTCGATGTCGCCGGTCTGGGGATGGGTCCGCGACAGCCTGGCCAAAAGTTTTTTGCTTCGTTTTCTGAAAAAAGAAGGTCTTGCTTTCTTTACTTATGCCGTCGCCACGCCGACAGCGCGGCCATGGATCAATCTATGGATGAAAGCGAGTTTCTCGATGACGGCTGGCGACAACACGAACGGGTACAGGTCGGCGTGGCCCATCGAGCGGTTCAGGCTGTTCACCGCGAAGGCGAGGGGGAGCCAGGAATCCACGATGGTGGACATTTCGGTTTCGCGGTAGGGATCAAAATCGATTTCGGCCTGCAGCACGGGGTCTCGCGAGAGTTTGGGGTGTATGCTGACACCAAAGGCCGCGGCCATCTCCAGCGTGTCGACAATGTGCAGGTAATGGGCCCAGGTTTCGGCAAAGTCCTCCCAGGGGTGACTGGTGGCGTAGATGCTGACGAAGTAGGCCTCCCAGCCTGGTTTGTGCGGGTTCTTGTAGTGGGCTTGCAGGGCTTGGGCGTAGTCGGCGCGCTCGTCGCCGAACATGGCGCGAAAGGCTTCGATCGCTTGCGTGTCGCGCACCAGCAGGTCCCAGTAATGGTGGCCGACTTCGTGGCGGAAATGACCCAGCGGCGTACGGTACACTTCGCCCATCTGTTCGCGCATGCGTTCGCGTTCGGCGTCGTCGCCTTCCTTGAGCGCGATGGTGATCAGGCCGTCGTCGTGGCCGGTCAGCACGTGCGGTTGAGCTATGGTCTCGGCGGGGAAGTCGAATGCCAGGCCATGTGTGGGGTCCTCGGTGCGGTCGGCGAGGGGCAGGCCGAGGCGAAGGAGGGTGTAGATCAGGCGGTGCTTGGCGGCTTCCAGGGCGCGCCAGCGCGTGAGGTTCTCCGGGACCGATATGTCCGGGATGACGTGGTTGTGGCGGCAGGCGGCGCAGAGCGGGTTCGGGCTGGCGGCGTCGATGAGCCAGTTGCAGGCGTCGTGGCCGGAATTGGCGCAGAATCGCCATGTTCCGTCGGCATCGCCCCAGAGCGTGCCGTTCTGTTCGAGGGCGCGCATGCAGGAGGTGCGCGGGTCATAGCCGAGCTTGTGGTGGCATTGCTCGCAACGGATGTTTTCGAAGTAGAGCATGTTGCTGCAGGATGGGCATTTGAAGAGGCGCATCTGGGTGTCCGGGGTGGTTTTCGGGGGAACGCAGCGGAAGAAAGCAAGGCCTTCTTTTTTGAAAAAAAGAAGCAAAAACTTCTGGTCCCTGTCGGCGGCTCACCGGATACGTCCGCGACAGCGGAGTAAAAGTTTTTTGCTTCTTTTTTTCAAAAAAGAAGGCCTTGCTTGCTTGCTGTCCTTAGGGCGCAGTTCTTGCTAACACCAAGCGCATGACCCTGCACGTAGCGCTCACGCATCGCACCACATACGACTACGACCGCCCGGTAGCGCTGGGTCCGCAGACGATACGCCTGCGTCCGGCGCCGCATGCGCGCACGCCGATCCTGAGCTACGCGCTGCGTATCGAGCCGGAGGGACACTTCCTCAACTGGCAGCAGGATCCGCAGGGCAATTTCCTGGCGCGCGTGGTGGTGCCGGAGCGGACGCGGCGGTTCTCGGTGACGGTCGATCTGGTGGCCGACATGGCGACGATAAATCCGTTCGACTTCTTCCTGGAGCCTGAGGCGGAGACCTGGCCGTTCGGGTATGATCCGGTGCTGGAGCAGGAGCTGGCGCCGTTCCGGCGGCTGGTGGCGCCGGGGCCGAAGCTGAACGCCTTGCTGGCGGGGATTTCGCGCGAGAGCCTGCGGACGATCGACAAGCTGGTGGAGCTGAACCAGCTGGTCCAGGGGCTTGTTGCCTATATCGTACGCATGGAGCCGGGGACCTGGTCGCCTGAGGAGACGCTGGCGGAGGGGCGGGGGTCCTGCCGGGACAGCGCGTGGCTGCTGGTGCACGTGCTGCGCCATCTGGGGTTCGCGGCGCGGTTTGTGTCCGGGTATCTGATCCAACTGGTGGCCGACGAGGCGCCGCTGGTGGGGCCGGCAGGGCCCAGCGCGGACTTCACCGACCTGCACGCCTGGGCGGAGGTGTACCTGCCGGGCGCCGGGTGGATCGGGTTGGATGCCACGTCGGGCCTGCTGACCGGCGAAGGCCACATCCCGCTGGCGGCAAGCCCTGACCCGTTGTCCGCCGCTCCGATCAGCGGCGGCGTTGAGGTGGCGGAGGTTGAGTTCGGCGTCGAGATGAAGGTGACGCGGGTGGCCGAGAGCCCGCGGGTGACGAAGCCGTATAGCGAGGCACAGTGGGCGGCGATCCTGGCGGCGGGGGCGCGTGTGGATCGTGCGCTGGAGGCGGGCGCGGTCAGGCTCACGATGGGCGGAGAGCCGACGTTCGTCAGTGCCGACGACATGGAAGGTGCCGAGTGGACGACGGATGCGCTTGGGCCGACCAAGCGCATTTACGCGGGCAAGCTGCTGCGCCGGTTGCTGCCGCTATGGGCGCCCGGCGCGGCGATCACACAGGCGCTCGGCAAGCACTATCCGGGGGAGCAGTTGCCGCGTTGGGCGCTGGGCGCGCATTGGCGCAGGGATGGCGAGCCGGTCTGGCGCGACCTGGCGCTGCTGGCGGGGGATCATGATACGGGCGATGCCACGCCGGCGGATGCCCAGCGTTTCTGCGAGGCGCTGGCGGAGCGGTTGCAGGTGGCGCCCGGGCTGATCAACGCGGCCTATGAGGATGTGCACTGGTTCCTGTGGAAGGAGAACCGGTTGCCGGCGAACGTGCTGGCGGAAGGAAACCACCTGAAGGACCCGCAGACGCGGGACCGGCTGGCGCGGGTGTTCGGGCAGGGGCTGGCTGCCCAGGTAGGGTCCGTGCTGCCGCTGCGGCGGGTGGGGACGAACGGGCAGCGGCGCTGGCAATCGGGCAAGTGGTTCTTCCGCAGCAGCCAGATGTTTCTGGTGCCGGGGGACGCGCCGGTGGGGTTCCGGTTGCCGCTAGACAGCCTGCCCTGGGCCGATCCGGCGCACGTGGCGTTCGAGCAGCCGGCCGATCCGTTCGCGCCGGTTGGGGCGTTGCCGGGACGTCAGGGGTTCCGGCCGGTGACGGGCGCGGCGCCTTGGGGTGGGGTGGGGTCGAGCGGGGCGACGGACGGGTATGCGGGGGTGGTGCCGCAGCGATTGCCGGAGGTGGGACGCGAGGAGCCGGAGCTGGTGCGCACCGCGCTGGCGGTAGAGGCACGCGGCGGGCGGCTGCACGTGTTCTTCCCGCCGCTTTACCAAGTTGAGGATTGGCTGGACTTGGCGGCGAGCGTTGAGGACACCGCCGAGGAGTTGGGTGTGCAGGTGGTGCTGGAAGGGTATGCGCCGCCGCGTGATGCAAGGATGAACCAGTTCAGCGTCACGCCCGATCCTGGGGTGATCGAGGTGAACATCCATCCGGCCGAGCATTGGACCGATATGGTGGAGCGAACCACGCAGCTATATCGGGTGGCGCGCGAGGAAGGGCTGGCCACGCAGAAGTTCATGCTGGACGGACGGCATGTGGGGACCGGCGGCGGCAACCACGTGGTCATGGGAGCGGCGACGCCGGCCGACTCGCCGTTCCTGCGCCGGCCGGATCTTTTGAAAAGCCTGCTCGGGTTCTGGCATAACCATCCGAGCTTGTCCTATGCGTTCAGCGGGCTGTTCATCGGGCCCACCAGCCAGCATCCGCGCATCGACGAGGCGCGCATGGATTCCGTGGGCGAGCTGGAGATTGCGTTCTCGCAGATCTCGCCGAAGACGGAGACGCCGCCCTGGCTGACGGACCGGCTGTTCCGCAACATCCTCGCTGACATCACGGGCAACACGCACCGCACCGAGTTTTCCATCGACAAGATGTACGCGCCGGAGGGGCCGACGGGGCGGCTGGGCCTGGTGGAGTTCCGCGCGCTGGAGATGCCGCCGGACGGGCGGATGTCGCTGGCGCAGATGCTGCTGATGCGCGCCGCGGTGGCGGCGTTTTGGCAGACGCCCTACGAGCGCTCGCTGGTGCGTTGGGGGACGCGGCTGCATGACGATTTCATGCTGCCGCATTTCGTGCGTGCGGATTTTGCCAGCGTGCTCGAGGAGCTGGGGCAGCTCGGTTTTGCGCTCGATGAGTCATGGTTTGCGCCGCACATGGAGTTCCGGTTTCCCAAGATCGGCGACGTGACGCTGGAGGGGGTAGGGCTGGAAATACGCCACGCGCTGGAGCCGTGGCACGTGCTGGGTGAGGAGCCGGCATCTGGCGGGACGGTGCGGTATGTGGACAGCAGCGCGGAGCGGGTGCAGGCGCTGGTGACGGGCTGGGTGGAGGAGCGGTTCGTGCTGGCGTGCAATGGGCGCGCGGTGCCACTGGCGGCAACCCAGACCGTGGGGGAGTATGTGGGGGGGGTGCGATTCAAGGCCTGGGCGCCGCCTTCGGCTTTGCATCCTACCATCGGGGCGCAGGGACCTCTGGTGTTCGATGTGTATGACCGGTGGAACGGGCGAAGCCTGGGCGGAGTTACGCATTATGTGTCGCATCCCGGTGGGCGGAACTACGATACATTTCCTGTCAATGCGAACGAGGCGGAGGCGCGGCGACGGGCCCGGTTTCTGCCGTTTGGGCATAGTGCGGGGGAGATGGCGGAGCCTGTTCTGGTGGTGGGGAAGGAGCATCCCCGGACGTTGGATCTGCGTCGGTGAGGGTGGCAAGAAAGGGATGAACCACCAAGCACACCAAGAAGTAAGCAAGGCTGTCGACGTTGTCGGCCGGGCGATTGTCGATGCGGGATTGTGTGTGCATCGGGCACTTGGGCCGGGGCTTCTGGAATCCACTTACGAGTATTGTCTGGCGTTTGAGCTGGCTTCGCGCGATTTGCGGGTGAAGCAACCGGTTTCGTTGCCGACTGTATATCGAGATGTCCGTTTGAATGCGGGTTATCGGCTCGATCTTCTGGTTGAGGACGCTGTTATAGTCGAACTGAAATGTGTCGAAGCGGTGACGCCGGTACATGAGGCACAGGTGCTGACGTATTTGCGGCTTTCGGGTCACCGCCTGGCGTTTCTGTTCGATTTCAATGTCGTGCTGTTCAAGAACGGCGTGCATCGCTTTGTCGTCTGACTCTTCCTTCTTGGTGCCCTTGGTGCCTTGGTGGTGAGTCTCGCTTCCTTCCTTGCTCGACAGGCAATATGGCGCCCGTTGCCATGCTAGCGAAAGGCGCCGACGAGCTGCTGGACCAGGCGGGACGGTTGCGTGGGCCGTGGCGGCGTATGCTCGGGT
>CAXTCL010000134.1:0-10185 GCA_964242035.1 uncultured Acetobacteraceae bacterium | reverse complement strand
ACTTCCCCACCCGCATCAGCTTCCAGGTGATCAGCAAGTTCGACAGCCGCACCATACTGGGCGAGCAGGGCGCCGAACAGCTGCTGGGCCATGGCGACCTGCTCTACATGATGGGCGGTGGCCGCATCACCCGCGTGCACGGTCCGCTGGTGACCGACCGCGAGGTGGAAGACACCGTGGCCTTCCTCCGCCAGCAAGGCGTGCCGGACTACCTGGACGAAGTCACGGACGGCGCCGAGGAGGAGAGCTCCTCCGGCGGCAGTTCCAAGGACGCGTTCGCCGGACTGGGCGGCGGCGACGGCGAGATGGGGCTGTTCGACCAGGCGGTGGCCATCGTGGCGCGCGAGGGCAAGGCCAGCACGAGCTTCATCCAGCGGCATCTCAATATCGGGTATAACCGGGCGGCCAAGCTTATCGAGCAGATGGAGAAGGAGGGGATCATAAGCGCCGCCAACCATGTGGGGCGGCGGGAGGTTTTGTGCCGGCGGACCGGGGACGAGTAAGGAAGCAAGGCCTTCTTTTCTGATGAAAAGAAGCAAAAGACTTTCGACTCCGTTATCGCCGATACTCCGGAAGGTCCGCGACAGCCGAGTCAAAAGTTTTTTGCTTCTTTTTCAAAAAAGAAGGCCTTGCTTCCTTGCCGCAACCTGAGCCGGCCAACGATGTTCACACCAATCCGAAAGGATGCAGCTGTGAGCGACGATGCCGACGACCTGCTAGACCCCAAGGCCGCCGCAAAAGCGGCCCACCTGCACTACGTTTCGGATTCCAAACCGGGCATCAGGCGCGAGCCGGCGAAGGAAGGCGGCTGGGACTACTTCCTGCCGGACGGCAAGCAGATCACGGATGAGGGCACGATCCAGCGCATACGCAAGCTGGCCATCCCGCCGGCCTACACCGACGTGTGGATCTGCCGCGACCCGAACGGTCACCTCCAGGCGGTCGGGCGTGACGCCCGGGGCCGCAAGCAATACCGCTATCACCCGCGCTGGCGCGAGATCCGCGACGAGGCGAAATACGGCAAGATGCTGGTGTTCGGCCGCAAGCTGCCGGACATACGCGCCCGCGTGGAACACGATCTGGCCAAGCCTGGCCTGCCGCGGGAGAAGGTGCTGGCCGCACTGGTGCGCCTGCTGGAGCGCACGCTGGCGCGGATTGGCAACGAGGAATATGCCAAGACCAACAACAGCTTCGGCCTGACCACGCTGCGCGAGCGCCACGTTAAGGTGCATGGAAGCGTGGTGGAACTGGATTTCCGCGCCAAGCACGGCATACAGCGTCACATTGAGCTGCACGACCGCAAGCTCGCCAACATCGTCAAGAAGCTGCAGGACATCCCCGGCCAGGAGCTGTTCCACTACGTGGACCACGACGGCACTGCCCACACGGTGGGCTCCGACGACGTGAACGGCTACCTGCACGAAATTACCGGCGAGCACATCACGGCAAAGGATTTTCGCACCTGGGCAGCGACCAATCTGGCCGCGCTGGCACTGCGCGAGTTCGAGAGCTACGACACGGCGGCAAAGGCGAAGAAGAATGTGTTGCGCGCGGTGGAAGCGGTAAGCTCGCTGCTGGGAAATACGCCGAGCATCTGCCGGAAATGCTACATCCATCCGGCGATCTTCGATGGCTATCTCGATGGTAGCCTGCTGGAAGGGTTGAAGGCGCGCGCCGATGCGGTGCTGGATGCGCACGGGCATGGGCTGACGGCGGAGGAGATCGCGGTTACCGCGTTTCTGGACAGGCGGCTGCAACAGATGGCGGCTTAAGGAGAGCGCGGCGGTCCATTGATAAAGACCATGCGTTTCTGCTCTGGTTGCATGATGTTGCTGTCTCGCGCTTCTCGATGTCGCCAGGCAGCAGCAGCAGTCTTTATAATTCCAAAGTCACCAGGATGGAGCGGGTTTTTCGACAGCATCGCTACCTCTTTTGGTGCTCGTGGTGTTGAACTGACAGTCTCCTTTCGGCGAACTCCAGAAAACGAGCGCAGACGTTAACCAAGGCGTAGATCCGCTATAAGCGGACTGCATCCTTGCCCACGTCCGCCAATGTCGCGCATCCGGCCAGCCCCATTGTCAGGTCCAATTCGGCCAGAATGTTGCGCAACACCGCCGCCACCCCCGCCTCGCCCGCAATCGACAAGCCATACACATATGGCCGCCCGACCAGCACCGAGTTCGCACCCAGCGCCAGCGCCTTGAACACGTCCGACCCGCTACGTATCCCGCTGTCGAACAGCACTGGTATCTGCCCGCCCACCGCCTCGGCCACATCCGCCAGCGCATGCAGCGCCGCCATCGCGCCATCGATCTGCCGGCCGCCGTGGTTGGAGACGATGATGCCGTCCATGCCGTGCTCGATGGCCAGGCGCGCATCGTCTGGGTGATTGATGCCCTTGAGGATGATCGGCAGCGTCGTGTGCTGGCGGAGGAATGGGAGACGGTCCCAGGTGATCGTCGGGTTCGAATAGGTCGTCATGAACAGCAGGCTGGCGGCGTGCGGATCGCCCTTCTTGTCGCCAAGCATGTCCTGGAACACCGGATCCGACGTGTATTGCGCAATGCCCTTCGCCTCCAGGAACGGCAGGTACGCCATGTCCAGATCGCGCGTGCGCCAGCCGAGCAGTGCGGTATCCAGCGTCACCACGATCGCGGTGCAGCCGCAGGCCTCGGCACGGCGCACCAGGCTGGCCACCAGCGCGTCGGACTTGCCCCAGTAGAGCTGGAACCAGCGCTCGCCGGCGCCATTGGCCGCGGCGATCGCCTCCATCGGATAGCTGGCCTGGTTGGAGATGATCATCGGCACGCCGACCTCGGCACAGGCCCGCGCGGTGGCCAAATCGCCGTCCTTGTGCGCCATCTCCTGCACGCCGATCGGCGCCGTCAGGATCGGGCACGGCCTGGTGCGGCCGAGCAGCGTGGTTGACATGTCGCGCCGGCCCATGTCGCGCAGCATCCGCGGGCGTATGCGCACACTGTCGAACGCCGCCAAATTGGCGCGCATCGTGGCCTCGCGCCCGGCGCCGCCGGCGATATAGGCAAACGCCTCCGGTGACATCGCGGCTTCGGCGCGCGCTTCCAACTCGTCCTGCCGGGTAGGCACGATCTGTTTCTGCTGGTGCAGCATGCCGCCCACATAGATCTCGCCCTGGCGCACTGTGCCCGGGGCGATCGTGAGCGCGGTGTCGGCGATATCTGGCATGCGGACGATCCCTTTCTGTTCTTTCCGGCCGAAGCCGGTTGTCGTAAGCTTTGGCATGAATCTCAGTTTGCCGGAACGCTCCGCCGCCGTTCGCCGCCAGGCCGCACGGTTCTGCCGCGAACTCGGCTGGGCGCCGCTGCACGAAGTCAGTCTGCCAAACGGCCGCCGAGCGGACATATTGGCGCTGCGCCGCGACGGCGACTTCGCCTGCATAGAGGTGAAGTCCGGCCCCACGGACTTCCTGACAGACAGCAAATGGCC
Source organism: uncultured Acetobacteraceae bacterium (assembly GCA_964242035.1). GTDB lineage: Bacteria > Pseudomonadota > Alphaproteobacteria > Acetobacterales > Acetobacteraceae > BOG-908. The sequence continues at coordinate 6,720 of CAXTCL010000134.1, read as the reverse complement.
GGAATACCGCGACTACGCGGATGCGCTATATTTCGCCGTTGACGCGGATTTTCCGCAAAGCCTGCTGCCGGAGGATGTCGGCCTGATCGTCACCGCGGGCGACGATGCGGCGATGTTGCGCGAAGCGCCGCTGCACAGGATGGCGGCGGCAAGGCGGCGTGCGCTTACGCATCGCTTTGCGGCGCTGGCGGCTTGCCGGCTGGAGGCGATCATCGATCCGCTGGACCGGTTTGCGCTTAGCTGCGAGTAAGCAAGGCAAGGCCTTCTTTTTTGAAAAAAAGAAGCAAAAAACTTTTGGTCCCTGTCGGCGAGTACCCGCAAAGGTCCGCGACAGCCGTGTCAAAAGTCTTTTGCTTCTTTTTTTCAAAAAAGAAGGCCTTCCTTCCTTAGGATTTTTCCGAATGCGACACCAAGACCGCGCCCAAGACGCGCTGCGCACCGTCTCGATCGAACCAGGCTTCTCCCACCACGCCGAAGGCAGCTGCCTGATACGCATGGGCGGCACCGAAGTGCTGTGCACCGCCAGCGTGGAGCCGCGCGTGCCCCCCTTCATGCGCGGCAAGGGCCTGGGCTGGGTGACCGCGGAATACGGCATGCTGCCGCGCGCCACCCACACACGCGGCGACCGCGAGGCCGCACGCGGCAAGCAGTCCGGCCGGACGCAGGAGATACAAAGGCTGATCGGCCGCTCGCTGCGCGCCATCACCAACCGTAGTGCGATGGGCGAGCTGACCGTAGCGCTGGATTGCGACGTGCTGAATGCCGATGGCGGCACGCGCTGCGCCAGCATCACCGGCGCCTATGTGGCCCTGACGCTGGCGTTCCGGAAGCTGGTGGAGACGCGGGTGATCGCCGCAGTGCCGCTGACCGGCCAGGTGGCGGCCGTCTCCTGCGGGCTGGTAGGTGGCGCCGCGTTGCTCGATCTGGACTACGCCGAGGACAGCGGTGCGGAGGCGGACGCCAACTTCGTGCTGACCGAGGGCGGCATCGTGGAGATACAGGGCACCGCGGAGCAGTCGCCGTTCAGCGAGGCGCAGTTCCTGGAGCTGCTGCGGCTGGCCAAGCTCGGCACGGCGGCGCTGTTCGCGGCACAGCTAAAGGCGCTGCAGTGAGCGTCATGCGCCGGCTGGAGCGCGGCAGCCGCCTGGTTCTGGCGAGCCACAACAGCGGCAAGCTGCGCGAGATCGCGGCGCTGGTCGCCCCTTACGGAATCGGCATGGTCTCTGCCGGCGAGCTGGGGTTGGCCGAGCCGGAGGAGACGGAGGCGGATTTCGCCGGCAATGCACGGCTGAAGGCGCTGGCCGCGGCGCGAGTCGCGGGCCTGCCCGCCCTGGCTGACGATTCCGGGTTCTGCGTTGCCGCGCTGGGCGGGGCGCCTGGCGTGTTGTCGGCGCGCTGGGCAGGGCCGGCGAAGGATTTCGCGCTCGCCATGCAGAAGGTTCAGGAGGCGCGGGGTGAGTCCCTGGACGACCGTGCCTGGTTCGTTTGCGTGCTATGCCTGGCCTGGCCGGATGGCGAGACGGCGAGCTACCTGGGGCGGGTAGAAGGACGCGTCGTCTGGCCGCCCCGCGGGAAGTTGGGGTTCGGCTTCGACCCGATCTTCGTCCCGAATGGCGCATCGCGCACATACGGCGAGATTACATCAGACGAAAAACACGCAGGCAGCCATCGGGGGCAAGCGATGACACAACTTGCAGCAGGATGTTTGCCGGCGAAGTAAGGCAAGCAGTCCTTTTTGAAAAAAAGGACCAAAAAACTTTTTCTATCTGCGTCCGCTAAAACAGGCGTGCCCATCAAGAAGAACCAAGGCGCAGACACAGCGGAGGAACAAAAGTTTTTTACTCCTTTTTTTTCAAAAAAGAAGGCCTCGCTTCCTCAGCTACGCGCCCGCCGAAGCCCAGCACCTGCCGCGCGCACCAGCACCCGCAGCAGCCCTGTCTGCGCCACCATACGCGTTGCCGGCGCTAGCAAGGCAGCCAGCGTCAGCGTCGCACGCGCCTGCTCAATGCTCTGGTTGCGTACCCGGCGCGCTTCCTCAATCACCGGATCCTTGATCTCGCCGGCTGCGAGCAGCCCGAAGATGATCACCACCACCAGATCCAAGCCGGCAACCACGGCCACTGCCCACACCGGGGCAAGATGGGCGTATTGCACTAGCGCCAGCGCGGCCATCGCGTGCAGGCCCGCGAGCAGGCCAAGTGCGAACACCGCCGCCACTGCCCCATAGATCGCGCGGCGGACGATGCCACTGACAGTCCGCTTGATCAGCAGGATTTCCGCCTGGGCGGCGACTCGGGCGAGGCGGGCGGTGCGCATGACTGGCCGTCCTTACTTGGTGATTCGGCCGAACAGGAAGCCCACGGCCGCGGCCACGCCGATGGCAATCAGCGGCTGGTCGCGCACCCGGTCGGAGACCGTCTCGGCCTGGTCCTCTGTGTAGGCACGTGCCTTGCCGGCCGCCTGGTAGGCGCTCTTGCGGGCATCGGAGAGGGCAGGCGTCACGCGATCGTCCATGAGCTGGTTCACCTGGTCGCGCAGGGCGCGCAGTTCGTCACGGGCAGAGTCGGTCATGGCCATGGAGAAGCTCCTTCGGGAATGGGTCGATAGCCCGGGCAGCCGTAGTGGCTACCGTCAGGCCCAAGCAACGCCACCTTTCAGGGCTGGTTGCCTTGCGGTATCAATCCCGCGTGGGGGATGGCGGCACAGAACGGGCCACGCTGAAACTGGTGGGGCTGATGAGCCCCGGCCGGAACGGCGCGCATGTTTGGGGCAGCCTGGACGGGCTGACGCTCGCGCCGGAGCCTGGCAGGCTGACGGTGCTGCTGGGGCCGGCCGGCGCGGGCAAGTCCGCGCTGATACGCGCGCTGGCGGGCTTCTCCCGGCCGCGCGGGATCATCGGCCTGGACGGGCAGAACATCACACGCGTGCCGGCCTGGCGTCGCGGTTTCGGCGTAATGCTGCAGCAGGACGCGCTGATCCCGCATCTGACGCTGGCCGAGAACGTGGCATTCGGCCTGCGCGTGCGCGGGGTGGCGCGGTCCGTTCGTCAGGCGCAGGTGGAAGAGGCGTTGCACCTGGTGCAGCTCGAGGGTCTGGGCGGTTGCCGGCCGGCGCGGGCTACTCCCGCGCAGCGTCAGCGTGCCATGCTCGCGCGCGCCACCGTGTTCGCGCCGCGCGTGTTGCTGCTGGACGAGCCGGCTGGCCAGCAGGACCAGCAGGAGCGCGCGGCTCTGCTGGCCAGCCTGTCCCGCCTGCACGCCCTGCTGGGCGGCACCACCACCCTGCTGGCCACCGCGTCCGGCGCGGATGCGCTGGCGGTGGCCGACCAGGTGGCCGTGCTGCGCGCCGGCGCCATCGAGCAGCACGGGCCGCCAGGCGAGGTGTTCGACCAACCGCGCAACGACTACGTGGCCGCACTGCTGGGCGAGACGAACCGCCTGCCCGGCACCATCCTGGAGCTGGATGACGAGCTGGCCACCGTCCGGCTGGCGTGCGGGCCCGTGATAGAGGCGCAGCCGGGACGCGCGCTGGAGGCGGGCGGGCGTTGTGTGGTCAGCCTGCGGCCGGACAGGATAGCGCTCGCGGCGGCAAGTGCGGCGGAGATGGGCGCCCACGCGGTGGACGCTACGCTGATAGAGGCCCGGTTCCAGGGCGACAGCTACAGGCTGGTCCTGCTGATCGGCTCCGGCGCGCAGGTGATCGTGAAGCGCCCCGCAGCGGCAGGGCTGCGCGGGCTGGCGGTGGGCGGCACGGTGGCACTGGCCTGGCAACCGCATCACGCGTTCGCGTTCCGGGCCGAAGGCGGAGCGGACCGGAGAGGCTAGACGCTTGATCGCCGAGTTTTCTTGATTACCTGAGCGCGTCACGTCACAACAGTGCCGGATCGCCACCTCTACAGGAGAGTACAATAGCCCGAGGCCCAATGCCCGCCGCCCCATCCCGCGACGGCCCACGTGTGAACGAAGACATACGCGTCCCCCAGGTGCGCCTGATCGACCAGGACGGAGAGATGCAGGGCGTGATGTCCGCCCGTGACGCGCTGCTGCGCGCCTACGCCGTGGGGCTGGACCTGCTGGAGATCAGCCCGAACGCCGATCCGCCGGTGTGCAAGATACTCGACTTCGGCAAGTATAAATACGAGCTGCAGAAGAAGAAGAACGAGGCCAAGAAGAAGCAGCGCGTCATCGAGATCAAGGAAGTCAAGGTCCGTCCGAACATCGACGAGAACGACTACCAGGTGAAGCTGCGCTCGATGAAGAGCTTCATCGACGAGGGCGATAAGGTGAAGGTGACGCTTCGGTTCCGCGGCCGCGAGATGGCCCACCAGGACATCGGTGTGAAGGTGCTGGAGCGGATACGCGCGGATCTGGAGCTGGCCACGAAGGTGGAGCAGATGCCGCGTATGGAGATGCGGCAGATGGTTATGGTGCTTTCGCCTAAGTAACAGAAAGCAAGGCCTTCTTTTTTGAAAAAAAGAAGCAAAAAACTTTTACTATCCTGACGCTGCGGCGCCTCGCTTATGCAGGAGCACCCTGCTGGTTCAAATGCGGGGGAGTAAAAGTTTTTTGCTTCTTTTTTCAAAAAAGAAGGCCTTGCTTGCTCTACGGCAGCAACGGATTCCGCCGCTGCAGCCAGTCCTTGTCCGGCAGGTCGCTGGTCCGCCAGCCGCCGCCCAGCGCCTGTATCAGCGCCACCGCGTCCGCCAACCGCGTCTGCTGGATAGAGATGAGATTTTGCTGTGCAGCCAGCAGCGTGTCCTGCGCGGTGATCACCCCGGTGTAGGCCTGTGTGCCGGCGCGATACTCGTTCAGCGCGATCTGTGCGGCGCGGCCGGCGTCCGTCACGGTCTGGCGCTGCACCGTTTCCTGCCGGGCCAGGATGCGCAGGCCGGACAGCGCGTCCTCCACCTGCTGGAACGCGGTCAGCACGGTCTGCCGGTAGGCGGCCACGCTCTCGTCATACGTGGCGCGGGCGGCGCGTACGGCCGCGGTGCGTGCGCCGCCCTCGAACAACGCGTCACTGGCCGAGGCGCCGATCGACCACACGCGGTTGGCGCTGGAGATCAGCGCGCTGAGCGGGTTGCCCTCGTAGCCGAACAGCGCGGATAGCGTGATGTCAGGGTAGTAGGCGCCGACGGCCACGCCGATCAGGGCGTTGTTCGCCTTCATCGTGCGCTCGGCGTTGGCGATGTCCGGCCGGCGCTCCAGCAGGGCGGAGGGTACCAGGCCAGGCGTGTCCGGCACCGCGGGCACGGTGGCCACTGGCGGGATGGTCAGCGATGCCGGCGCCTCGCCGATCAGCACGGCGATCGCGTGCTCGTACTGCGCGCGCGCCACGCCCACGTTTATGGCGGCCGATTGTGCGGCCTCCAACTGCGTCTGCGCTGTCAGCACGTCCGACCGCGCGGCAAAACCGGCATTATACTGGTTCTGCACGATGCGCAGCGCTTCGGTGTCCAGGCGCGTCGTCTCGTCGAGCACGCGCTGCAGCGCGTCGCTGACGCGCAGATCCAGGTAATCCGTAGCCAGCGAGCCCTGCGCGGACAGGCGGGCGTTTGCCACCAGGCCGGCGCTCGCCTGGGCGCTGGCGACGTTGCTCTCCACCTGGCGCCGCAGCTTGCCCCACACATCGAGGTCCCAGTCCGCACTGCCCTCCAGCGTGTAGGTGGTGCGCGCGGACCCGCCGCCACGCGAGCCGGTGCCGCCGGTGGACGCGACGCTGGTGGTGCTTCCGGTGTTGCCACTGCCGCTGGTCACGCCGGAACCCGTACTGGTGGTGGTGCTCCCGGTCGTGGTGCCGGTGGTCGTGCCCGTCGTCGTGCCGAGCGTATTGGCGCCGCTCCCCGTGCTGGTCAGCACGCCGCCGCTGCCGCTGGAGCGCGTGACGCCGACATTGCCGGATAGCGTGGGAAACAGGTTGGCGCGCGCTTCGTCCACCAGCGCCTGTGAATTGACATAGGCGGCGACCTGTTCGGCCAGGGTCTGGTTGCCGGTGTCTATCTGCGCTTCGAGCTGGTTGAGCAGCGGATCGTGAAACGCATTCCACCATGCGCCTTTCGGAGCTTCGTCCGCGGGGGTGGCCAGCTTCCAGCCTGGCAGCTCCTTGAAGACGGAGGTGAGCGGGGTGGCGGGGCGTTTGTAGTTTGGGCCTACCATGCAGGCGGAGACGAGGAGGCAAGGAAGCAAGGCCTTCTTTTTTGAAAAAAAGAAGCAAAAAACTTTTACTACTGCGCCTGCACTACGGTGTGCGCTGGTTCTGCAAGCGCGCGCATTTGCAGAACCAGCGCGCGCCGTGGTGCAAGCGGGGGACAAAAGTTTTTTGCTTCTTTTTTTCAAAAAAGGAGGCCTTGCCTTACTCTTCACTCAGCCGGCGCCTTTGAAACATGAGTCCCCGGAAAAGCCCGCCGCCAGCCGCGCTGCGACCACAAACGGAACCGATCCAGGTACAGGTAAACCACCGGCGTCGTATAAAGCGTCAGCACCTGGCTGACGATAAGCCCGCCGACAATGGAGATGCCCAGCGGACGCCGCAGCTCCGCGCCCTCGCCGGTGTCGAACGCCAGCGGCAGCGCGCCGAGCAGGGCGGCAAACGTGGTCATCATGATCGGGCGGAAGCGCAGCAGGCAGGCCTGGTAGATCGAGTCGCGCGTGGAGAGACCCTGCTCGCGCTCGGCATGCAGCGCGAAGTCGATCATCAGGATGGCGTTCTTCTTGACGATGC
>CAXTCL010000133.1:0-10438 GCA_964242035.1 uncultured Acetobacteraceae bacterium | reverse complement strand
GAGCAAAAGTTTTTTGGTCCTTTTTTTCAAAAAAGGACTGCTTGCTTGCTTCCTTCACTCGCGAGCCTTTGAAACCAACCCGCCTCATGCCACATCCGATCCCATGCGAGTGATGGCGTCCAACCGACTGGCCCTGCCAGGAAAGCCCCGTTCCAACTGGGACACGATCAAGTCGCTGGCCCCTTATCTCTGGCCCAAGAACAATACGCGAGCCCGGTTCCGCGTGGTTCTCGCCATGTCCTTCCTGGTGCTGTCCAAGGTGGCCAACGTCTATGTGCCGGTGTTCTACGCCCGCGCTGTGGACGCGCTATCCAATCACGGCGGTGTCGCCCATGTCCTGGCGGTCCCTGTAGGCCTGATCGTCATCTACGGCCTGGTCCGCCTCTCCTCCGCCGGGTTTGGCGAGCTGCGGGACGCTGTGTTCGCCGCCGTCCAGCAGCGCACCGTGCGCAGCGTCGCGTTACAGACGTTCCAGCACATGCACCGCCTCAGCCTCCGCTTCCACCTGGACCGCCAGACAGGCGGCGTGTCGCGCGCCATCGAACGCGGCAGCGCCGGCATCGAGCAGGTGTTGCGCCTGGCCGTCTTCAACCTGGTGCCTACCCTGATCGAGCTGCTGCTCGTCACCGCGGTGATGTGGCGCATCTTCGACTGGCGCTTTGCTCTGGTCACCTTCGGCGCGGTGGCCACCTACATAACCTTCACCCTCTCTTTCGCCACCTGGCGCGTCCGTTTCCGCCGCACGATGAACGAGAGCGACACCGCCGCCCAGTCCAAGGCTGTGGACAGCCTGCTGAACTACGAAACGGTGAAGTATTTCGGCAACGAGGCGCACGAGGCACGCCGCTTCGACAATGCGCTGGCCGGCTACGAAAAGGCCGCGGTGAAGAGCCAGGTCACGCTCAACATGCTCAACCTCGGACAGGCCGCCATCATCGCGCTTGGCCTGGCCATCATCATGCTGATGGCCGCCCAGGGCGTGGTCGCCGGCCGCATGACGGTGGGCCAATTTGTCCTCGCGAACACCTACCTTGCCCAACTCTACGTGCCGCTGAACTTCCTGGGGTTCGCCTACAACACCATCCAGCAAGGCCTGGTGGACATGGAGCAGATGTTCCGCCTGCTCGACGTGGACCAGGAGGTGCAGGACAGCGCCGGCGCAGTGCAGCTGGCCGGCCACCTGACCGGCGGCCAGCCCTGCTCCGTCACCTTCGAGGACGTGCAGTTCGGCTACACCCCAGCGCGCGAGATACTGAAGGGCGTGAGCTTCACCGTACCGGCGGGCCGCAAGGTCGCCATCGTCGGGCCCACGGGGGCGGGCAAATCCACCATCAGCCGCCTGCTGTTCCGCTTCTACGATGTGACCAGCGGCGCCGTACAGGTGGATGGGCGCGACATACGCGATTACACCCAGTCCAGCCTGCGCGCCGCCATCGGCGTGGTGCCGCAGGATACCGTGCTGTTCAATGACACCATACGCTACAACATCGCCTATGGCCGCCCTGACGCCACCCAGGCGGAGGTCGAGCACGCCGCCCGCGTGGCGCAGGTGCACGATTTCGTCCTGCGCATGCCTGACGGCTACGACACACGCGTGGGCGAGCGCGGCCTGAAGCTGTCCGGCGGCGAGAAGCAGCGCGTGGCCATCGCGCGCACCGTGCTGAAGGACCCGCGCATACTTATCCTGGACGAGGCTACCAGCGCGCTGGACAGCCGCACCGAGCGCGACATCGACGCGGCCCTGCGTGCCGTCTCCGGCGGCCGCACCACGCTGGTGATCGCCCACCGCCTCTCAACCGTGGTGGATGCCGATGAGATCATCGTCCTGGTGGACGGCCGTATCGCCGAGCGCGGCAGCCACCGCGAGCTGCTGGCCCAAGGCGGGGTGTTCGCCCGCATGTGGGACCTGCAGGCCCAGCAGGCGGAGCCGGAAGCCGAGGAGGAGCGGCTGGAAGCCGATCTGGAAGGCGGACGCATTTCCGTCCAGGCAGGCTGAAACCGGGCGTGCCCACGCCCACATGCAGGTCAGAGGTGAAGCCATGCACGGACAATTGGAACTCGCGCCAAACTTCCATACGCCTGACGAGGATCTGGCGGCCGAACTCAGCCAGGCCGGTGAGGCCGTCGACCGCGCGATCGGCGGCATGTTGAGCCGCGGCCTAAGTCCTGTGGCGGTCGCGTCGGCGTTGCTGGGCGGGGCGCTTTGCCTGATGAGCAAGACGATGGGTGATGAGGCGGTGCTGCAGTTGCTGCACAATGCGGCAGCTGGGGTCCGGGCCGGGGACTTGAGGCGTTAAGCAAGAAAGGCCTTTTTTTTTGAAAAAAAGAAACAAAAAACTTTTGTCCCTGCGCATTCGCGCCAGTTAGGCTTATCCGGACGGATTGAGGCTGGTGCAGCGTTGGGAAGATAAGAGTTTTTTGTTTCTTTTTTCCAAAAATGAAGTGCTTCCTTCCTTCCCATGCCAATAACCTGGCCAGACCGCTACGCCCCAGCCCGCGTCGCCGCCCGCGTAAGCAACGAGATCACGATCGCCGCGCCGCCCTCAGCGGTGTGGGGGCAGCTGATACGCGCGAGCGACTGGCCGGCCTGGTATCCAAACTCCAGGGACGTGACGATCGCAGGTGGCGCCACCGAGCTTTCGCCGAACGCCAGCTTCACCTGGCGCACGTTCGGTTTGGCGGTCAGCTCTACCGTGCGCGAGTTCGTCCCCAACGAGCGCATCGCCTGGGACGGCGCCGGTCTCTTGCTGGACGTGTACCACGCCTGGCTGATCGAGAAGCGGCCGGACGGGTGCCGGGTTCTGACGGAGGAAAATCAGAACGGCCTGGCCGCCCGTGCGCAGGCCCTGCTCATGCCAAACCGCATGTTTCGCGGCCATCAGCTCTGGCTGGAGCGGCTTCGCGCGCGCGCGGAGGCTGCGCAACCCTGACGCTGGCCTGCGGTTGGAGGCTCCACGTGCAAGCAGGAGCCAGGCAGATGTCAGACACTCAAGGCAGCGATGAAGTCGATACCGGCAAGCACGGCGCCGCACGCGCCCAGGCCGAAGCCGCCGAGCGCGCAAGCGGGGCGTCGGACGACATGGCAGACGCCGATCCGGTGGCTGACGAAACGCGCGCTTCCGACCTGATGGACGAAGCGTTGCGCACCGATCCGGACGGCTTGGCAAACGTTCTGGCGGAAGACGGTCCGGCGCTGCCCGAGGACCGTGGTACCGCCAGCGACGAGGAGGTGGCAAGCATCAGCCGAACCATCGGCACGCCCGCGGACGCGCCTTCGCGGTCCGGGATCACCGGCTCCGGCAGCGGCGCGGATGATATGTGAGACCAATCGACTTGATGATTGTTCGTTTCGAAGCAAAACAGGCAAGGCCTTCTTTTTTCGAAAGAGCTTCCGGAGACACCCGGACTCCGCAGATGCGGGGGAAACAAAAGTTTCTGCTTCTTTTTTCAAAAAAGAAGGCCTTGCTTGCACTGTCGGATCAATCCGGATCGTCGAGCCCGATTGCCCGCAAACGCGCCCGCTCCTCGTCCCAGCCTGACCGCTCTTTCACGTTCAGGAACAGATGCACCTGCCGTTCCAGCAACTGCCCAAGGTGCGAGCGCGCTTTCGCCCCGATATCGCGCACGCGCGCGCCGCCTTCGCCGATGAGTATCGCCTTCTGGCCAGCCCGCGCCACGTAGATCGTGGCGTCGATACGCACCGAGCCGTCCGGCCGCTCGGTGAAGCTCTCCGTCTCCACCGTGGTGCCGTAGGGAACCTCTTCATGGGTCTGCAGGAAGATCTGCTCGCGCACGATCTCGGCAGCCAGCAGCCGGTCCGGCAGGTCGGTGATCTCATCGTCGGGATACAGATGCGGGCCAGGCGGCAGGGCGGCGGCCACGGCGTCCAGCAGTTCGGACACACCGTCCCCGTTGGCCGCACTCACCATGTAGGTCTCCTCGGTGGGCACGCGCTCGGCTAGCTCCGCGGTGAGCGGCAGCAGCCGCAGGCGCGGCACCAGGTCCACCTTGTTCAGCACCAGCCAAATGCGCCGGCCGGACCCGCGCAGGCGGTCCGCGATGACGCCCACCTGCTCGGTGACGCCGGCGCGCGCATCCACCAGGAGAAGCGTCAGGTCGGCGTCCTCTGAGCCTGTCCAGGCGGCGTTCACCATGGCCCGGTCCAGCTTGCGTCTCGGCGCGAAAATGCCGGGCGTATCGACAAGCAGCACCTGCGCCGGGCCGCGCAGCAGGATGCCCAGCACACGGAAGCGCGTGGTCTGTGCTTTCGGGCTGACGATGCTGAGCTTGGCGCCGGCCATGCGGTTGAGCAGGGTGGATTTGCCGGCGTTCGGGGCGCCTACGATGGCTACAAAACCGCAGCGGCTTTCGGCTTGGGTCAAGAAAGGAAGGCCTTCTTTTTTGAAAAAAAGAAGCAAAAAACTTTTGCTCCCCCGACGCTGCAAGGCGTGTGCTCACCGGACGAGCACGGCTGGTGCAAATGCGGGGGCATAAAAGTTTCTTGGTTCTTTTTTTCAAAAAAGAACTGCTTGCTTGCCTTCACTTACAGCTTCTCCAACAAATCCGCCGCCGCCGCCCGCTCCGCCACCCGTTTGGTGCTCCCCCGCCCGGTCCCCGTCTTGCCCAGCCCGCTCACCGTCACCACGAAATGCGGCGCATGCGACGGGCCACTGCTCGAGGCCACCTCATACGCCGGCAGCGCCGTGCCGCGCGCCAGCACGCGCTCCTGCAGCGCCGTCTTCGGGTCCTTTGGCGGCTTTATCTGCTGGTCCATCAGCGGTGCCCAGGTGGCGCGTATGAAACGCCTGGCAGGTTCCAGGCCGCCGTCCAGGAACAGCGCGCCCATCGTGGCCTCCATCGCGTCCGCCAGCACGGTGGACAGGCGGCCCACGCCTGCCAGCGCCTCGTTGGCGCCGAGTGTCAGCACGCCGGTCAGGCCGATACGTTCGGCGGCTTCGGCCACCGTCTCGCGGCTGACCAGGTGGGCCAGGCGCGGGCCGAGATGGCCTTCCTGCTCGTGCGGGAAGCGTTCGGCCAGCCATTCGGCCATCACCAGCCCCAGGACCCGGTCGCCCACGAATTCCAACCGTTCGTTCGAGCCGGCGCCGGTGCTGCGTGCGGACTTCCGGCCGCGGCCTGCACGACGGCCGCCCATGGCGGAGCGGTGAGTCAGCGCTTCGGCGAGAAGGTCCGGTGCGGCGAAATGATGGCCGAGGAGAGCCTCGGCATTCTGTAGGCGGGTTTGCAGAGCGGGCAATGCGTGAAGCACCGCCGGTCCGGGAAATCTGGCCTGATCGGCGCTCAACCGACGCCCTTCAACAGGCGCCCCCAGCGGACCTCCATCGGCCACTCCCAGAACTCCCACCAGGGATCGCGCGCGTCGAAGCTGAAGAAGATGAATTGCGCCCGGCCGACCACATTCTCCAGCGGAACGAAGCCCAGACCATCGACGATGAAGCGGCTGTCGGCAGAATTGTCGCGATTGTCGCCCATCATGAACAGATGGCCGTCGGGGACCACGTATTCGTCGGTGTTGTTGGGGTCCAGGTCGCCGATCATCATGTGCTGGTCGTCGGCGTATTGTTTGAGGATGTGGTGGGTGACACCACCTGGCAGGGCCTCGCTGTACTCGGTGCTGTCCACCCGCATGCCGTTCTCGTCTGACGCGGTAGGATATTTGCGCAGCTCTGTACGCGGCACCTCGGCGCCGTTGATGTAGAGCTGGCCTTCCTTCACCTGTATGTGGTCGCCCGGCAGGCCGATCACCCGCTTGATCCAGTCCTCGCTGGTGTTGCGCGTGTTGCGGAACACCACGACGTCCCCGCGATGCGGGTAGCTGCCGGCGATACGGCCGGAGAAGACGTCCGGCGAGAACGGCATGGAAAAGCGCGAGTAGCCGTAGCTGTATTTGCTGACGAAGACGAAGTCGCCGATCAGCAAGGTGGGAATCATCGAGCCGCTGGGGATATTGAACGGCTCGAACGCGAGGGTGCGTATCGTCATGGCGATGAGGCCGGCATAGACGAGCGTCTTTACGGTCTCGAAGATGCCTCCGGCCGCCTGCGTGCCAGGTTTTTTGGCCGTTCTGGATTTTTGGGAAAAGGACATTGGTGGGCGTTAGAGCGGCCTGGGGCGGGCGGTGTCAAGGCGAGGAAGAAAGCACGTCTTTTTTGAAAAAAAGAAGCAAAAAACTTTTGGTCCCGGTCGGGGAGTGCTGAATTAGCCGCCGACAGGGAGCAAAAGTTTTTTGATCCTTTTTTCCAAAAAAGGACTGCTTGCTTTCTTACTCCCCGCTCAGATCCCGCCGACGCCGCTCCAGCTCCTCGCTATACCTTCGCAAAGCGTACTGCTCGGTCAGCAAACCCAGGATACGCAGGCTCTCCATCCCGTCCACCACCGCCAGCGCGTCCGCCTCCGCCGTCTCGAACAGGGTGGCCGCTTCCTTCACCGTCATCTGCGGCGTCAGCACCGCTTGGGCGTGGTGCAGTATCTCGCCCACTCTCGTGACATCCTCCTCGGCGGCGTGCGCGTCGGCGACCCAGACGATGCCGGCGTAGCGGTCGCGCTCGTCGATCGCGATCACGCGGGCGACCGACCCTAGCGGGTATTGCCGGCGGAAGGCGGACAGCGTCGTCGTCACGCTGACCGGACGCACGTCCTGGCGCATCATGCGGCCCACTGTCAGGTTGCGTATCCAGCCGACATCGACGGCGCTGCGTATGCTCTCGCCGCGCAGGTGGAAGCGCCAGGTGGCGAACGAGTAGCCGAAGGTACGCCGCACCGTCAGCGAGGAGACCACGGCAGCGGCCAGCACCGCCACGGTCAGCGGCAGGCTGCCGGTGCTCTCGAGGGCCAGGAACGTCATCGTCAGCGGGCCGCCGACGATGGCCACCGCCATGCCGCTCATGCCGATCAGCCCGTACACCGCATCGGGGAACACCGGCACCGGCCAGACGAGCAGCATGATGGCGGCGAACGCCTTGCCCAGCATGGCACCCAGGAACAGCGAGGCGAAGAACAACCCGCCGCGGAACCCCGAGCCGATCGAGATGGCCGACGCCGCCGATTTCAGCAGCAGGAGCAGCAGCAGCGTGGCCAGCGGCAGCTCCTGGGCAAGCTGGCTGCGCAACGCACCATGTCCGGCCGCAAGCACCGCCGGCGTGACGCAGGCCAGCCCGCCCAGGACAAGCCCGCCGATCGCCGGCCTCGCCCACACGGCAACCCTGCTGCGGCTGAACGCCTGTTCGGTAAGCGTCACGCCGTACATGATGGCGATGCCGGTGGCGGCGCACAGCACGCCCAGCACGATGACGGGCAGAAAATCCGCCGTGACCAGGCCGGGCGGTGTGGGGATGTCATAGCCCGGCTCGTTGCCCAGAATGAAGCGCTGCACCATGACGGCGCTGATGGAAGCCGCCACCACCGGTGCCAGCGTGACCAGTGAATAGGTCCCGATGACGAGCTCGAACGCGTAGAAGGCGCCGGTGAGCGGCGCGTTGAAGGCGCTGGCGATGGCCGCGGCGGCGCCGCAGCCCACCAGCAGCCGCAAATCGGCCCGGCGCACGCGGAAGGCGCGCCCGAGCCTGGAGCCCACGGCCGATCCGATCTGCGTGTAGCCGGCTTCCAGCCCGACGGAGGCGCCGACCCCGTTGCTGAGCAGCGTCTGGCCCACCACGATCAGGCTGTCCCGCATGGACATCTTGCCGCCGTAGAGTGCGTTGGCCTCGATCGGGTCCACGGTGCGTCGGGGCGCCCAGCGCGCCAGTCCGGCGGCGAGAAGCCCGACGCAGAGCCCGCCCGCCGCGGGAACCGTCAGCGCGAGCACACGTGGCAGGCGGGTCTGCGCGGACAGGCGCGCCCCGGCAGGCAGCTGGTAGAGGATTTCGTGCGCAAGCTGGGTGGCCTGGTTCATGGCGACCACGATCAGCCCGGCCAACGCGCCCAGCAGGGCGGCAAGCACGACGAGGAAAACTTCGTCGCCACGCACCAGCGCGCGCAGCGATTGCGGCGCCTGCACGGCCATGTCGCCTATGCTGCGGCGCGCACGCCGCTGCAGGGAAGGTGGCGCGGGCGGCGCGAGGTTGGACGGCGGCGGCATGAGGCGAGTCCCGGCTCTTACAGCAAGCAAGGCCGTCTTTTTGAAAAAAGAAGCAAAAACTTTTGTCCCGACGCTGTTCCAGATGTCCGGGTGCCTCTTGGAGCACTGGGCTGCTCTAAGTGCGAGTGAGCAAAGTTTTAAGGTCGCCCGGTATTAGAACAGCATTTAAGACAACCGGGCACCTCCGGCCGAATTGGAGCCGCTGAACAGCGCAGGAGCAAAAGTTTTTTGTTTCTTTTTTTTCAAAAAAGAAAGCCTTCCTTGCTGTCACTATGTTACGTCAATCGCCCTCAAGCCGCAGCAAGCTTCAGAGCCTCACGCTCTACCGCTCCCGGCGAGTCCAGCGGCGCAAACACCGCGGCTGTCCGTCGGGTAGCGGCTGGACCATCAACCAGTTGATACACGGCAGAGACACTGCCCGGCCCGCCTCCCGTATGTCCGGCAAATAGCCCGCCTTTCGCTCTGCAGACCCCTAAGCCCAAACCATAGCCGACCGACAGCCAGGGCCGGCCGGGCTCCGACGTGAACACCGGCTCCGGCGTGCACATCGCGTGCAGCAACGGCGGCGGCAGCAAACCTCCCGCCAGCAGACGATGAAGGAGAAGCGCGGCTTCGCTGGCCGGGCCAAAGAGCAGGCCGTGGTACACCCAGCCGGGATCGTAGCGGGTAGCGTTGCCCCAAGCTGTGCGCGCGAGATCCTCGGGCGAAGCGGCGAACGCCACCCCCGAGAGGCCAAGCGGCGCCAGCACAAGCTCCGCGACCGCCGCCGCGATAGGCAGGGCGCAGGCCTCCTCGATGAGGCGGCGCACGAGCAGATAGCCGATGTTGGAGTAGGCGAAATCCGCTTCTGGCCTACAAAGCGGCTTGTCCGCACCGGCCTGCGCCAGCATGTCGGGCACGGCCCAGGGCGCCTCGCCAGAAGCGACAGCCCGGTGATACGCGGGCAGAGTGCCGTAATCGGGCAATCCCGAACGGTGCTGCAAAAGCTTGCGCAACGTGAAAGGCTTGCGCGATATCGGTGCGTCCAGATCCAGGCGGCCGCGCGCAACCAGGGCCAGCGCCGCCGCGGCAAGCGCCGTTTTCGTGAAGCTCCACCAGGGGACGGGGATATCGCTGCTGGCGTCCACGGTTTGGTGGCTTGCCACGGCAGTGATGAAGGTGGGCGGCGCCTGGTTGCTGCCGTCTGCTGTCATTGTTCATTGCTTTTTCAGGGCGGTTGGAAGAACGGACGGCCTTCTTTTTTGGAAGAAAGAAGCAAAAAACTTTTGTTCCGTTCGCTGTCTCCGCCGCTTTGTTTTGTCTGGCGGCACCAGGCTGTTGATGCAGGCGTCTTTTGGTCCTTTTTCGAAAAAGGACTGCTTGCTTCCTGTTCTTCAACCTCAACGCGGCTGACAAATCAGGCAAGCAGTTTCGCGATGTATGGCGGCAGGTCGAAGCTGCCGACGTGGATCTCCGGCGTCCAGTATTCAGACATCCCGGCCATGCCGGCGGCTGCCGCGCGCGCGCGTATGGTTTCTGCATTCTGCCGCTCGTAGCCGGCATCTTTCGACGCGAAGCCGAGCGCCATCAGCCCGCCCACATATGTCGGCACCGCGGCCACGTAGGCCGCGACATGCGGAAAGAAGCGCCGCCGGCGGGCGCTCGTCTCGCGCAGTTCGTCACCTTGCATGAACGGCACGCCGCACTGGTTCACCACCAGGCCACGCGGCGTCAGGATGCGCGCGCAATCGGCGTAGAACGCGTCGCTGAACAGGACTTCGCCCACGCCCGCCGGATCGGTGCTGTCCACGATGATCACGTCGAAACTCGCCGCGGCGGCGTCTCGCACGTAGGCGATCCCGTCGCCTACGATCACGCGGGCGCGCGTGTCCGTCCACGCCGCGCCGCCGATGGTGGGCAGGAACTCGCGCGCGAGGCGGATCACTTCGCCGTCGATCTCCACCATCGTTGCATGCGCGACACCGGCATGCATAAGGACGCGGCGCAGCACGCCGCCGTCGCCCGCGCCGATGATGAGAACCCGGCGCGCATCACCGTGTTCCAGCAGCGGAACGTGGCCCAGCATCTCCTGGTAGACGAACTCGTCGCGCTCGGTGATCTGGATGCAGCCGTCCAGCACCATGACGCGACCGTGCGAGGCGCTCTCAAAGATGACGATGTCTTGAAAGGCGCTTGTTACGCGCGCCAGTTCCGCGGTTACGAGGAAGCGCTGGCTCCAATTGGCGTAGAGCGTTTCTTCGAACCACATCCTAAACTACTCCGAGGGAAGCAAGCGGTTCTTTTTTGAAATAAAGACCAAAACTTTTGCTCCGCTGCCGCGGACTCACTTGATGAGTCCGC
>CAXTCL010000132.1:0-10465 GCA_964242035.1 uncultured Acetobacteraceae bacterium | reverse complement strand
TGCAGCTCCTCCTTGGACGTCAGCAGCTCCTCGTTGGTGGACTGGTATTCCTCGTTGACGGAGAGGGCTTCCTCGTTGATCGCGCGCTGCTCCTCGTCGGACGCCTCCAGGGTGCGCGCGCCGTCCTCCAGCTCGGCGCGTGCCGCCTCCAGCTCCCGCTCCAGTTCGGCGATGCGCGCTGCGTCGCCGGATGCGGCGGCGCCAGGCGCGGACCCGGCCGACACCGGTGTGTCCACGAAGCAGACCAGGAGCAGCTTCTCGCCGTCGCTGGACAGCGGCTGCACGTCGATGCTGAAGGACAGCGAGCGGCCGTCCACCATCGCGCGCGGGCCGGGCAGCGTGACCCTGGCATTCTCCTGCGCGGCCCGGGTCAGCGCGGAGCGCAGGCGCGTCCTGAGTGGGCCGCGCGCCATCGCCAGCACGTCCGGGGTGACATGCCCCGGCGCCACGCGCAGGTAGCGGTCGGTCGGGCCGAGCGAATACAGGCATTCGTGGCGGGCATTGCACAGAACCGCGGCGGGCGCGTGCTGATCGAGCACCGCCTGCCTGCACAGTTCGGCCAGCACCGCCTGACGGGAGAGGCCGCGGGTTGTATCGGCGAGGCGGCCGAGCCGGTTGAGCCGCGGGCTGTCCGTCGCGGTGGAGGCGAAGCTGAGGTCGCCCGGCCGCCTGCGGCCGACATGGCGATACAGGCGGGCCGCCTTCTGGATCAGCTCGAACCGGTCATCGGCGTCGCCGACCGCCTCGGCACTTCCCAGCAGCAGCACGCCGTCCAGCCTGAGGGCGAAATGGAACAGGCTGAACGCCCTGGCCTGCGCGTCCGGCCCCAGATAGATCATCAGGTTGCGGCAGGAGATCAGGTCTATGCGGGAGAACGGCGGGTCGTTCAGCAGATCCTGCACGGCGAACACCACCGAGGCCCTGAGGTCGGGCAGGATGCGATAGCCCTGGCCGTCCTCCCTGGTGAAGAACCTGGCCAGGCGCTCTGCGGACACGTCGGACGCGATGGCTGGCGGATAGAGGCCCTCACGTGCGGTGGCGACCGCGGCCGCATCGATGTCGGAGGCGAAGACCTGGAGTTTCAGCTCGGCGTTGACGCCGGGCTGTCCGGCCGCGGCCGCTTCGTGAAACAGCATGATCAGGGAGTACACCTCCTCGCCCGTGCTGCACCCGGCGACCCAGATGCGCAGCGGCCGGTCGGCCGGGCGGCCGGCCAGCAGGTCAGGCACCACCTGGCTGGCCAGCGCTTCAAAGGCGGCGGGATCGCGGAAGAAGCTGGTCACGTGGATCAGCAGATCCTTTGCCAGCAGGTCCAGCTCGGCGGTGTCCGCGCCCAGCCGGGCGAGATAGGCGGCCAGCTTGCCGCCCGGTCGCGCGGCACTGGCGGGCTGGTCCGATGGTCCCTCGCGGTCCCGTTCGGGGTCGCCTGGTGCAAGCCCGATCCGACGCTCGATACGGCGCTCCAGCGTGCCGCGCTTGTAGGGGGTGAAGTCATGCCCCGTGCGCGTGTGCAGCAATGCGATGATCGCCAGGATCGAATCGGGATCGGCCGGGGTATCGCCGACCGGGGTATCGCCGTCCTGGGTATCGCCATTGGGGGCGTCGTCCGGCTGGGGGACCGCCGCGGCCGCGGCGCCGCCCGTGCGGTGTGACAGCGCTTGCGCGATTGCCGCCACGCGCAGCACCTGGTCCACCAGTCCGGTGGCGATCGCGCTGGACGGCATCCCGCTGCTTCCGGCTTCGGCCGGGTCCTGCGCCAGCACCAGGCCGCCGGCGTTGCGTACCGCCCGCAGACCGATCGTGCCGTCGGCGCCGTTTCCCGACAGCACCACGCAGACCGCCCGGCTGCCATACTCCGACGCCACGGATTCGAGCAGGAAGTCGAACGGCAGACGCGCCCCACGCGGCGCTTTTGGCGTGGACAGGTGCAGGACACCGTTCTGGGTGGACAGGTAGGCGCCCGGCGGGATGATGTAGAGGTGCTCCGGCATGACGGCCATGCCGTCCTCTGCCTGCAGGACCTCCAGGGCCGTGTGCTCGGCCAGCAGCCCGGCCAGCAGGCTCGGGTGGGTGGGATCCAGGTGCTGGACCAGGATGAAAGCCATCCCCGCGGCCGTCGGCAAGGCATCGAGCAGCTCCCTGCAGGCCTCCAGGCCACCAGCGGACGCCCCGATCGCGACAACCCTCATACCGGCGCCGGCGGTCGCTGCCGCCGGGTGCAGCAAAGGCGGCTGCCTGGCAGTTTGGACGCTGCTCCCTGCCTGATCCGGCATCCTGGCGATTTCTCCGGGCCACAGTCGTCGCAGCCACGCACAGGTGTAGCGCAGCGGCCGGGCGCACGCACCTATTGTGCGGTTGTGGCGGCTGCTGACCTTGGCAAGGGGAAGCAAGGCCTTCTTTTTTGAGAGAAAGAAGCAAAAAACTTTTGTCCCGACGCTGTTCCAGATGTCCCGGCGGTTCCTGAAAGCGCCCGGCTGGTTCAGATGCGAGGGACCAAAAGTTTTTTGGTCCTTTTTTTCAAAAAAGGACTGCTTGCTTTCTGTGACTTAGGGCGACTGGCCCCACATCCAGTTGCGTATCTCGGGCAGGTCCTCGCCGTGCCTGTCGATGTGGTGTTTGTGCTCGACGAGCTTGTCGGCCATCACCTGTTTCAGGTAGGCGCCCCTGGTGCCCAGTCCTTTGTTGTCGGGGCCCGGCACACGATCGATCACGTCCATCACCAAATGGAAGCGGTCCAATTCGTTCTGCACACGCATGTCGAATTCCGTGGTGATCGTGCCCTCTTCCCTGTAGCCGTGCACGTGAAGGTCCGGTTCGTCCGCCGGTAGGTCAGGCGGTGGATCAGCCCGGGATAGCCGTGGAACGCGAAGACGATCTGCTCGTCGCGGGTGAACATCTGGTGGCCGACCGAGAGGTAGTTCGCCGCACGCCAGTAAGCGTCCATCCTGTCGAACTCGTCCTGGCTGCCGGCGGACGGGGCGGCCGCAGCCTGGCGCAGAGGCGCAAGCGTCGGGAACGATGTGTCCATGAGACGAACTCCTTTTGAGGATTTCGCTCGGAGCCACGCATGGGCGCCACGCATCGGGCTCCAGTATCGTGCCGCGTGTTCAGGACGACGCTGTCCTAGCCTGTGCCTCCTGGCTGCAGGCAGCTTCGGAAACTACGCAGGCGGCCCGGCTATGGCGACCCGGCTAAGGCGAATGGCCGGCCATGCCTGCGATCACCGCTCGGGTATGGCGCGCGATCATGAGCTCCTCGTCGGTGGCCAGGACGCGAACCTGCACGGCGCTGTCCGGCGCGCTGATGCGTTCCCTGCCGGCCTGGTTGGCCGCGTCGTCGATACGCAGGCCGAGCCAGGCCAGGCGGTCGCACACGAGCCTGCGTACCACCGCCGCGTGCTGGCCGATCCCCGCGGTGAACACCAGCCCGTCCAGCCCGCCAAGGGAGACGGCAAGCGAGCCCATCTGCGTGGCGATGCGGTAGGTGAACAACGCGATCGCCGCCTGTGCGGACGGGTCCTTGCTCGCGAGGAGCACGCGTATGTCCCCGCTCAGGCCGGAGACGCCGAGCAGGCCGGAACGGTGGTACAGCATGTCCTCGATGTCGGCCAGGCTGTGGCCCTGGCGGCCGAGATAGAGGATGACCCCCGGGTCCAGGCTGCCGCATCGCGTCGCCATGACCAGTCCATCGAGCGCGGAGAAGCCCATTGTGGTGGCGATGCTCCGTCCGTCCAGCAGGGCGCAGAGGCTGGCGCCGGCGCCGAGATGGGCCACGATGACCCGGCCGCGCGCGAGCTCTGGCGCGCATCGCTTCAGCTCACCGGCGATGTATTCGTAAGACAGGCCATGGAAGCCGTAACGCCGTATCACGCCTCCTGTCAGCTCGCGCGGGATGGCAACGGCCTGGGCCACCGGCGGCAGGGTGGCATGGAAGGCGGTGTCGAAGCACGCGACCTGGGGCAGCGCGGCCCGCGCGGCCGCCACCGCGCGCAGGGGGAGAAGGTTGTGCGGCATGTGCAGCGGGTCGAGCGGGATCAGCGCCTCCAGGGCGGAGAGCAATGCCGGCGTGACCAGCGCGGGCGCCGTGTGCTCGGCACCACCGTGCACGATACGGTGGCCGACGGCGGCCAGGCGCTCGCCTCCCAGATGGCTGTCGGCGAAGGCGAGGATGGCGGCCAGCACGGTGGCGAACGTATCCTGCGTATGGTCCGGCCAGTGTCTGTCCAGCAGCGTGGTCCCCGCCGCGTCGCGTACGAGGAGGTGCGGGGAGGTGTCGAGGTCCTCGACCTCACCGCGCGCTGTGGCCAACGGGACGGGACCCGCACCGAACAGCGCGAATTTGAGGCTGGACGATCCCGCATTCAGCGTGAGGACAGCGCCGGACACATCCAGTTTCAAATCGACCCCGGTCGGGCGATTTCGCCCCGAAAAAACGTGGTTGCTGACATGGTGGCGTGCGCCCCGTGCAGTGGCAGGACCGCGTTGGCCTTCGTCCTCAGGCGATGGCCTTCACCACGCCTCCGTCCACCCGCAGGGCAGCGCCGGTGGGTTCTTAGCCGGTAGCCTGTCGGCAGGGCATGGCACTGAACCTAATCGGCCGTGGCTTGGCGATATAGGATCGGAAATTACCCAGGTCAGAATCTATATTGGGTTTCGATGCCGACTGTACGTGGCGGCGTGAAGCTGAAGACCCGGCCGAAGCCCAGAGACGTGGAGCCATCATTCGCCGTGACGCCGTCATAGCCCAAAGTGTCGAACAGGTTGCGCGCGAACGCGATCAGAGTCAGGCGGCGCGACGGACTGACCCAGGTAAGCCTCATGTCGACCTGGTTCCAGCCGGGCGTGCGATAATTACTCGTATCGAAAACGCCATAGTAGGCGCTGGAGCGGTAGATGAAGCTTGTCGCGAGATAGAGGCTGCCGCTCCTGATCGGCACGTCCACGAGGCTCGTCAAGGTTACCTGATGCGCGGAGGTTTGTGGAAGCCTGTCGCCGGTTATGTTGACGGGATGCTCGAACACGGCGTTATCGTCCTCGTAGAGGCGATCCGTGCGCGTGATGTGCGCGTCCGTGTAGGCATAGAGGCTGCTCAGCTCCAGCCAGTCGGTCGCGTTCCAGACCGACGAAAACTCGAAGCCCTGGGAACGGCTTTGCGGGACATTGAAGAAGTTCAGCACGGAGATGCCGCCTTGATTGACGTAGAGCGGTACCTGCGCGTTCGCATACAGGTAATAGAACCCGGCGGCATCGATGCTGAGTTGGGGGACGGGTTTGGTCTTGACGCCTATTTCGAATGCATCAAGGTTCTCCTCACCGACTGTCGGCAGGTGGGAGTAGGAGCCGAGATTGAAGCCACCTGATTTAAGGCCGTGACTGTAGCTGGTGTAGAGTAGGGTGCCATCCTGGGTGACGTAGTCGAGCGCCAGGCGGCCCGACGCGCCATTCCACGCCCCTGTCAGCTTGCGGCTGACCGGCCCCGACCCGTTGCCCACGCCGGAGGTGATGCTGGAGATGTCGATGGCCGGCGTGTAAGGGCCGCAGCCGCCGCCGCATGCAGCCTCGACTGCGGTCGGGTTCCAGTAGAGGAGGCGGAACGTCTCGTATCCCGTCTTGTCATCGTTGGAATAACGAAATCCTGCGGTGAGCTTCAGGCGTGGTATTATCTGGTAATCCGCCTGCCCGAACGCGGCGTAGGATTGCGTGACCAGCGTACCGGTGCCGGAGAAGAAGTCCCGGTTCGGATTGGCCGCGGCGGGGGCACCGGTGAACGGATTGATCGGGTGGAGCAACGCGCGGCTGAGATCGTCGGTGCCTGCTCCTGCGACGTAGGCGGTGATCGGCTGATAGAAGTCTTCGTGATATTGATACAGTCCGCCGATGTAGTTGAAGCGCGCGTGTTCGTGGTTGGAGACGGTGACCTCGTTGCTCCAGTTCTGCTTGTCTTCCTGATACTTGGAGACATATGTCGGATTGTAGGTGTAGGCACCCAGGTTGGACCCGGCGCTGGTCGTCACGAGGTCACGGCTCGTGTAATCAAGGTCGCTGGTCATGGTGTAGAAGTCGGTCGAGTAGCCGCCCACGTATTTGACGTCGACGTCACCGGATCCTGTCTTCGCGTTGACGACGACGGTGTGGTCGTGATCAAGCGTGTCGGTGGAGGGCGTGTTGGTGTTGATGGCGTATGGGTCACGTCCGCCGGGATTTAAGACGGGATATCCGAAGGCTGCGTTGGGCACCACGGCCTTGGCGGGGAAGATGTCGGTGGTGGCATAGGGATCGACGAAGTTGGTTGTGCGGAAGGGCTCGTCCCACTGCGCCTGCGAGTATTTAAGCCAGATCTGCGTGCGGTCGGATGCATCGTATTGCAACTGGAGTTCGCCCAGTATGCGGTTCAGTCCGCCTTCGTCGGAGCGTCCGGTTTGATTGGTGTAAGGCTGCGCCAGCGCTCGCGGCCCGAGCTGCAATGTGGCGCGGCCGGTCAATCCGTCGGCGATCGAGCCTTCCAAATAGCCCTCCGCAATGGCGCCGGCATAGGCGTCGAAGTCCGTCCTGATCTCGGCGTGAAAGTCCTGCGTCGGCCGGTTGGAGATGATGTTGATGGCGCCGCCTATCGAGTTGCGCCCGTAGAGCGTGCCTTGCGGGCCTCGCAGGATGTCCACCCTGTCGACAAAGATGGGCGTCTTCGAGGCCTCGTCTGCAGAGGCGGTGTAGAAGCCGTCGTTGTAGGTGGCGACGCCGGGGTCTGAGCCGATGACGTTGGTCAGGCGGCCCACCCCACGCAGGGAGACCCGGTCCAGGGACGTGGAGTAGCTGAGTCCCGGCGTGTGGTTGGCGAAATCCTGGATCGTACGGATGCCAATACGGTCACGCCGTTTAGACGAGAATGTGCTGGCGGATATCGGCACGCGCCTGAGTTTCTCGGAACGGCGCTGGGCGGTCACGACGATGTCCTCGAGCGCGCGTACTGGCGCCTGCGCATGAGGCAACGCAGGCTGGGCCAGGGCGGACGACGCCGCAAGCGTCGCCAACACGACATTCGCGCATAGAGTCGATCTCATCGCGAACTCGTTTCCTCTCTCCTGCGATCGCCGCTCTGTGGCGGCGTTCAGCTTGCAGCTACGTCAGCGACGACGGGCTGTCGCAGCATACCGAGCTTTCACTTTACGGCCGGACAAGTCAACGGTCCGGAAAGAAAGCCATTTTGACGCTGCCTCCTGCTCGTCCGGACGGAAGTCTTGACGACTGAGCGGGAATGAAGATAGCAAACCCGAGATTCGGCATTCCTGATCGCGCTTTCAACTCAAGTGAGGTTTCGTGTGCAGTTGCTGGAACCATCCCGCGCCCGGCGACGAAGAGAGCAAGGCGCCCCACCTGGCTGCCCCTCTTGACCGGCTTGAGCTACTGCGCACGGAGGAAGTAAGGCCTGTGGTCACGAGTGCAGAGCGCCTCCCAAGGGTCGCAGGGTCGGCGCGATACGAGCAAAAACGCGAGCGAATTCTGGAGGCGGCCATCGTGCTGATCAATCAGCACGGCGTGTGGGGCATGACGTTCCAGGAGCTCTCGCAGATGGTAGGGCTCACCACGTCAAGCATAACACATTATTTTCGGTTCAAAGAGGACCTTGCCGCGGCAGTCTTCGAGCAGACGCTCGAGCGCTTTGAAGCGCTTGTGAACGACGCCGGCTCGCAACCCACCCCGGAAGCGCGGGTCGCGCAGTTCTATGAGAGCCAGTTCCAGCATTTTGCCGGCATAGTGCGCGGCGGGCCGCACCGTATGGCCATCCTGTCCGACATCCGCTCACTCGAACCTGAGATACGCGCCCCGCTGCAAGCGCATTACCTGCGCATATTTTTGAAGGTGTTCGGGTTCTTTCGGCCGCCGGTCACCGACGAAGACGTCGCACTGACGGCCGCGCGCGCGCAGATAATTTTAGAGGTATCGTTCTGGCTGCCTGCCTGGCTCGGCCGTTATGCCTTGGACGATTTCGGTCGCGTGCAATCGCAGCTTCTCGACATACTCGGGCGCGGATTGGCCCCCACTCACAGCTCCTGGTGTCCGTGCTTTCTTCCGGGGCTTGATGGTTCCGACAGTTTCGGCGATGGAGCCACCCGCGCCGGCTTCCTGCGTGCGGCCACGCGGTTGATAAACAGCAACGGCTATCGGGGCGCCTCGGTGGAGCGGATCGCTTCGGAAATGAAGGTTACGAAAGGCAGCTTCTATCATCATGTCGATGGGAAGGACGATCTGGTGTTCGAATGCTTTCGTCAGAGTTATCGGCGTATTTCGCGCGCCAAGCGGATGGCTGACGACGCAGGCGGCGACCACTGGCAGCGGCTCACGACCGCCGTGTCGTCGCTTCTCGATGTGCAGTTTGCCGGCGAATGGCCGCTGCTGCGCACGACCGCGCTGCATGCGATGCCGGTCGAGTTGCGTGCCGATGTGGTCGAGCGTTCTGACCGCACGGCGTTGCGCTTCGCTGGCACAATCACCGATGGCATCAAGGAGGGTTCGATCCGGTCGGTGGATGCACTAATCGCCAGCCAGGTTATCATGGCAGTGCTGAATGGCGCTTGTGACCTCTCCGAGTGGGCGCAGCCGCTGGGGAAGGCAGCGGCGGTGGCGATGTATGGCGCTAGCTTGGCGATCGGGGTGTTGGACGATCCCCAGAGCGTGACGTAGCGATTTCAAACGCAACATGGCGCTCTGCGGCGGGGCTGCGATCAGTGGCTCGCCCGTGTTTCGATCAACCCGTCCAGATCTCCCAGAGGAACCTCACGATGTCCGACACCACCTCCCTCGAAGCTCTCCGCGACCGCAACGGCCGCGAGCGGATGACAGACCGCGCACTTGCACCGCAGCGCCACCTGCCCACCCGCATCAAGCTCGCCTATGGGCTGGGCTCGCTTGCCTACGGCATCAAGGACAACGGCTTTTCCACCCTGCTTCTGCTGTATTACAACCAGGTGGTTGGCCTGCCGGCTGGCTTGGTCGGCCTGTCCATCTTCATCGCCCTGGTGCTGGACGCCATCGTCGATCCCGTGATCGGCCATCTTTCGGATCACCTCCACTCACGCTGGGGCCGCCGGCATCCCTTCATGTATGCGTCGGCCATCCCGGTCGGCGCGTTGTATCTGCTGTTGTGGAACCCGCCTATCGGCGCCTCGCACGCGCATCTGATGCTCTACCTGATCGGCATCTCCGTACTCGTGCGCACTGCCATCTCCTGTTACGAGGTCCCTTCCAGCGCGCTCGCCCCCGAACTCACCTCGGACTACCATGAGCGGACATCGATACTCGGCTATCGATATTTGTTCGGCTGGATCGGCGGCATGGGCATGCTGCTGCTGACCTTTGCCGTCCTGCTTGCACCGACCTCGAAATTCCCGGTCGGCCAGCTCAACCCCGCCGGCTACCACATCTACGCCTACGTTGCCGCCAGCCTGATGACAGCCGCAATCCTGCTTTCGGCCGGCGGCACGCACCGCGAGATCAGGTCGCTGCCAAAGGTCGCGGTCACGCGAACCAGCCTGACAGACACGTTCCGCAGCATCGGCCTTACGTTGCAGAACCGTGCGTTCAGGATATTGCTGATGTCCGGGATGTTCAGCTACACCAACCAGGGCCTCAACTTCGCGCTGAGCACCTATTTCAACACCTTCCTCTGGGGTCTGCCGGCAAGCTGGCTGGCCGTCTTCACCATCTGCGTCATCGTGGGCGTGGTGCTCGCCTTTTTGACTGCCACCTACACCTCCCGCCTCTGGGGCAAGCGACGGGCTGCCGTCGCCGCGTCGCTCGGCTACATCGTCCTGGCCGTCACTCCTCTGCTCCTTCGGTCGCAGGACATGTTTCCCGGAAACGGCAACCCCGTGCTGCTGCCTCTGCTGATGGCCGATATCGTGCTCGCAGTCACACTCGGCGTCGGCGGCGCGATACTCGGCGCTTCCATGATGTCGGACGTTGTGGAGGACTCCCAGGCACGCACAGGCAAACGCCAGGAGGGACTGTTCTTCGCTGGCTCGTTCTTCATGCAGAAATGCGTCTCCGGCCTTGGACTGCTCCTGTCCGGGGCCATCCTCAGCTGGGTTGGCTTTCCAACCGGCGCGACGCCGGGCCATGTGCCGCATGAGGTCCTACAACATCTTGTCCTCACCTTCTGCGGACTCACCGTCGTGCTCGGCCTGATCGCTGCTTTCCTGTTATCCCTGTTTCCGCTCAATGAGTCAGACCATAAGAAGCGCCTGCAGGAGTTGGCCGAGATCGCCTCTCACGCTGCGCCCCTGCCTGGAAGCGAGGCGGAGATAGCTGCAAGCAAGGAAGGCCTTCTTTTTTGAAAAAAAGAAGCAAAAAACTTCTGATCCCTGGCGCAGGTTCAGTCGCTTCGGTGTATCCGGAAATAACTCGAACGCTGCAGATGCGGGGGAAGTAAAAGTTTTTTGGTCCTTTTTTTCAAAAAAGGACTGCTTGCT
>CAXTCL010000131.1:0-10620 GCA_964242035.1 uncultured Acetobacteraceae bacterium | reverse complement strand
CTACGGTGCGTTCCTCGATGACGGTCAGCGGGGCGGGCAGGGCGCCGGCGCGCAGCAGCACGGCCAGGTCCTTGGCGGATTCCGGCGTGAAGCTGCCGCTGATCTGGCCAGTCCCCCCGAGGATGGCTTCGCGTATCACCGGTGCCGAGAGGATCTGGTTGTCCAGCACGATGGCGAAGCGCTTGCCGACGTTGTTGCGGGACGTGTCGGCGAACCGGCGGGCGCCGACCGAATCGAAGGTGAAGTT
Source organism: uncultured Acetobacteraceae bacterium (assembly GCA_964242035.1). Taxonomy (GTDB): domain Bacteria; phylum Pseudomonadota; class Alphaproteobacteria; order Acetobacterales; family Acetobacteraceae; genus BOG-908. The sequence continues at coordinate 10,373 of CAXTCL010000131.1, read as the reverse complement.
CACCACGGACGCGCCATCCTGCTGGCTGAAACCGGGCTGGGCGTTCGTCAGGTTCGCGCCGTCCACCTCTATGCGCTTGCGTATGGGCAGCTTCTGGGCAGGGTCGTTCTGCATCGGCAGCAGCTCTACGCCCGGCTCGGCTGGCGCGCCGGGCACCGCCGTCTCGTCCAGCAGGTGGAAGGTCATCTTGGCAGTCTTGCCGAGCAGTTCCTTGACCCGGTTCGGATCCTCCACGCCGGGCAACTGGACCACGATGCGGTCCTCGCCCTGCTTGGTGATCTGCGGATCGACCACGCCGGTCTCATCTATGCGGCGGCGCACGATCTCGATGGAGCGTTCCACCGCGTCGGCCGCGGTTCGTACCAGGGCGGCCTGGGACAGGGTTATGGCCAGGTTGTTGCCGGCCAGGTCGGACACCGCGAACTCGCCAGGCGTGTTGGCCGGCATGGCGCGCAGGGCGCGCACCGCGGCGTCATGCTGGGAGGCGTCGCGCAGGTGCAGGAACACGCGCTGGTTGGCGGCCTCGGCGGCCAGGTTCTGGTAGCCGACATGCTCGTGCAGCAGGGTGGCGCGCGCGCCGTCCGCCAGCGCGTCCAGCCGCTCGCGCTGCACCGCGTCCATGTCCACCTGCATCAGCAGGTAGCTGCCGCCGCGCAGGTCCAGGCCCAGGTGCACGCGACGCCAGGGCACCCAGGCGGCCGGTGCGGGCAGGAAGTTCGGCAGGCAGAGCAGCAGGCCGAGCAGGCAGACGCCCAGAATGGCTGCGGTCTTGCCGCGGCTGAAATACATCATGGTGGGCGGACGGGGCTCCGGTTTCGGCGGGGTATGCAGGCTGTGTGCAGGCAAGACAAGCAAGCAGTCCTTTTTTGGAAAAAAGGACCAAAAAACTTTTGCTCCCTGTCGGCGGCTGACGGAAAGAGCGCGCGATAGCGGACCAAAAATTTCTTGCTTCTGTTTTTCAAAAAAGAAGGCCTTTCTTTCTTAGAGCGGGTTCACGTTAGGCGGGCCGCTCTCCAGCACCTCTATTGCATCCCCAACCGAGACCCGCCCAAGCACCAAAGGCACCAGGTTCTGGCCGAACATGATGCCGCGCTCCTCCTGCCGGAACTGGCCCAGCGTGCGCAGCGGCTCCATGCGCTGCGGGCGCTCGCCGGTGGCCTGGTCTATCGTCGTCACGGTGCACCGGTCGCATGGCTTGGCCACGCGGAAGGTGGCGCCGCCTATGCGTATTAGCCGCCAGCTGTCCTCGGCCCACGCCGGCGCGCCTTCTATGACCAGGTTGCCGCGGAAACGGCTGATCGGCACAGGCACGGCAAGCCGCGCGTTCAGGTCGGCCAGCGAGCCGGCGGAGGTGAGGAGCACCGGAAAGCCGTCGGCGAAGCTCACCGTCTCGCCGGGCTGCGCGAACGCCGAACTGGACATGCGGGCGCCAGGATCGCGCAGGTGCACGAGACGGCAGGCCTGGCCGAGTGCGGCGCTGATCCAGGCATTTGCCTGTGCGCAGGCTGGTGCGGCCACTACGGTGTCCCGCCAGACGACCACCGGCTCGGGCGCAGCGTCCGGCGCAGGTGTGTCGATCTCCAGCGGCGCCTGTCCCGGCGCGGACAGGCGAAGGCCTGCCGGCATGATGTCCGCCGCGATGACCGCCATCCGGGGCAGCACGCGCTGGGTCAGGAAACGGTTGTTGTGGTCGATGACCATCCAGCGGCGGTCGCCGCACAGACCGCAGGGCTCACAGCCGGCGGCACTCACGCTCATGCCGGCGAGAGCCTTGACGGGGAAGATGTGGATTTCAGCGAGGTGCAATAGGACGGTCTTAAGGCAGGGAGAAAGGAAGGCCTTCTTTTTTGAAAGAAAGAAGCAAAAAACTTTCGTCCCTGCTGTTCCGCCGGCTCGATCTATCCCGAGGCACCCAGGCTGTTTCCGCAGGCGACAGGGAGCAAAAGTTTTTTGGTCCTTTTTTTCAAAAAAGGACTGCTTGCTTCCTTACTTCTAATTCGGCGCCGAGACCTGAGGCGCGCCGCCTGCCTGCTGGCGCCGGCTCTGCCAAAGCCCTACGAAATCGATCGGCTGCAGCAGCACAGGCGGGAAGCCGCCCTCGCGCGTCACGTCCGACAGCACGGAGCGTGCGAACGGGAACAGCAGGCGCGGGCATTCGATGAGGAGCAGCGGCTCGACGGCCTCAGGCGGCACGCCGTTCAGGGTGAACACGCCGGCATATTGCAGTTCGGCGATGAACACCGGGCGGCTTTCGGTAGGGGCCGCACTGCCGTTCGTGGTGCCTGCAGCAGGTGTCTCGCGCGCCTCGGCCTTTACCGCGAGGACCACCTCGTAGACGTTCTGGCCTTCCTGTAGCGCGCGGGCTTGCACGTCCAGGTTGATCTGCACGGCAGGCTGGCTGCGCAGGGTGGCGTAGATCTCCGGCGCGTTCGGGACTTCGAAGGAGAGGTCCTTGATGTATTGCACGTTGACGACGAGCGGGGGCATGCCCTGCTGCGCGGCGGTCGGGTCGGTGGTTGTCTCGGACATCTAGGTGGCTCCTGGGGGCGTTGCCGGCGCGGTAGCACGGGGGCGGGAGGGTAGGAAGGCAAGGCCTTCTTTTTTGAAAAAAAGAAGCAAAAAACTTTTGTTCCCCCGCCTGCATCAAGGCCCTGCCTGGTCCTGCCGGTACGCGCGTTTGCAGAAACAGGACGCGACGTGGGGCAGGCGCAGGAGAAAAAGTTTTTTGCTTCTTTTTTTCAAAAAAGAAGGCCTTGCTTGCTTCCTTACTTAGGGTCGAACCGTATCCACTGCCCATTATCCAGGCTCTGCCCCGTAAGCGTGAGCAGAAACGCCCAATGGCTCACCACCAGCGTGCGCGACCAGTCCGGGTCCGCCGCCATCTCCGCACGGAACGCCGAAGCGCGCGCCTCCACGCTCTGCTCGCTTTCGGTGGCGGATGGCCACCAGACCTCGTCGAGGTGGTCGAATGCGTGGCCCGGCCAGGCGGCGGCCAGCGTGGCCGGCGAGGAGCCGATGTCACACGTGAAATGGTAGCGCTCGCGCACGCCGGCATGGACCTGCACGGGCAGGCCGAGCGCGCGCGCGGTGGGCGCGGCCGTCTGTAGTGCGCGGGTGTAGGGTGAGGCCACGATGCGGGTTATGCCCTCGCCGGCCAGGGCCAGCGCGGCGGCCTCCGCCTGCGCCTGGCCGAGCGGCGTCAGGCTCGGGTCGGTGATGCCTGGGTCGCGTTTGGTTGCGGAGAAGTGGAGGTTGAACTCGCTCTGGCCGTGGCGCATCAGGATCATGCGCGCGGTGCTAGCGGGCATCGCCGGCTGGGGCAAATGCGGCCTGGCCGCTGCCCCGCCGTGACCGCGGCGATGTTACGTTTCTTTCCATCAGCCGGGCCGAAAGCCCGAGGGTGCGCGTTGCCCACGGGGCGCGCGGCCCCTATGTGCAGCGCCACGAGTGGAGATTAAGCGTTGCAAGCGGCCGGCGGCTTCCCGATCGATCTGATCCTGTTCGCGATGATCGCGGCGTTCCTGGTGCTGCGGTTGCGCAGCATACTGGGGCGGCGCACCGGCTTCGATGGGACACCGGCACCTGCCGCCACCCCCGCGCCGCGGGCGGCGGCAGCTGCCGGGCAGTCCGGCCCGGTGGCGTCCCCGCGTGCGTTGCCTGATGCGGCCGGTCCGGTCGGGCGCACGATGGCGGAGATGCAGGCGATCGACCGCCGCTTCGAGCCCGCGCAGTTCCTGGCCGGCGCCGAGCACGCGTTCCGCATGATCGTGGCGGCGTTCGCGGCCGGCGAGCGGGACCGGCTGCGTCCCCTGCTGACTGCGGACACGTTCGCCGCATTCGAAGGCGTGATCGCCGCGCGGGAGGCCGCCGGCCACACGCAGCGCACGGACCTGCGCTCGATCGAGGAGGTGACGATCACCGACGCCGTGCTTGCCGGCCAGCACGCGACATTGTCGGTGCGGTTCGTCTCCAACCAGGTGAACATCACCAGCGACACGGCCGGCCAGCCGGTGGCCGGCACCGATGCAGTGACCGAGATACATGATCTGTGGAGTTTTGTGCGCGACCTGGGGCAGCCGGACCTGACCTGGCGCCTGTCGGCGGCCCGCAGCGCCTGACCGTGCGCGCAAGGTCGTGGGGGGCGGCCGCGCTCGCGGCTCTGGCCGCTGGCTGCGTGCCGCCGCCGCAGGGCGGCGGGCTGGTGCCGGTCCGGTTCGATGCGCTACGGGGCTGGCAGGCCGACAGCCTGGCACAGACGCTGCCCGCCCTGCGCGCCGGCTGCCGCCGGTTGGCCACCTTGCCGGCCGATACGGCCCTGGGCGGCGAGGGCGTCGCTGCGACTTCGGGCGGCCTGGCGGGCAACTGGCTGCCGGTCTGCGCCGCTGCCAGCGGTCTGGTGCCAGGCGAGGAGGCGGCAATACGCCGGTTCTACGAGACTTGGTTCCAGCCCTACCGCGTCGGCACCCCTGGCCTGTTCACCGGCTATTACGAGCCGGAAGTGCGCGGCGCGCTGACGCAGGGCGGCGCGTATCAGACGCCGGTGCTGGCCCGCCCGGGTGACCTGCTGCAGACCGCCGCCACCAACGACCCGCACGGGCCGCTTTCTGTCGGCCGCATGGAGCAGGGCCGGCTGGTGGCCTATTGGAGCCGTGCCGACATCGCCGCCGGACGCATGGGCGACCAGGCGCGCCCGCTGTTCTGGCTGGCCGACCCGGTGGATCTGTTCTTCCTGCAGGTCCAGGGCGCCGGCCGGGTGCGCCTGTCCGACGGCACCGTGGTGCGCCTCGGCTATGACGGCAAGAACGGCCGGCCCTACACGCCGATCGGCCGCGTGCTGACGGCGCAGCACGCCCTGCCGCCGGACGGCGTCAGCATGCAATCCATACGCGCCTGGCTGGCCGCCCATCCGGACCAGGCGAAGGCGGTGATGGAACGCAATGAGGACTACGTGTTCTTCCGCGTTCTGAGCGGCAGCGACGCAGGGCTTGGGCCGCCCGGCGCGCTCGGCGTGCCGCTCAGCCCGGGGCGCAGCGCCGCGGTGGACCGCCACAGCATCCCGCTTGGAGCGCCCGTGTTCATCGACACCTTGGACCCGTTGACGCGGCAGCCCTTGCAGCGGCTGGTGCTGGCGCAGGATGTGGGGTCGGACATCGTGGGCGCGGGGCGGGTCGATGTGTTCCTGGGCGCGGGCGCGGGGGCTGAGGCGCAGGCTGGGCGTATGCGTGAGTCGGGGGTCGAGTACGTTTTGTTGCCTCGGAAGTAAGGTAAGGCAAGGAAGGCCTTCTTTTTTGAGAAAAAGAAGCAAAAAACTTTTATCTGTCCGACGCTGTTGGCGCTTCGGATGGTCTTGGGGCACCCGGCTGGTGCTTGTCGCGGCTTGGGGTTGATGCGCACCCTTGTCGCAGGGCAGGACCTGCATCACGGCGACTGCCTTGCCATACTGCCGCAATTGGACGCGGCGAGCATCGACGTGGTCGTCACCTCGCCGCCTTATAACCTGAAACTTGCATACTCCGCCTATGACGATGCCAAGTCGGAGGCCGACTACCTTGATTGGCTCGTAGCCGTTTGCGTTTCCATACGGCGTGTCATGCGGCCGGACGCCTCATTCTTCCTCAACATCGCGGGCTCCAACAGCCGGCCCTGGCTGCCGTTCGAGCTTATCGTTCGGCTGCGGCCGCTTTTCGTGCTGCAGAACCATATCACCTGGATCAAGGCCGTGAGCGTCGGGCAGGACAGCGCCGGCCACCACAAGCCTGTGGCAGGGCGACGCTTCCTCAACCATAACCACGAACACGTCTTCCACCTGACGTTGTCCGGCAACGTGCAGCTTGACAGGCTGGCGATCGGCGTGCCGTTCAAGGACAAATCCAACATCGCGCGGCGCGGGCATGCGCAGGATGCGCGCTGCCGCGGAAATACCTGGTTCATTCCGTATCGGACGGTGCAGACCAAGGCCGCGAAATACAATCATCCGGGGACGTTTCCGATCGATCTGCCGCGCTGGTGCATAAGGCTGCACGGGCGGCCTGGCGCTACGGTGCTCGATCCGTTTGCGGGTACCGGAACGACGCTTGTCGCGGCGTTGCTGGAGGGGGCGAAGGGGATCGGGATCGAGATGGATGCGGCTTATGTCGCGACCGCTGTCGCGCGTTTGTCCGAGATGGCAGATGCGTGATCGTTGCGAAGCAAGCAAGGCCTTCTTTTTTGAGAAAAAGAAGCAAAAAACTTTTACCTCCCGCATTTCCGCGCGCGTGTTTTTCCAGAAGCACCCGGACGCTGCAAATGCGGGGGGACAAAAGTTTTTTGCTTCTTTTTTTCAAAAAAGAAGGCCTTCCTTACTGTCCCCGTGTAAATATGTGCGCCTCCACCGACAACCCAGGGAGCAGCCGCGCCACGATAGGCTGCCCCGGATCGAGCGTGATCTTCACCGGCACACGCTGCACCACCTTGGTGAAATTCCCCGTAGCCCGTTCCGGCGGCAGTGCGCTTTGGTTGGCCTCCGACGTGGGGCCGAAGCTTTGCACGTGGCCGTGCAGCGTGACGCGCGGGAAGGCGTCCACGTGCAACTCGGCGCGCTGGCCTACGGCAAGGTCGATCAGTTGTTCCTCGCGGTAGTTGGCCACGGCCCAGACGTCGCCGGCGGGCACGAAGGTGATCAGCGGGCGGCCGGGGGTGACGTAGGTGCCGGGGAAGGCCAGCCGGGCGGTGACGAAGCCGTCGGCGGGTGCGGTGATGCGGGTGTAGCCGAGGTTGATGCTGGCGAGGCGCAGTTGCGCGGCCTGGGCGGCGAGCTGGGCCTGCGCCTGGGCGCGTTGCGCCTGCAGGATGGTGAGCTGCGCCTGGGCGGCGCGTAGCTGATCCTGGCTGGCGGCGACTGTTTCGGTGTTCTGGCGGGCATCGGCCGCGGCGCGCTGGTAGTCGCGTACGATGCCGCCTTCGGTGCCGCGCAGGTCGCGCTGGCGGGCGAGTTCGGCGGCGGCCTGGAAGCGGCCGGCGTCAGACGCCTGCACGCTTGCCGCCTGGCTGGCGATGGTGGCTTGCTGGGCGGCGAGCCTGGCGTCGATTTCGGCCAGCTGCGCCTGTGTCTGGTGCAGGGCGGCCTGGTCCTGCGCCACCTGAACCTGGTAGAAATCCTGCTCGATCTCGTAGAGCACCTGGCCGCGACGCACCGGCTGGTCGTCGTCGGTGCCGATGCGGGTGACGTAGCCGGCCACGCGCGTCTCTATCTGCACCGGGTCGCCGCGCAGTTCGGCGTCAATCGTACCGGCCGAGCCGCCTTCGAAAACGAGGGCGTTCCAGTCGATCAGCAGGATTGCGACCACCACCAGGGCGGCGGTGGCGAGGATCGCGCGTATGATCGCAGCGCGTTTTCCGGAGCGTTCGCCTTCCGCCTTTTCCTGCTTCTGCTTCTTCTCGTCCGCCTTTGTCTCGTCTTCCTGCTTCTTGTCGTCCCGGTATCTTAGGTTCTCCTCCGGCTTCTCGTCGCCGCTCATCGCGCCGGCCTCACCGCGGCGTCAGGGCCGGTCTGCACGCGCGCCAGGGCGGACATGCCCGGGCGTATGCGGCCGCGCAGGGGGCCGCCTTCGTCGTCGAGCACGATCTTCACCGGAACGCGCTGCACCACCTTGGTGTAGTTGCCGGTGGCGTTGTCGCCCGGCACGGCGGCCAGTTGCTGGCCGGTCAGCGGCGAGGTCCCGGCGACGTGGCCGTGCAACTGCACGTCCGGGTAGGTGTCCAGGCGCACCAGGGCGGGCTGGCCGGGGCGAATGTCGGTCAGCTGACGCTCAGTGAAGTCCGCGGTGATCCACACGCCGGCGAGCTGCGTCACCGGGATCACCGCGGTGCCTGCCTCCAGCAGCGTGCCCACGCGCACCTGGCGGGCACCCACCACGCCGTCGAACGGCGCGCGTAACCGCGTGTAGCCCAGGCGTAGGCGGGCGAGGTCCAGCATGGCCTGGCGCGCCTCGATGTCGGCGGACGCGCGCGCCTCCTGGGCATCCAGCACGGCCAGCTGGCGGCGGCGTTCCTCGGCCTGGGCGGATTGCGCCCGCGTGTCGGCCGCCAGCCTGCGGTCGTCGGCCAGGGCGTTGTCGTATTGCCGGCGCTCGCCTAGCGCGGTGGGCAGCAGCAGCGCCTGGCGGGCCCGCTCTTCGGACGCGCGCGTGCGCTGGGCGCCTGTGCCCGCCGCCTGCTCCACGGATTGCCGCACCTGCAGCAGCAGCACGGTGCGCTGGTCCTGCAGCTCGCGCAGCCCCGCTTGCGCGGCCGCGAGCTGGGCTTCCGCCTGGGCCACCGAGGCGCGGTAATCGTCATCCTCCAGCTCGGCGACCACCTGGCCGGCACGGACGGGCTGGTTGTCATCGACCAGCATGGCCTTCAGGTAGCCCTCCTCGCGCGTGGCAAGCGAGGTTACCGGGCCGTCGGCATAGGCGTCTTCCGTCTCCGGGTCGGCCCTGGCCGCGAGAGGCGCATCCCACCCGCTCAACCAGATCACCACGCCACCCAGACAGACGAGCACGACGACGAACACCAGGAAGATGCTGAAACCATGGCGCGGCGCGTCGGCCATGCTACGGCAGCCGGATCGTGGGCGGTCGCGTCATTGTCACTCCTGAGTGCGGCCTGGCGGCTGGGCTATCGCAGCGCGCGCGGTTAACTCCACGCCTGCAAAGGGGTTCAATCACGGATGAGGCGGAAAAGGCTGGCGATCCTCGCACTTGCTGCCGCGGCCGCGACAAATGCGGCGCGCGCCGATCCGGCGCCGCTGGGCTTCACCGACGCGCTCGTGCTGGCCTACCAGACCAACCCGCGCCTGCTCGCCGCGCGCCGGCAGCTTGCGGAGACCGACGAGCAGGTGCCGCAGGCGCTCTCCGGCTGGCGGCCACACGTGACCGTGACAGGCAGCATCGGCGGGGCGCTGTTCGACGACAACATGGACGCCGCGCACGATCCGGAACACCGGGCGCCGCAGGATTACGAGCTAAAGCTGAGCCAGAACATCTACACCAGCGGGCAGATACGCGCGCAGACGCAGCGCGCCGAATCCGAAGTGCGTGCCGGCCGCGCCAACCTGCACAGCACCGAGGCGGAGGTGCTGCTGGCAGCGGCCGCCGCCTATCTGGACGTGGTGCGCGACCGCGAGGTGGTGGCGCTTAACGCCCACCAGGTGAGCGTGCAGCGCGACACCGTGCAGGCGAGCGGCACGGAGCTGGCGGCTGGCGGCCTGGCACCGGCCGATCTGGGCCAGGCGCGCGCGCGGCTGGGCACCGCCACGGCGCAACTGGCGGCCGCGCAATCCATGCTGGCCCAGTCCGAGGCGTCATTCGAGCACCAGATCGGCCAGCCGCCGGGTCAGCTCGCCACCACTGCGCACCTGCTGGCCGCGCCGCTGGTGACGCTGCCGCCCAGCCGAGACCGTGCCATCGCGGCTGCCCTGGACAGCAATCCGGACGTGGTGTCCGCGCGCGCCTCGCTGGATGCCAGCCATTACGGGGTGGATGTGGAGCGCGCAAACCTGCTGCCGCATTTCTCCCTGAACGGCCTATTCGCACGGCTGCGCGACACCGAGATCCAGAAGCTCAACCAGCGCGACAATGCCGCTCAGGTGACGCTGGACGTCAGCGTGCCGCTCTACCAGGGCGGCGGCGAGTACTCGCGCATTCGGGCGGCCAAGGAGATGACCTATCGCCTGGGCGACCTGCTGGAGGAAGCCCGCCGGCAGGCGCGCCAGTCGGCTGCCAGCGCCTGGGACCAGCTTGCCGCCGCCCGTCAGCGCCTGGCCGGCGAGCAGGAGGCGATCGCCGGCAACCAGACCGCGGTGCGCGGCTACACGCAGCAGCAACGCGCCGGCGTGCGCACGCTGCTGGACGTGCTGGTGGTGCAGCAGGATCTGCTGGCGAGCCAGGTGGCCGAAGTTTCGGCCGAGCATGATGTGCTGGTGGCCACGCTGGAAGTGGCCTCGGCGGATGGCGCCCTGGATGCGACGCATCTGCGGCTGGGCGAGGTCTATGATCCGCGCAAGCATTATGACGCGGTTCGGGACAAGTGGGGCGGGACTACGCCGCCTGAGTGAGGGGGGCGGTTCGAGCCGTGTTTAGGTTGGTTCGAAGAAAGCAAGCAGTCCTTTTTTGAAAAAAAGGACCAAAAACTTTTGTTCCGTTTGCCTGCATCGGCAGCACGGTGCCACGGGATAGATCGAGATGGCGGGGATGGCGCGGGAGGAAAAGTTTTTTGCTTCTTTTTTCAAAAAAGAAGGCCTTGCTTCCTCTTGCGGAACTCAGTCGCACAGCGAGCTGGCGGACCCGAAAGGATTCGAACCTTCGGCCTCTGCCTTCGGAGGGCAGCGCTCTATCCAGCTGAGCTACGGGTCC
>CAXTCL010000130.1:0-10624 GCA_964242035.1 uncultured Acetobacteraceae bacterium | reverse complement strand
TCCTGCCCGCACTTCAAGCCGCATGACCACGCCAGAAACCGCCCACTCCGCCCCTGCCACCGACCGCTTCGCCACCTACGTAGCCACCCTCGGCCGCGGCCCCGGCCGCTCCCGCCCCCTCACCCGCGCCGAAGCCCAGGACGCCATGGCCCTGCTCCTCGCAGGCGCTGCCGACCCAATCCAGATCGGCGCCTTCCTGATGCTCCTCCGCTACCGAGGCGAAGACCCCGAAGAGATCACCGGCCTGGTACAAGCCGCCGCCGCAGCCACCCACATCCCCACCGCCCGAGCCGACCTCGACTGGCCCTCCTACGGCGCCGGCCGCACCCGAGGCGCCCCCTGGTTCCTGCTCGCGGCCCTGGCCCTGGCCCAATCAGGCACCCGCATCCTGATGCACGGCACCAACGAGTTCACCGGCGGCATCACCGTCCCGGACGCCCTCGCCCGCCTGGGCCTGCCCCCCGCCACCAGCGCCGAAGACGCCGCCGCCCGCCTCGCGCGCGACCGCTTCGCCTACCTCCCAATCGCCACCCTGAACCCCGCCCTCGCCCATTTACTCGGCCTGCGCCGACTCCTCGGCCTGCGCTCCCCGATGAACACCGTCGCCCGCCTGCTGAACCCCGCCAACGCCCCCGCCGGCGTGGACGGCGTGTTCCACCCCCCCTACATCGAAACCCACCTGGCCGTAGCCGAACGCCTGTCCCGCCCGCGCCTCCTGGTGCTGAAAGGCGGCGGCGGCGAAGCCGAGCGCAACCCCCGCAAGCCCACCGCCGCGCACCTCTGGACGCTGACCGCCGGCCGCCAGGAACTCAACCTTCCCGCGCTGGACGCAGGCGAGCCCCCGGGCGAAGAGCCGGACATCGCCGACCTCTGGCACGGCCGCGTGCGGCATCAGGACGTGGAAGCGCGGGTGGTGGCGACCATCGAGCTTGGCTTGCTCGCACTCGGGACGGAGGGGGACGCGCGGAGAATCTGGCAAGGAAGGCAAGCAGTCCTTTTTTGAAAAAAAGGACCAAAAAACTTTTGTTCCCTCGCCTGCACAAAGGCGCGCGCCGGTTCTGTAAGACGCGCTCTGGCAAGACCAGGCCGCGCGCTGCTGCAGGCGCCAGGAACAAAAGTTTTTTTGCTTCTTTTTTTCAAAAAAGAAGGCCTTTCTTCCTTCTACAAACGCAGACTTTCAGCTACATTGCACCCGAGCCCCCGGGAGACTCCAAGCGTGAACATAGTCCGCGCCGCTAAGCGTCTGGCCATCGCCGCCATTCCTCCCGTGCTGTTCCTCTCCCTCACCGGCTATTTCGGCTGGAACGCGCTGCGCGGCGACCACGGCCTGCGCTCCTACGCCCTGCGCCAGCAGCAACTGATACGCGCCACTGCGGACCTGAAGACCGCCGAGACCGAGCGCACCGCCTGGGAGACCCGCGTCGCCGGCCTGCGCGCCAACCACATAGACCCAGACACCCTGGACGAACGCGCCCGCGCAATGCTCAACGTCGCCGATCCGAACGACGTGGTCGTCCCCTACGGCCAGGGCAACAAGCTATTCTAGGCAAGGAAGCAAGCAGTCCTTTTTTGAAAAAAAGGACCAAAAAAAATTTTGCTCCCCAGCCTGCACGGCAGCACGGCCCAATCTTGCTGAAATCTGCATCGGCGGCACTGGCATTCGTGTCTGTCGAAAGTCGACCCGGCGAGTCAGCTGACGTGCTTTTCCGACCACCGGAGCGGGCCTAGTCATACCAATCTCCGTATTGGCGGCACCGGAATCCGTGTCTGTTCGGAAAGTCGGCCTGGCGAGTCAGCTGGCGTGCTTTTCCGAGCACCGGAGCGGAGTGGCCTCCTGTGGCCATGAGCACCGGAGCGCAGGAAAAGCGCGCCAGATGGCCGTCAGGGCGGCTTTACGAATAGACAAGCCCCGCCCTTGCCGGACCGCCTCCCTGCGCTAAGGTTCAGCGCATGCCCCCAGACGGACCCACCCCCGACACCACGGCCACCCTCCGGCGCGCCTGGGCGGACATGCTCCGCATACGCCGCTTCGAGGAAAAGGCCGGCCAGCTCTACGGCATGGGCCTCGTCGGCGGCTTCTGCCACCTCTACATCGGCCAGGAAGCTGTCGTCGTCGGCGTCCAGATGGCGCTGCAACCCGGTGACCAGGTCATCACCAGCTACCGCGACCACGGCCACATGCTCGCCACCGGCATGGCGCCGCGCGGCGTGATGGCCGAGCTGACCGGCCGCGCCACCGGCTACAGCCGCGGCAAAGGCGGCTCGATGCACATGTTCAGCCGCGAAAAGAACTTCTTCGGCGGCCACGGCATTGTCGGCGCCCAGGTCAGCATCGGCACCGGCCTCGCCTTCGCCAACCACTACCGCGGCAACACCAACGTAGCCGTCGCCTACATGGGCGAAGGCGCGTCGAACCAGGGCCAGGTGTTCGAAAGCTTCAACCTGGCCGCCCTGATGAAGCTGCCCTGCGTCTACGTCATCGAGAACAACCGCTACGGCATGGGCACCAGCGTGGAGCGCGCGTCCGCCTCGCGCAACCTGTCGCAGAACGGCGCCCCCTGGGGCATCCCAGGCGTCCAGGTGGACGGCATGGACGTCCTCGCCGTCCACAAGGCCGCCCAGGCCGCCGTCGCGCATTGCCGCGAGGGAAACGGCCCATACCTCATGGAGATGAAGACCTACCGCTACCGCGGCCACTCGATGTCGGACCCCGCGAAATACCGCACGCGCGAGGAGGTCACCGAGATGCGCGAACACCACGACCCGATCACCGCGGCCCGCGCCGAACTCCTGCGCGTGGGCGTACCAGAGTCCGACCTGCGCGCCGTGGAAGACGAGACGAAAACCCTGATCAACGACGCCGCCGAATTCGCCCAGAGCAGCCCCGAGCCCGACCCCGCCGAACTATGGACGGACATCCTGCTGGAGAGCGCGCACCCATGACGCAGGTGCTGATGCCCGCGCTCTCGCCCACCATGACGGAAGGCAAGCTGGCCCGCTGGCTCAAAAAGATCGGCGACGACGTCCACGCCGGCGACGTCATCGCCGAGATCGAGACGGACAAGGCGACAATGGAAGTCGAAGCCGTGGACGAAGGAAAACTGTCAGAAATCCTCGTGGGCGAGGGCACTGACGGCGTCGCGGTAAACACCCCCATCGCCGTGCTCTCCGCCGACGGCGAGGCGCCAGCCGCAAAATCCGCACCCGCCTTGCCGAAGGTCGCCGCCGAAGGCGAAGGCGAACGCGAGATCGCCGACCAGGCCGCCCGCAACCGCGCGCCCGAAACCGTCGTCGCCGCCGCACCCGAGAAAGACTGGGGCGCCACCAAACCAACCACCGTGCGCGAGGCGCTGCGCGACGCCATGGCCGCCGAAATGCGCGCCGACGGCGACGTGTTCCTGATGGGCGAGGAAGTCGCCCAATACCAGGGCGCCTACAAGATCAGCCAAGGCCTCCTCGACGAGTTCGGCTCCAAGCGCGTGGTGGACACGCCGATCACCGAACACGGCTTCACCGGCATGGCGGTAGGCGCCGCGATGGCCGGCCTGAAACCGATCGTCGAGTTCATGACCTTCAACTTCGCCATGCAGGCGATCGACCAGATCATCAACTCGGCGGCCAAAACCCTCTACATGTCCGGCGGCCAGATGGGCTGCCCCATCGTGTTCCGCGGCCCGAACGGCGCCGCCTCCCGCGTCGCCGCACAGCACAGCCAGGACTACGCAAGCTGGTACGCGCACTGCCCCGGCCTGAAAGTCGTCGCCCCCTATTCGTCGGCCGACGCAAAAGGCCTGCTGCGCGCCGCCATACGCGACCCCAACCCGGTCGTGTTCCTGGAGAACGAAATCCTCTACGGCCAGACATTCGCTTGTCCCACAGCCGACGATTTCATCCTCCCGATCGGCCGCGCCAAGATCGAGCGCCCCGGCCAGCACGTCACCATCGTCGCCTATTCCATAATGGTGGGCGTCGCTCTGAAAGCGGCCGAAACCCTGGCCGCGCAAGGCATACAAGCCGAAGTGATAAACCTGCGCACGCTGCGTCCGCTGGACATCGACACCGTCGTCGAAAGCGTCAAGCGCACCTCCCGCCTGGTCACGGTCGAAGAAGGCTGGCCCTACGCCGGCATCGGCTCGGAAATCTCCATGCAGGTCATCGAACAGGCGTTCGACTGGCTGGACGCACCTCCCGTCCGCGTGGCCGGCCTGGATGTCCCGCTTCCCTACGCAGCAAACCTCGAAAAACTCGCGCTGCCGCAACCAGGCTGGGTTGTCGACGCCGTGCGCAAGATCGTCTGATTGGCCGTGTCAGCGCCGAGAAAACCCCATTTCGCGCTTATACGCGGGAGCGTTGAGTTGTCGAAATCCGTTGTTCCGTTCAACGGCGCCGAGGATGTATGTCGTCGTTTGCAGGAGATGCTTGTCAGTGAGGACGCTGGCTACGCAGCAATATCAGGCCGATCAGTTGGTTTCTCGGGCAGCATGTTCCGCTATGCTTGGACTGGCAACATATTGTGGCCCTTCGGAAGAGGTCTCATCCAAGTAGAAGAACAGCCTGAGACAATCGTTTTGACATACAGTGTGAGTTTCTTGAGACTACTGTTCCTTGAACTGCTTTCGGCCATGCTGGTAGCTTATCCTTTTTGGCGAGAACTATATTTCGGCCGAACGCCAACCTTTGCCGCGGCCGAAGGTGCGATAACCTTCTTCAATCTCTCCTCTGGTGTCACATACTGGATGTCGTTGTATCGTCTTCCGAGATGGCTGCGATCCGGGCTGGTCGCTGCACCAGCTAAGCACGCGTGAGGCGATATTAATGCCAACCAACATCCTGATGCCCGCCCTCTCGCCCACGATGACGGAAGGCACCCTCGCCCGCTGGCTGAAAAAGGAAGGCGACACCATACGCGCCGGTGACGTCATTGCCGAGATCGAAACCGACAAGGCCACGATGGAAGTGGAGGCCACCGACGAAGGCGTGCTCGGCCGCATCCTCGTCACCGACGGCACCGCGAACGTGAAAGTCAACGACACGATCGCCATCCTCGACGACGAAGCCGGCGCCGCACCTTCCCCCGCCGCAAACTCCTCGGCAGCACCCGAGGCAAAACAAGCGCCAAAGCAGGACGCCGGCGAAGTCGCCGCCCCGGTGCAAACCGCAGACACCGTAGCCGCCACGCCCACACCGCCGGCGCCGCATGCAAATGGCCACGATACAAACAGCCCCGATGCAAACAACAAGATCTTCGCCTCCCCGTTAGCGCGCCGGATGGCGCAGCAGGCCGGCATAGATCTGGCCTCGCTGAAAGGCAGCGGCCCGAACGGGCGCATCATACGCGCCGACGTAGAGCAGGCCCGCCCCGGCGCATCCGCCCCCGCCGCGTCCCCTGTTCCCACCAAGCCTGCCACGCCCACGCAGGTTGCCACACCCACACCGCCGACCGCGCCCGCACCCCCCGCCGCCACCACGCCCCCACCCGCCATCACAGAACCAGGCCGCCTGGTCCCGCTCAGCAACATCAAGCGCATCACCGCCCGCCGCCTCACCCAGGCCAAGCAAACCGTCCCGCATTTCTACGTCAGCATGGATGTGGAACTCGACGCGCTGCTGAAACTACGCGCGGACCTGAACGCCCGCTCGCCCAAAGATACCGACCAGGCCTACAAACTCTCAGTCAACGACATGCTGATAAAAGCCTGTGCCGCCACCCTACGCCGCGTCCCCAACGTCAACGCCAGCTACACCGAAGACGGCATCTTCCTCTACGACAATATCGACATCTCGGTCGCCGTCTCCATCCCGGACGGCCTCATCACCCCCATCATACGCAACGCGGATACGAAATCCGTGGCCAGCATCGCCCGCGAAGGTAAATCCCTTTTCGAGCGCGCCAAACAAGGCAAGCTGAAGCCCGCCGAGTTCCAGGGCGGCACCTTCTCCATCTCCAACATGGGCATGTACGGCGTCCGCGAATTCGCCGCCATCATCAACCCGCCGCAATCCGCCATCCTCGCCGTCGCCGCCGGCGAACCCCGCCCCATCGTCCGCGCAGGCCAACTCGCAATCGCCACGATCATGACCTGCACCATCTCCGTCGACCATCGCGTCATAGACGGCGCACTAGCCTCCGAATGGCTCGGCACCTTCAAATCCCTCGTAGAGGACCCGCTCGGGCTCCTCCTGTAATGGACGCCGCCACCTTCACCCTGCGCGACGCCACGCCCGCCGACTGCAACGACATAGCCCGCCTCGTCCGCGCCCTCGCCGAATACGAAAAACTCGCAGCCGAAGCCCAAGCCTCCGGCGCAGACTTCCACGCGCAACTCTTCGGCCCACACCCCGCCGCACACGCCATGGTCGCCGAATCTAAAGGCCGGATCGTCGGAATCGCAATCTGGTTCTACAATTTCAGCACCTTTGTCTGCCGCCGCGGCCTCTACGTGGAAGACGTCTTCGTAGAACCAGAACACCACGGTGCCGGCATCGGCCGCGCCTTTTTCCGCGCCCTCGCACAACGCGCAAAACAAGACGGCTGCCAACGCATGGAATGGTCCGTGCTGGACTGGAACGAACCCGCCATCGCCTTCTACAGCGCAATGGGTGCGATCGGCATGCACGACTGGACCATACAGCGCCTGACCACAGACGGTATTGCCCGCCTAGCCGAAAGCCCCGCCTGATGGCTGACCAGCAATTCGACATCGCCATCGTCGGCGGCGGCCCCGGCGGCTACGTCGCCGCCATACGCGCAGCCCAGCTAGGCCTGCGCGCCGCCGTCATCGAACGCGAACATCTCGGCGGCATCTGCCTGAACTGGGGCTGCATACCCACCAAGGCCCTGCTGCGAAGTTCCGAAATCAACCACCTCCTCGCCCACCTCAACGAATTCGGCTTCGCCGCCGACAACATCCGCTACGACCTCGAAAAAGTCGTCAAACGCTCCCGCGCCATCGCCAAGCAACTCGCCTCAGGCGTCGGCCACCTCTTGCGCAAAAACAAGGTCGCCGTATTCGACGGCGCCGCCAAACTCGCCGGCAGCGGCAAGCTCACCATCACCAAACCAGGCACCCCCGAAACAGCCCTGCGCGCAGACCACATAATCCTCGCCACCGGCGCCCGCGCCCGCCAGCTCCCAGGCCTTGAATCCGACGGCAACCTGATCTGGTCCTACAAGGACGCGATGGTCCCAAAACTCCTACCGAAACGCCTACTCGTCATCGGCTCAGGCGCCATCGGCATAGAATTCGCCAGCTTCTTCCGCAACATGGGCGCGGACGTCACTATCGTCGAACTCATGGACCGCATCCTCCCTGTAGAAGACGCAGAAATCAGCGCCTTCGCCCAGAAAGCCTTCGAAAAACAAGGCATGAAATTCCTCCTCGGCGCCCGCGTCACCGCCGCCGAAAAATCGGCCGATACTGTAACCGTCACCATCGAATCCCCCGCCGGCAAACAACAACTCACCATAGACCGCATAATCTCCGCCGCCGGCATAGTCGGCAACACCGAAGACCTCGGCCTGGAAAACACCAAAGCAAAAATCGAACGCACCCACGTCGCAATCGACCCGTTCTGCCGTACCGGCGAACCAGGCCTCTACGCCATAGGCGACCTCGCCGGCGCCCCCTGGCTAGCCCACAAGGCCAGCCACGAAGGTGTCATCTGCGTAGAAGCCATAGCCGGCCTGAACCCCCACCCGATCGACTGGACAAACATCCCAGGCTGCACCTACTGCCGCCCGCAAATCGCCTCCGTCGGCCTGACCGAAGCCCGCGCGCGTGACGAAGGTCACGAAATCCGCGTCGGCCGCTTCCCCTTCATAGGCAACGGCAAAGCCATCGCCATGGGCGAACCCGAAGGCATGGTGAAAGTCGTCTTCGACAGCAAAACCGGCGCCCTGCTCGGCGCCCACATGATCGGCGCCGAAGTCACCGAAATGATCCAGGGCTACGCCATCGCCCGCACGCTGGAGACGACCGAGCAGGAACTGATGCACACGGTGTTTCCGCACCCTACCGTAAGCGAGACCATGCACGAGGCTGTGCTCGATGCTTACGGGCGGGCGATACATTTCTAGGCAAGCAAGGCCTTCTTTTTTGAAAAAAGGAAGCAAAAAACTTTTGCTCCCCCGACGCTGCAATCACACAAACAAATCATCAAACATCTGGCTGGTGCGAGTGCAGCACGTATGAAGCCGCCGATACTTCCAATCACACTCACCGGGCAGCACGTCCGCCTCACACCACTCGCACCGGACCACCTCCCCGGCCTCCAGTCTGCCGTCACCGACGGCGAACTCTGGCGTCTCTGGTACACGTCCATCCCCACCCCAGACACCATGCAAGCCGAAATAACCCGCCGCCTAGACTTGCAAGAAGCCGGCAGCATGATCCCCTTCACCGTGTGGGACACGCAAACAAACACCATCGCCGGCATGACCACCTACATGAACATCGACCGCACCAACCAGCGCGTCGAAATCGGCTCAACCTGGTACGCGCAACGCGTGCAAAGAACAAAACTCAACACGCAAGCCAAACGCCTGCTCCTGGCACACGCGTTTGAAACGCTCGCCTGCATCGCCGTAGAGTTCCGCACGCACTTCCTAAACCAGCAAAGCCGCCGCGCCATAGAACGCCTCGGCGCCAAACTGGACGGCATCCTGCGCAGCCACCAGCTCGCCTCGGACGGCTCGCTGCGGGACACCTGTGCCTACAGCATCATTGCATCGGAATGGCCTGCCGTCCGCGCGCACCTGGATGGGAAGCTAGCGCAGTAAGCAAGGCCTTCTTTTTTGAAAGAAAGAAGCAAAAAACTTTTGCTTCCCCGCATCTGCACCAGTCGCACACATCAAGAAACACCGAAGCACCGCAACGTCAAACAGACAAAAGCTTTTTGCTTCTTTTTTGCAAAAAAGAAGGCCTTGCTTACGTCCCTCTCACCGCCCCCCAAACCCGAGCCCCCAAAGACCGATCCCGCAAAACCTCCCGAGCCGCATTCATCCCCGGCATACCGGACACCCCACCCCCAGGATGCGTCCCCGCCCCGCACATGTACAACCCCCGCACCGGCGCCCGATAACTGCCATGCCCCAGCACCGGCCGTGCCGCCCAAAGCTGATCCAGCGACATGTGCCCATGCATGATGTCCCCGTCCACCAAGCCAAACGTCTCCTCCAGATCCGCCGGCGTCAGGCTGCTCCGCGCAATCACGGAAGCCGCGAAATTCGGCGCAAACCGATCAACGGTGGCAATCATCAAATCGGCTACTTCCTCGCGAGCACCCGCCCAGTCCCGCCCGGGCAATTTCGGCGCCACCTGCTGGCAGAACAGGCTAGCCACATGCTTGCCCGCCGGCGCCAAAGTGGAATCCACCGTGCTGGGTATAAGCATCTCCACGATCGGCTCGCGTGACCAGCCAAAACGCCGCGCGTCCTGATACGCACGGTCCATATAATCCAGCGTGGGCGCAAGCACGATGCCGCTCTCATGGTGTTCGGCAGGCGCGCTGCCCGGCAGACACGTAAAGCTCGGCAGCTCTGACAGCGCCACGTTCATCCGGAACGTGCCCGAGCCGCACTTGTAGTTCGTCATACGCGCCAGGAAGTCAGCCGGCAGCGTATCGGGATCCATCAGCCGGGTGAACAGCAGTTTCGGATTAAGGTTGGAGACGACGAGCCCCGCGCCAAGCGTGCTGCCATCCGCAAGTCTCACGCCCGTAACCGCCCCGCCACCCACCAGCACCTCCTGCACGGCAGAGTCGAGCAGGATCGTCACACCTTTTTCCTGGCACGCCTGCGCCATGGCTTGCGTGATCGCGCCCATCCCGCCCACCGCATGGCCCCAATTGCCGCGCCTGCCGTTCACGCCGCCGAACGTATGGTGCAAAAGCACGTAAGCCGAACCTGGCGTGTCCGGACTGGCATAATTGCCAACGATTGAATCAAAGCCGAGCGCCGCCTTGATCGGGTCCGACTCGAACCAGCCATCCAAAAACTGCCGCGCTGACTTGGTGAACAGGTCCAGCAGGTCGCGCTGCCGCGTCAGGTCCAGCCGGCGCAACGAATTGCCCTGCCGCAGCGCGCGCGTAATGCCCCAAATCCCGTCAGGCAGGTTGGGCGGCGTCTGTGTGGCGAGCTGGCGTAGCACCTCGCCCACCTCGTCCAGCATGGCGTAGTAGGCCGGCAGCCGCGCCGCGTCGCGCGCCGAAAACTTCGCCACCTCATCCTGCGTGCGCTCCAGCCCGCCGCCGAGCTTCAGGTAGCCGCCATCCGCCGTGGGCAGGAAGTTGGAGATCGGGCGTTCGAGTATCCGCAGCCCCCGCGCGTGCAGCCGCATGTCGGCGATCACGCGCGGGTGCAACAGGCTTACGGTGTAGCTGGCGACCGAATTGCGGAACCCCGGATGGAAAGCCTCCGTCACCGCGGCGCCCCCGGCCACGCCGCGCCGTTCGGCGATGGTGACGTCGAGGCCGGCCCGCGCAAGGTAATAGGCGCAAACGAGCCCGTTATGGCCCGCGCCCGCTATGATCACGTCTGGCATGCCGGCGACTGTAGCACGGGTGAGAAGATGGTCGGAGCGGCGGGATTCGAACCCACGACCCCCAGTCCCCCAGACTGATGCGC
>CAXTCL010000129.1:0-10756 GCA_964242035.1 uncultured Acetobacteraceae bacterium | reverse complement strand
GAGTTCGGCCTGTTCGTGGGCCTGGCGCCGGAGATCGACGGCATGGTGCACATGTCCGACCTGTCCTGGGACGAGGCCGGCGAGACGGCCGTGCTCACCTACGAGAAGGGTGCGATGGTCACCGCCCGCGTGCTGGACATCGATGCCGAAAAGGAGCGCATCTCGCTCGGCGTAAAGCAGCTGCAGGAAGACCCATTCGCCGAGAGCATGTCCAAGGTGAAAAAGGGCGAGGTGGTCACCTGCATCGTCACCGGCATCCAGGCCAATGGCATCGAGGTGAAGATCGACGACGTGCTGACCGGCTTCATCCGTCGCGCCGAGCTGTCGCGCGAGAAGAGCGACCAGCGGCCGGACCGTTTCGCCGTTGGCGAGAAGGTGGACGCCAAGATCACGGCCATCGATCGTGCAGCGCGCAAGCTTTCGCTCACGATCAAGGGCCGTGAGATGGAAGATGACAAGCAGGCGATGGCCGAGTTCGGGACAACCGACAGCGGCGCTTCGCTTGGTGATATCCTGGGGGCTGCTATTCGCCGGCGTAACCAGGCTAGCGAGTAAGCAAGGAAGCAGTCCTTTTTTGAAAAAAAGGACCAAAAAACTTTAGGTCCCTGGCGGCGGGTGCTGAAACGCGCGCCGACAGGGAGCAAAAGTTTTTTGCTTCTTTTTTTCAAAAAAGAAGGCCTTACTTTCGTATGACACTCGAAACAGACGCCTTCATCGACCGCCAGCGCCTCAAGCGCCGCCTGACGTTCTGGCGCGTCCTCGCCGTGGTAGCGCTCGTGCTTGCCGCCATCATCGCAGTGCCCCGCCACGGCCGCCTCGGCACTGCGCGAGTCGCCCGCTACGCGATCAACGGCGTCATCGGCGACGGGCGCGAGCAGATCGAAGCGCTCGACGCGCTGCGCAAGGATACAAGCGTGCACGGCGTGCTGCTGCATCTCGACACGCCTGGCGGCGCCGTCGGCGGTGGCGAGGGCATACACGCCGCCCTTCAGCAACTGGCCGCCGCCAAGCCTGTGGTGGCCGTCATGGACGGCACCGCCGCCTCGGCCGGCTACATGATCGCGGTCGCCGCACCGCACATCGTAGCGCGCGAGAGCACGCTGACCGGCTCCATAGGCGTGATCCTGGAATTGGGCGACGTGTCCGGCCTGCTGGACAAGCTCGGCATCAAGGCGGATCCGCTGGTATCCGGACCCTTGAAGGGTCAGCCGAGCTTCACGGCGCCACTCTCCGCACCTGGCCGGCAGTATCTGCAGGCGCTCGTAATGGATCTGTACGACCAGTTCGTCGGCATTGTCGCCAGCGGGCGCCACATGGACAAGGATCGCGTGCGCCAGCTCGCCGACGGCCGCGCCTATACCGGCCGGCAGGCACTTGGGCTTGGGCTGATCGACGAGATAGGCGGCGAACAGCAGGCGCTGCACTGGATGCAGACGCAACGCCACATCGATGCCAGCCTGCCGGTGCACGACGTGGAAAAAGGCACCTGGCTGGACCGGCTGGGCAGAGGCAACAGCGCTGACAGCCTTCTCGGCCTGCTGTTCGGCGCGCGCGATGGCTTGAGCCAATCCCTTCATGTTGACGGGTTTTACGCGCTCTGGCAGCCTTCGCTCATGCGGAATTAAGGAGTGGCGGGTGCCGTCTTGGGTTTTCGCTGGCACTTGCCTATGACCAGATCAGAGCTGATTGCCGAACTCGTGGCGTCCAACCCGCATCTGCGCGCGCCGGACGTGGAGCTGATCGTCGGCACTGTGTTCGACGAGATCTCCGAGGCGCTGACACGCGGCGAGCGGGTGGAACTGCGCGGCTTCGGCGCCTTCACCATCAAGCGGCGGGACGCCCGGACCGGCCGCAACCCGCGGACAGGCGAGGCCGTGCCGGTGGATGAGAAAGTGGTGCCGTTCTTCAAGGCAGGCAAGGAACTCCGCGAGCGGGTGAACCGGACATTGACGAAAGCGCGTGCTAAAGCTTCGGCATAGACGGACACCGGACACCCATGTTTCGCTTCATCCTCCTCCTGCCGTTCCTGATACTGCTGATCGTGTTCGCCCTGTCGAACCCGCAGGATACGCCGCTCGGGCTGTGGCCCACGGATTTCACCGTCGAGGTACCCGTCTCCATCGCCATATTGGTGGCGTCCGGCCTGTTCTTCTTCCTCGGCGCGCTGTTCGTATGGTTCGGCACGGTGGCCGCACGGCGCCGCCATCGCCAGGCGGAACGGCGGGCGCGCGCGCTTGAGGCCGAGCTGAAGACGCACACGGCGCCGGCACCGATCACGCGGCCGGCGCGGATGGCGCTGGCCGGGCCTAAGTGAAGGAAGCAAGGCCTTCTTTTTTGAAAAAAAGAGGCGAAAAACTTTTACTACCCCGCATCTGCACCAGCCGGGTGCCTTCTGTAATTGCCGAAGCCCCGGCAGCGTCGGGGGGACAAAAGTTTTTTGCTTCTTTTTTGCAAAAAAGAAGGCCTTGCTTCCTTCCTTCATGACCGTCCGCATAAAGATCTGCGGCGTAAACAGCGAAGCCGCGTTCGACGCCTGCACGCAAGCCGGCGTGGACTGGATCGGGTTCGTCTTCTTCCCACCCTCCCCGCGTTACGTGACGCCCGCTACGGCCGGCGCGCTCTCCCGTCGCATGCCGGGCGGCCCGGCCAGGGTCGGCCTGTTCGTGAACCCGACAGACGACGAGATAGCGGCAGCACTGGACTCGCTGGCGCTGAGCGCTCTGCAGCTTTACGCTGAACCGGGGCGCATCGGCGCCGTGCGCGCGCGGTTCGACATACCCGTCTGGCGCGCGGTTGGCGTGTCCGGCGCCGGGGACCTGCCGGAAGGCGCGGGTGCCGCCTCCTGCCTTGTGGTGGAACCGAAGCCTCCGCCTGGGGCGGAAAGGCCGGGGGGAAACGCCGTGACCATGGATTGGAGCATGCTGGCGGGATGGGAACCCGGCGCGCCCTGGCTGCTGGCGGGCGGTCTTACCCAGGGCAATGTCGGCGCCGCCATCCTGCAGAGCGGGGCTGGCGCGGTGGATGTCTCATCCGGTGTGGAGAGCGCGCCCGGGGTGAAGGAGCCGTCGCTGATCGCCGGGTTTGTGGCGCAGGCGCGGGCGATATCGAGGTAAGGAAAAAAATGGTCCTCTTTTGAAAGAAAAGACCAGAAGACTTTTATACCGATGGCGGAAGTCCTGACCTGCCAGTAAGCATGGGGCTCTGCCCCAAACCCCGCTGGGGCCTCGAGGCCCCAGACCCCCATCTATTTGGCAAGGCTCATAAATAGGTTCTAAGGACGACTGTCCTTAGCGGGGTCCAGGGGCCGAATACACCGAAGCGATTGAACCTGCGCCAGGGATCAAAAGTTTTTGCTTGCCTTCACAAGAGTCAATCTCAACGCGGGCTGGTATCACCTCCCCACCAGCCCCTCAGCAGCCAAGCTATTGGCCGTATCCACGATAGTATCCGCCAAAGACCGCGGCGCCCAACCGAGCTGTGTGCGAGCCCGCGCATTCGAGACTGGGCGATACTTGTCCAGCTCGAACACCACGCGGCGTACGACAGGGTCGAACGTTCCGACCAGGCGCACGAGGAAGCCCGGCAGCTTGCGGGTCGGGACGCCTTTGGACAATGCCGGCACGCGCGCGATCAGCACGGCGGCGATGTCCGACATCCAGGTGAAATCCCCGGCGCCGATGTAGCGCTGGCCGGCCGCCTCCGGCGCCAGCATGGCGCGTATGTGCAGGTCGGCCACGTCGCGCACATCCACGAGCGGGAAGCCGAGATGCGCCAGGCCGGCCAGGCTGCCGTCCAGCAGCTTGCGGACGATCTCGAGCGAGGCGGAGAAGTCGCGGCCCAGCACCGGGCCCAGAACCGCGCCGGGGCAGACCGTCACCAGCTCGGTCTTACGGCCGGGCGCGCGCGCCCACTCCCAGGCGGCGCGTTCGGCCAGCGTCTTGCTGCGCTCGTAGGCGGAGGTGTCGGCGCGGTTCGTGGGGTCAGTCCAGTCGGCTTCGGTGGCCGGCGCCGTCAGGCTGCCGCGGCCGTAGGTGATAGCGGCCGTGGACGCGGTCAGCACCACGCGCTTCACGCCGGCGGCCTCGGACGCGCGCAGAACGCGCAACGCGCCATCCCTGGCGGGGCGGACCAGCTCGTCATCGTTCTTCACCGCGGCCGTGGGCAGCGGCGAAGCCACGTGCAGCACGTAGTCGCAGCCGGCGACCGCCTCCGGCCAGCCGGCATCGCCGGTGAGGTCGGCGGCGACGAAGGACAGGCGATCCGCCGGCTTGGCGATCCTGGCGAGTGCGGCACGCACCTCCGTCTCGCGTGCCAGGCTGCGCAAGGTGGTGCGCACGCGCCAGCCGTCGTCGAGCAGCCGTGCGATGCAGAAGCTGGCTATATAACCCGAGCCACCTGTCACTAGAACCAGACCGCGCTCTGCCATGGAGATTTTCCCTGCTCTTCCCGATGATCCTGACATAATAGACTTATTATGTCTAATTCGTCTATAGAGCCTGTCCAGCCAGTCGCCCAGGCGCGCGTGCTGGAAGCGGCGAAGTCGCTGTTCGCCCGCTACGGCTTTGCGCGCACCAGCATGGCGGAGGTGGCGCGCGAGGCCGGCGTCTCTCGGCCGTGGCTCTATCTGCATTTCGACGGCAAGCCGGCGCTGTTCCGCGCGATGGCCGAGAACCTCGTCACCACGGCGTTGGAGGGTGCTGCGCGCGCCTGGTCGGCGCAGGGGGGATCTGCCGAGGAGCGCCTGGCGGCGGCGATTGTGGCCAAGGACCTGCCGCTGTTCCGGCTCAGCCGCTCGCCGCACGGGGCGGAACTGCTGGCGGTGGACACGGCGCTGACGGAGCGTTTCGGCGCCCGGCTGGAGGCGGAGTTCGCGGCACTGCTGGCGGAGAGACTGACGCGGGAAGGGCTGGATTTCGCGAAGCTGGACGGGGTCGATGCAGCTTGCCTGCTGATTGTCCGCCTGGCCGCCGGGCTGAAGCACGAGATGCGCGATGAGGCGGAATACGTGGCGGCTTTGCACCGTCTTTGCCGGATGGCGGTGCGCGGCGCGTAGGGTTCTTGCCACACCTGGCGTCTAAAATGCGCCCGGTGGGTTGTGCCGCTTGCGGCGGCTGCACGTAACCTGACAGGTTGGGCAACCCTGGTGTGCGCGGATATCCCGTAGTGAGGCCGCCTGTGAGCCGCTCCGAAGTTGTTGTTGCCGCTCCGCTGTGGCGTGTGGCCGCTCTGCGGTGGCGCCGCGTCGCCGCAAGCTGGCTGCCGATGCTGCTCGTCTGCGTCCTGGCCGCCTGCGGCGGCGGCGGCCGGCAGCGCGTGGTGACCACCACCAGCGGGCCGGCGAACTACGCGCCGCCGGGGCCGCCGCAGGATCCGTGGGGGCCCTATATCGGCCAGGCCGCCAACCGGTTCGGCGTGCCGCAGCCCTGGATACGCACGGTGATCCACCAGGAGAGCGGCGGGCGGCAATACCTGCACGGCCAGCCGATCACGTCGGACGCCGGTGCGATGGGCCTGATGCAGATCATGCCGGCCACCTACAGCGAGCTGGCCGGGCGTTTCGGGCTGGGGCCGGATCCCTACGACCCGCACGACAACATCATGGCGGGCACGGGCTACATAAAGGACCTCTACGCGCAGTTCGGCTCGCCGGCGTTCCTGGCGGCCTACAATGCCGGCCCGCATCGGGTGCAGATGTATCTCGCCGGACGAGGCAGCCTGCCTAACGAGACGGTGAACTATCTTGCTTCGGCCGCACCCGGCCTGGGTAACGAGCGGCCGGCAAGCGGGCCGCTCGCCGCCTTTGCCCAGCAATCCGCACCTGCGGCACCCGGTCCCGTGCTGCATGATTTCGCGCAAGGAGCCTCCGCGCGCTGCTGGCAGGACCCCGATGCGGCCTATGACCCGAACGCGCCCTGCCGCAGCGCGCCGCCGCAGGCGCTGGTGCAGACGGTGGTTGCCGTGGCGCCGCCTGTGCCCGTGGGCGCCTATGCCCGACCTGGCTCACGACCTGGCGCGAATTGCTGGCAGGACCCGAACGCCGCCTACGATCCGTCAGCGCCGTGCCGAAGCGCGCCGCCCTCCCCCGCCTACGCTCCCACTCTCGCCCAAGCACCCGCCTTCTCTCAAACACCTGCGCCGCGAATCGTCGCCTCGGCCCAGCCGCGCATGACCATCCCGGCGCAGCGGCGCCCCGCCCGTTGCTGGCAGAACCCCAACGCTGCCTATGATCCCACGTCACCCTGCAAGGCCGCGCCGCCGGCACAGGCCGCGGTGCGGGTGGCCGTGAGCTCGCCCGCGCCATACCGTTTCGCGGGGAACCTGTCAGTTGCGCGCGCGCAGGGCGCGCCGATACGGCCGGCGATGGCCACCGGACGCTGGGCGATACAGGTGGGCGCCTTCGCCACGCCGGAGCAGGCGCGGCGGACGGCGGAAAGCGTGCGATCCCTGGCGCCTGGCGAGCTGGGCAGCGCACAGGCGGTGCTTGGCACCACGGCGCCGTTTGGTGGGCAGGTGATGTATCGGGCGCGTCTGCTGGGGCTGTCGGCGCAGAATGCCGCGGCGGCTTGCCGGGATCTGCGGGCGCAGGCGCAGTCCTGCGTGGCGGTGGCGCCTGGGGGGTAGGCAAGGCAAGGCAAGCAGTCCTTTTTTAAAAAAGGACCAAAAAACTTTTATCTCCCACGCATTTGCGCGTCCGGGTGCTTCTGGACAAATTGAGGCGCTGGAGCACCGCCAGGAACAAAAGTTTTTTGGTCCTTTTCTTCAAAAAAGGACTGCTTGCCTTGCCTTGCCCCCCATCGCCCGTCCAGCCTAGCTTGCCGCCGTAGCAAGAGGGGAGACATGCGCGTGAGGGTTGCGGTTCTGGCGATGGCCGCCTGTCTGCTGACGGGACTGGCCCGTGCTGACGATCCCGCCGATGCCGGGCCGTTCACGCCGGACGCGGTGATTACGGACGGCTCCGTGACGGTCGGCGGCCACAGGATCGACTACCAGGCGGTAGCGGGCACGCTGGTGGTGCATCCAAAAGGCTGGGACGACGCCGCCCAGAATGCGCCGCCGGAGAAGTCCGCCCATAATCCGAAGGCCGAGGCCTCGATGTTCTACGTGGCGTATTTCGCCAAGGGGCCAGGATCGGGGCCAGAAGCGGGGAAAGCGCCGCGGCCGGTGACCTTCATCTATAATGGCGGGCCCGGCTCTGCCAGCTTGTGGCTGCATCTGGGCGCGTTTGGGCCGCGGCGCGTGGTAACGTCTGACAACGGCCATACCCCGGCCGCACCGTACCAGCTCGTCAATAACGACCAGAGCCTGCTCGATGCCAGCGACCTGGTGTTCATCGATGCGCCCGGCACCGGGTTCAGCCGTATCGCCGGGCCGGATAAGGAAAAGTCGTTCTACGGCATCGACGCGGACGGCCATGCGTTCGCCGAGTTCATCAGCCAGTTCCTCGGCAAGTATAACCGCTGGAACGCGCCGAAATACCTGTTCGGCGAGAGCTACGGCACCACGCGCTCCGCCGTGCTCGCGAACCTGCTTGAGCACGACTACAACATTGACCTGAACGGCGTGATGCTGCTGTCGCAGATACTCGCCTTCGACCTCAGCCCTGACCGCGTGGAGAACAATCCAGGCGTCGATCTGGCTTACGAACTGGCGCTGCCCACGTATGCGGCGACGGCGTGGTATCACCACAAGCTCGGTGCGGCGCCACCTGCCGATCTCGGTGCGTTCCTGGGCCAGGTGGAGCATTTCGCGCTGACGGATTACGCGGCCGCGCTGGCGCAGGGGGCGATGCTGCCGGATGC
Organism: uncultured Acetobacteraceae bacterium; assembly: GCA_964242035.1. Taxonomy (GTDB): domain Bacteria; phylum Pseudomonadota; class Alphaproteobacteria; order Acetobacterales; family Acetobacteraceae; genus BOG-908. Next base: position 2,957 of record CAXTCL010000129.1, on the reverse strand, counting down.
GGACCGCGCAGCGATCGTGCGGCGCCTGCACGACTACACCGGGCTCCCGGAGGATTACATCAGCCGCGCCGATATGCGTGTAGACGGCCACGAGTTCTCCAAGACGCTGCAATCCGATGACGGGCTAACGACAGGGCGGCTGGACACGCGGTTCTCCGGCCCGGACCTCGACCCGCTGAGCAAGGGCGCGCAATACGATCCGCAATCCGCCGCGCTGAGCTCCGCCTATGTGTCCAGCTTCAACGACTATGCGCGGCGCGTGCTGAAATACGGCGCCGACCGTACGTTCAAGCCCAGCATACGCATCTACCAGAGCTGGAACAGCCAGCACCGGCCGCCAGGCGCGCGCATGGCGCTGCCGCAGACGGCAAACGTGATGCCCGATCTAGCGGCGGCGATGAAGATGAACCCCACGCTGAAGGTGCAATTCAACACTGGCGTGTATGATTTGGCGACGCCGTATTTCGAGGGCGTATATGAGCTGCGGCATCTGCCCATGCCGCGCCGCCTGCAGGACAACATCGAGATACGCACCTACCAGTCCGGCCACATGGTATATGCCCATGCGAGCGCACTGGCGGACCTGCACGCAAATGCGGCGGACTTCATCCGGCGCACCGAAAACCTGCCACACTGACTCAGGACGGAAGAGCGATATGACACATACGAATGGCTTGCGCGCGGCGCTGCTCGCGGCGGGGATGCTGGCCGTGGCGCCCCTGTCGCTCGCACCTGCCATTGCGGCGGATACGCCCGCCAAGCCGCATGATGCGGACAAGGAGGCGCAGAAGCCGCCGCACCTGAAGCCGGAAGCGCGCGCAAGCGACGGGTCCGTGACGATCGGCGGCAAGCCGATCGCCTATCAGGCCGTGGCCGGCACGCTGGTGGTGCACCCGAAAGGCTGGGACGACGCGGCCAAGCCAGAAAGGGAGGATGGCGACCACGACAAGGACGGCGACGACGACCACAACCCGACCGCCGAAGCCTCGATGTTCTACGTGGCCTACTTCGCCAAGGGCGCGCCAGTGGAAGGCCGGCCGGTCACGTTCTTCTTCAACGGCGGCCCCGGATCTTCCAGCGTGTGGCTGCACATGGGCGCGTTCGGGCCGCGCCGCGTGGTGACGCTGGATGACAGCCACACGCCTGCCGCGCCCTACCAGGTGGTCAACAATGACCAGAGCCTGCTGGACGCCACCGACATGGTGTTCGTCGATGCGCCGGGCACGGGATTCAGCAGGATTGCCGGCAAGGACAAGGAGAAAGCGTTCTACGGCATCGACGCGGACGCGCATGCGTTCAGCGAATTCATCACGAATTTTCTCTCGAAGTACAATCGCTGGAACTCGCCGAAATACCTGTTCGGTGAAAGCTACGGCACCACGCGCTCCGCGGTGGTCTCCAACATGCTGGAGTCCGACTACAGCCTGGACCTGAACGGCGTGATCCTGCTGAGCCAGATCATGAGCTTCGACACCAGCGTGGACGGCCCCGAGACCAACCCGGGCATAGACGTGGCCTACCCGTTGGCGCTGCCCACCTACGCGGCGACGGCGTGGTATCACCACAAGCTCGGGGCAAACCCGCCCGCCAACCTGCCCGCCTTTCTGGGCGAGGTGGAGCGCTTCGCGATGGGCGACTACACGCTGGCGCTGGCCGCCGGCAACACGCTGCCTGCCGACAAAAAGACCGCCATCATCGGCAAGCTGCACGACTATACCGGCCTGCCCGCCGCCTACATACGCAAGGCGAACATGCGCATCACCGGTGGCGAGTTCGAAAAGACGCTGCAGGACGATACGGACACCACGACAGGCCGGCTGGACACGCGCTTCTCCGGCCCGACGATGGATCCGCTGAGCAAGGAGGCAGATTACGACCCGCAATCGTCCGCCATCAGCAGCGCCTATGTCAGCAGCTTCAATGATTACGTGCGCCGCACGCTGCATTACGGCGAAGGCGTGGCCTACAAGCCGGAAATCGATGTGTTCAAGTGGTGGGACATGCAGCACCAGCCACCCGGCTCTAACGAGAAGATACCGCAATCGGCCAACGTTATGCCGGACATCGCAGCCGCACTGAAGCAGAACCCGAACCTGAAGATACAGCTCAACGCCGGCTACTACGACCTGGCAACGCCGTTCTACGAGGGCATCTACGAGATGCAGCATTTGCCGATTCCGGACCGGCTGGCGGGGAACATCGAGTTCAAGCAATACGAGTCGGGGCACATGGTCTATGCGCACCAGGCGGCGTTGCAACTTCTGCATGATAATGTGGCGGGGTTTATCGGGCGGACGCATCCTAGGTAAGGGCAAAAACTTTTACCCTCCGCATTACAGCCGCTTCGGCACTTCCGGAAAACGCGGCTGCTGCAGATGCGGGGAAAAAAAGTTTTCTGCTTCTTTTTCCAAAAAAGAAGGCCTTCCTTGCCCTGCCGGTGTTGCCCCGAAGTCTCACCCAGCGCCCAGGCTGTTCCGGCAGCGCGCAGATCAGCGTAACGTTATCGCGACAGTCTAACCATCAAAGGCCGACCCCATGACCGTGCGCCGTGGCCGCTGCAACAATATCGGGCTATGCGAGAACGCGACGCGTCAGCGCATCATCGAGGTGCCGGAAGGCGAGCCGTTCGTCTGCCCGAAATGCGAGGCGGAGCTTACCGCCGTGTCCGACCGCAAAATCCAGCGGTCTGCTTCCAGCGTGGTGCTGCCCGTCGTGGCGATGACGCTGGCGGTCCTCGGCGTGGCCTACGGGGTTTGGGATCTGTATCTCCGGCCGGCCGCAACGCCTGCCGCGCAGACGATGGCGCCGGCCCAGCCGCAAGTGGCGTCGGTGGTGCCCACGCCTGCCCCGGCAAGCGCACCTGCGCCTGAGGCGGCGGCGCCCGCGCTTGCGCCGGCCGCCTCGCCTGCACCTGCGCCACCGCAGACGGCGAGTGCGCCACCGCCGGAGGCGGCACC
>CAXTCL010000128.1:0-11018 GCA_964242035.1 uncultured Acetobacteraceae bacterium | reverse complement strand
GAGGCCCCGTCACGCGACTGCGTGCTTTGCACGACGGGGTTTGGGGCAGAGCCCCGTGCTTACTTGCAGGTCAGGACTTCCGCCCATTGGTATCACTTCCGATCAGGGGCGGTTCAAGCTTCCAGGCCCCCCGAGCGGACGACAAGGTGCATGGCTTGCGCTGTGCTGGCTGCGCCAAGGCGCTTGCGAATACGGCGCAGATGATTCTCGACCGTGCGCTCGGACAAACCTAGCATAAGGGCGATGTCGGCTTGCCGGCGGCCCGAAGCGACCCAGCGCAAGACCTGCAGTTCGCGGCTGGAAAGGTGCGGCATGGACGCGGGCACACTCGGGCCTGCAAGCCGCTGCGCCGCATGAAAGGCCGCGATCGCCACGAGTGTCAACGTTGATCGAGTATCAACCGTGCTGTCGATCTTCGTGCCGCCGAAGCTCATCGCGCCGATCAGCCCGGCATGGCCGAACACTGGCACCTGCAATCCATGGATGCCCGGCCCACTCGGGCGACGGTCGATCCGATAGGCTTCGTGACCCGGCCTTCCCGTTTTGGTCCAGAAAAAGGGATGATCGGTTTCCAGCACGTGCCGGTTGACCGGACAACGGGCCAGATAGGTTTCGGCATCGAACTCACCTCCCTCACCCATCCAGTCGCCCTCCACCCAAAGTAATTGCTCGACGATACCGTCTCCCGCGAGCGGCGCGGCATAGAGGATGAAGCGGTCGTATCCCAATGGATTGGCAAACGCCCGGACCGAGCGGCAGAGCGCGTCCATGTCCGCCCCCCGCTCGATCGCAATGATCGTTGAAGCCCTGCCCGGCGTATCCATCGTCAGCCTTCAGCGACCTCGGCAAGCAACGTCTCGGCAGCGAGCTTGCCAAGCGCATTGGCGGCAAGCGGGCTGGCCCCTGTCATCAACTTGCGATCCTTGTGTGTGGCGTCATCCGACTCGGTGTTCAGGATGGTGACGCCCATGGACGTCAGCAACTCACCAAAATGCCAGGTAAGCTGCCCGGGCATGTAGCCGGTGTCAGGGATCATGCGGTCGGTCGCATCGGGGAAGGCCGTGATTGCGTAGCCCGAGAAGGGGAAGCTGCCGGAATCTTCTTTCGTGGCGCAAGCGAGGAAGGCGGCGGGGCCATGACAGATCGAGATGATATGCCGGTCGGTGTCGACGGCCCAGCGGATCGCTGCCGCAACGTCCTTGCTGAACGGTAGGCCAGCCAGGGGGCCGTGCCCGCCGGGAATGAACAGGGCAGCGTAGCCGCTGTCCGGACCGAGACCGCCAACGATTTCGGCCAACTTCAGCGGCTTCTGGAATTGTTCAAGACAGGCGCGGTGAAAGCCGATGATCGCCTCGTCCTCCTTGGGCATCGCCCAGTGTTCGAGCTTCACTGGATTGCCGGAAACGGTTGCGATGTCGAACTTGAACCCCGCCTGATGCAGATGGTACATCGGCACCAGGGTCTCAACCGGGTGGTTGCCCGTTGAGAACAGCGTACCGTTCTCGGTTTTCAAATATCGCTCATCGGTGCAGATCACCAGGATGCGGCGCGTGCCGCGATAGGGTTGCGGGTAGTGGGCGCCCTCCAATCCGCTCGTCGGCTTGGTAAACTGTTGTAGCGAGAAAGGTGATGGGAAAAAGGCGTTGAATTCGGCCTCGTCAGGCTGTGCCTCTTTGCTGAGTGGTAGAATGTTCATGTCCGTTCCTCCTCGATAGACGTGGAAAATAGGCGTCTACCGGCTCGGAAAAATGCGGGATTTCCCTTAATCCCGACGCGTAACCCACATGCTCTTCCTCCGCAATGCGACGATCGGTTAACGTTTCAGGACTTTTCAGCAACGGGTGGCGAGTGACCACTGTCGGCAAAAAATGGCCGCGCTGCTGAATGCGTGAGGTCCTCGTCTGCAAGTTGGTTGCCACATCGGTGGCTACGGCTTGGGGCAGCGCGACCGAGGGACGCGCCGGCGCCGCCCGGCGAGCAGCGCCACGTGCGACCTGCGCCGGCCGACACATGATCTCGGTCGGGCGTTCGCTACGGTGCCAGACCGAAAACCTTCACCGTCTTGTAGGCCGGCGCGTATACTCGTCCGTTTGCCTCCATCGGCGTCACGAAGGAGTTCTGGTTCTGAACATTCGACCACACGCCGGCATTGGCCGCGAACAGCGGCTTACCCAGCGTGTCGGCGCCATACGCCTCCAGCTCCATCGGGACCGAGCGGCGAACCAGCCAGACGATGCCGCTGCCTGGGATGTCGCCGTTGGACGAGACGATGGGCAGCGAGCCGCCGTAGCCGGCCTTGGTGGTGCCGGCCATAGTCTGGGTGAGTGCGGGCGTGCCGGTTGTGGCCACGCTGAAGCCACGCAGAACGTCGCTGTCGGTCTGCAGGAACACGACAGGGCCTTGAGCGCCGTCGTAGTAGGCTGGACCGCCCCACAGGCCGGCGTTGCCGCGCTGCGTGAGGGTGATCGCCTGCAAGGCGCCGGTGTCGTTCGGCTTCAGCCCGCCCAGCCGTTTCTGGTCCAGCAGATACACAACGGCCGATTTGCCGAGTGCCACCGCCAAAGGCGGCACCGTCTGCTTGGGCAGCACCGGCAACAGCATGATGCCGCCGGAGCCGAAATCCTGGTCGTTGTCATTGAGCGTGCCGTAGGAGGACGGCGTGAAGCTGCCACGGACGTGGCTGACCGAGGGGTCGAGCGAGAGTGCGCTCTGTCCCCAATCGCGGCCGGCCACGCCGCCGTTCCCGGTCACCAGGAACAGGTTGCCCAGCGTATCGAGCGCCGGGGCGAAGCCGGTCATCCAGATGCTGGCCAGCTCGCCGGCCGTAGAGGTCTGGATGGTGTTGAAGGCGCCGAGCGGGGCCAGCACAGCGTTGTAGCGCAGCAGCCAGCCGGTGATGCTGCCCGCGTTGTTGTCGCAATGCGAGCCGATTCCGACGTAGATGGAAGCGCCGTCGCTGGCCAGGCCCGCGCGGCTCCACTGGTTCTGCGGGTCGAAGCTGACGGTGCCGCCGCCGGCCAGCGTGGCCGAGGGCGACAGCTCGGCCGGCGTGGCCACATCGCGGCCGGTGCCCAGATCCAGCGCGTGCAGCGTGGTGTGGAAGCTGAACGGCTTGGGCTCTGTGGCGGCAACCAGGTAGATGGTGGCGGTGCCCGGCGCGCTGCGCAGGATCACGGGTGTGCTGGAGATGCCGTATTCCGGCTGCACGTCCCCACAGCCCACGTCGTCGGTCGCCTGCGGCGTGCCCAGGCTTCGCTTCCACAGGAGCTGGTAGTTGCGCGCGTCATACGCGTACACCGTGTCGTGGCCGGTGGCGATTACCAGCACGTCGTGCGTGCTGCCGTCCGGCAGGGGAAAGCCCGAGACCAGCAGCGGTTGGGCGAAAACGTTGCCGTCCACGTTCAGGGTGGTCAGCAGGCCGAACTTGGCCGAGGCGACCGCGGCCGGCGTGAGGTCGGTCTCGCTTTGGTTCCAGCCTGTGCGGCCGCGGTCGTAATGGTAGGTCAGCACGTCGATCGGGGTGCCGTTGTAGGCGTGGCCGAGCGCCGCGGCGGCATCGGCCATGGGGGCCGCATCGGGCAGCGTGCTGGTTGGTGCAGGCTGGCTCGGGTGATGCGTCTCGGCGGGCGGGCGCGATGCAGCGACGGCGGTTCCGGCGAGCACGGTCGAGACGATGCTGACGTAGGGAAGCAGGCTGCGGAGCATGGGCGTCCTTTCCAGGAGTGGGCCGAGTGGAGGGAATATACGGTGAATAGACGTCGGAACACCTTGCCCTATTCCCTCGTCCGCTACTTCTTGCCGATCGGCCGACAAGCCTGACGGAGATCGCGTGTAAATGCCGCCGCAACCCGGCTTCGGCTAACGTCGCCTGACCCGACCTTCCTCTCCGAACCGGACCGTTCGCGTCCGGCCAGAGACGGTTGCGCCATCACCGGTGCAGCACAGCTCGACCATGTGCCGTCGACACCGGTTGCGGGGCTGGTCGGCCTCGGCCTGACAACCATGCAGGCACTCTCTGCGCGAAGTCGGCTGCAGCGCGGAGGAGAGCAGGCTCGTCTAAGCGGCCAAGTTGGCCGGTCACTAACCGGCAACGGCCGTAAGCACGCTCTGGTAGCGAAAAGGCCGCCATGACGCGCTGCTCGTTCTGGTACTGGAATTTTTGTTCGAGACTGCGCGAGACATCCGTGGATGCGTTACGCGTTCGCATCTCACCGGCGCACGAGGATCAATCCCATGACCGCTTGTCCCGGCCAGCTTCTGCAAAGCTGTCCGTCTACTCCCGGCCATTCCGGTCGATAACTCTCGTGCTAGCACTGAGAATTGGCGGAGAGGGTGGGATTCGAACCCACGGTACGCTCGCGCGCACAACGGTTTTCGAGACCGCCCCGATCGGCCACTCTGGCACCTCTCCCACGCGGCGTGTGTATAGAACGACCCGCAATCGGCCGGCAACCGCTCCCTCTGCGGTCGGGAGAGTGCGCCGCCGCCTCGAACCCGCCGCCATCGATTGCGTTCTGATGAAGCGTTCATTTGACCAGGCAGCGCGCCAGGCCCAATGTCGTACTGTCTCAACCAAAGGAGCCTGACATGGCATGGAAATCGCCCAAGATCGTCGAAATCGCGCTCGGTGCGGAAATCAACAGCTACGCCTGCGCTGAAGCCAAGAAGTAACGCCGGTTGCCGCGCCCTACCCGGGCGCGGCCTGTCTGGCCAGGGAGCCGGACAGAAACAGCCGGACTGGGAAACCTGTGCTAACCACGACGCAATTGTCGCCAGACCAGCTGGCGGGCGCACTGCGAGAGATCGGCGCCGAGCGCTATCACATACACCATCCGTTCCACCGGCTGTTGCATGGCGGGCAACTCAACCGGGGCCAGGTCCAGGCCTGGGCGTTGAACCGCTACTGTTACCAGAGTGCGATCCCCGCCAAGGACGCTACCCTGCTGGCGCGCCTGCCGACCTCTGACCTCAGAAGGGAATGGCGCCGGCGCCTCGTCGACCATGACGGCGACACACCGGGCACCGGCGGCGTTGCGCGCTGGCTGAAGCTCGCCGAGGGCGTGGGGTTGGACAGGGCGTATGTCGAGTCCGGAGCCGGCCTGCTGCCTGCCACCCGTTTCGCGGTGGATGCCTATGTGGCGTTTGTCCGGGACCGCAGCATTCTGGAAGCCGTCGCCTCCTCGCTGACGGAGATGTTCTCCCCCAAGATCATCGCGGAACGTGTGTCCGGCATGCTCGCCAATTACGACTGGATCACACCCGACACGCTGGCCTACTTCACCCCGCGCCTCACCCAGGCGCCGCAAGACTCCGACTTCGCGCTCGCTTACGTGCAGGAGCACGCGCGCACGCCGGAGCAGCAGCAGGCGGTGCTGGCGGCGTTGCGCTTTAAATGCGACGTTCTGTGGGCGCAGCTGGACGCACTGCACCACGCTTACGTGGCTCCCGGCCTGCCGCCGCCCGGCGCCTTCATCCCCGGCGCGGCCTGAGGCCGGCGCCAGATGAACCAGATCCCCCGTCTAAGTCCCGGCCACAAGTTCCGCATGGACCAGGTGCGCGGCGCCTGGGTGCTGCTTGGGCCGGAGCGGATGTTCGTGCCGGACGAGCACGCCACCGAGGTGCTCAAGCTGATCGACGGCCAACGCGACGTGGCCGCCATCGTGGCCGACCTTGCCGCCCGCTTCAACGCCCCGCCCGAGGCCATACGCACGGACGTGGACGCCATGCTCGCCGACCTCAGCGCACGCGGCGCGGTCCGGCTGTGACCGCGCCCCCGCCGCTCGGGCTGATCGCGGAGCTGACCCACCGCTGCCCGCTGCAGTGTCCGTATTGCTCCAACCCGCTGGATCTGGAGCGCGCGGCCGCAGAACTGGACACCGCCACTTGGCTGCGCGTGCTGGACCAAGCGGCCGAGATCGGCGTGTTGCAGGTCCATCTCACCGGCGGCGAGCCGCTGGCCAGGCGAGACTGCGCCGAACTCGTGGCCCATGCGTCCGCCCGCGGCCTCTACACCAACCTCATCACCTCCGGCGTTACCCTGGACGACCGCGCCATAGCTGCGCTGATGGCTGCCGGCATCGACCACATCCAGCTCAGCTTCCAGGACGTGGACCCGTCGGAGAACGACCGCTTCGGCGCCTCGCCCAATGCGTTCGCCAAGAAGCAGGCGGCCGCCGCGCGTATCCGGCAGGCCGGCCTGCCGCTCACCCTGAACTTCGTCATACACCGTGCCAACGCCGCGCGCGTGCCGCAGATGATCGCCATGGCGGAAGCGCTCGGCGCGGACCGCACGGAGATCGCCCACGTGCAATATTACGGCTGGGGCCTGGTCAACCGCGCGGCCCTGCTGCCGACGCTCGACCAGCTCCACACGGCGACCGAGGCGGTGGACGCCGCCCGCGTGCGCCTGTCCGGCCGCATGGTGATCGACTATGTGGTGCCGGACTATCACGCCGCGCGCCCGAAAGCCTGCATGGGCGGCTGGGCGCAGCGCTTCATAAACATCTCGCCCGCCGGCCGCGCCATGCCGTGCCACGCCGCCGAAACGCTGCCCGGCTTCAATTTCCCGTCTGTGCGCGACGTCTCGCTGTTTGACATCTGGAACAATTCGGACGCGTTCCTGCGCTTCCGCGGCACCGCCTGGATGAAGGAGCCGTGCCGCAGTTGCGATCGCCGCGAGGTGGATTGGGGCGGGTGCCGGTGCCAGGCCTTCGCGCTGCTGGGCGACACGCACGCGACGGATCCGGCCTGCGAGCTTTCGCCTGATCATGCGGTGATGCAGGCGGCTGTGACGGAGAGCGAGGGGGTTGCGGGGGTTTATGTGTTTCGCAAGCCTCGGAAGGAAGTGGTGCTCTCGTAAGGCAAGTAAGGAAGGCCTTCTTTTTTGAAAAAAAGAAGCAAAAAACTTTTGCTCCCTGTCGGCGGCTGCGGAGAGGCGCGCGACAGCGGATCAAAAGTTTTTTGCTTCTTTCTTTCAAAAAAGAAGGCCTTGCCTCCTTACCTCTCCAGCAACACCGCAATCCCTTGGCCGACGCCAATACACATTGTGGCCACAGCCCGCTTCAAGCCAAGCGCCTCCATCGCGTTCACCGCCGTCATCGCCAGCCTTGCACCCGACATCCCCAGCGGGTGCCCCAGCGCGATCGCACCGCCTTGCGGGTTCACGTGCTGTGCGTCGTCAGGCAGGCCGAGCTGGCGCATCACCGCCAGGGCCTGCGCAGCAAAAGCCTCGTTCAGCTCGATTAAATCAATGTCGGCGATGCGCAGGCCGGTCAGCGCCAGCAGCTTTTCGGTGGCCGGCGCCGGGCCCATACCCATGATGCGCGGCGGCACACCGGCGGTGGTCATGGCCACGATGCGGGCGCGCGGGGTCAGGCCGTGCTTCGCCGCCTGCGCCTCGGAGGCGATGATTAACGCGGCCGCCCCGTCATTCACGCCGGAGGCGTTTCCGGCCGTCACCGTGCCTAGTGTGCGGAACGCCGCGCGCAATTTGCCCAGGCCTTCTAGCGTGGTGTCGCGGCGCGGGTGCTCGTCGGTATCCACGACCGTATCGCCGCGCTTGCCTGGTATGGTGACCGGCACGATCTCGCGCGCGAAGAAGCCGCTGTCCTGCGCCGCGCAGGCGCGCATCTGGCTGCGATAGGCGAATGCGTCCTGGTCGGCGCGTGAGATGTTGTAGTCGGCCGCCACGTTCTCCGCCGTCTCCGGCATCGAATCCACGCCATACTGCGCGCGCATCAGCGGGTTGACGAAGCGCCAGCCTATCGTGGTGTCCTCGATGACCGCCTGGCGGGAGAACGCCTCCGTGGCTTTCGGTACCACGAACGGCGCGCGCGTCATGCTCTCCACGCCGCCCGCCAGGACCAGGCCGGCATCGCCGGCGCGTATCATCCGCGCCGCCGTGCCCACCGCGTCCAGTCCGGAACCGCACAGGCGGTTAAGCGTGGCGCCCGGCACGCTGGCGGGGATGCCCGCCAGCAGCAGCGCCATGCGCGCCACGTTGCGGTTGTCCTCGCCGGCCTGGTTGGCGCAGCCGAAGTAGCAATCGTCCACCGCACCCCAATCCATCTGCGGATGGCGCGCCAGCAGCGCCCGCAGCGGGATCGCGGCAAGATCGTCGGCGCGCACGTCACGCAACGCGCCGCCGAAGCGGCCGATCGGCGTGCGGGCGTAGTCGCAGATGAACGCGTCAGCCATGGCGCCCGACCTTAGCGCGGCATCGAGCGGGCGAGCTGCTTGGAGAACGGCTTGCGGCCGCGCTTCTTCTGGCCAGGCAGTTCCGTAATTGCTTCCGGCGCGTCCGGCTCCGCCTCGGCTTCCGCTGACTTGCCCGGGAACTTGGAGAATACGGACGCCGCGGTGTGCTCCGTCCGCCGGCGCGTCTCGCGCGGCTCCGGTGCCGCCGGAGCTGGTGCGGGCTCGGATGCCTGCACCACCTCTTCCTCGTCGCCAACGTCCTGCTGCTTGCGGCCAAGCCCGAGTTGCTTGGCCAGGCGGGAGCGATGCTGCGCGTAGTTGGGCGCCACCATCGGGTAGTCGGCGGCCAGGCCCCATTTCTCGCGATACTGCTCCGGCGACAATCCAAAGGTGGAGCGCAAATGGCGCTTCAGCGTCTTCAGCTTGCGGCCGTCCTCGAGGCAGATGATGTAGTCAGGGAAGATCGAGCGCTTGGCGGCGACGAAAGGCTGCTGCTTTTCCGCGGTGACCGGTGCCGGCTCCTGTCCTACGCTACGCAAGGATGCATGAACCTGTTCGATCAACGCCGGGAGAGCCGAGGGCGCGATCTGATTCTTGCCGACATGGGCGGAGACGATCTGCACCGTCAATTCGAGAAGCGTCTTTTTCAGGTCTTCGGAGGGCATCTGTCTTTTCTCTAGTCTTGTCTAAACACTATAGTGCCGATTCTCCTGTTGCCACAATGCCTGCAGGATTTTGCATTTGAGAACACGGTAATATACAGGCCAGACGTAACAAGAAATACGCTGTCCTCACCACTGCACCGCGCCTGAGTGGGCGGTGCCGAGCCTGCCTGCGCCAACCAGTCTTGCCAGCGCTGTTCCGCCTCGCTACATCACCGCCTCGGACGGCCGGGCGCGTAGCTCAGCGGTAGAGCATCGCCTTCACACGGCGGGGGTCACAGGTTCAATCCCTGTCGCGCCCACCAGTCTAATCAAGGGGTTAGACTGCATCTCTCGGCCTTCGAAAATCTCCTAGGTAGCAGTTAGGTAACAGGGCAGGCGAAAGCCTCACGTCACTGCGCCTTAGCTGGCGCGTCATGCACCATCGAGTCGGTCCAGCCTTGGCGTCCGGCCGGGTTGGGCAAGCTCACCTCCGTGCTGGCCAGCCCGTGCCGCTCCACCACCGCCACGGCGGTCATGCCCGACAGGATGCGGCACCCACTAGGTTCGGGCGCGGAGCCGCCGGACATGCGGGCCGCGATTGCCGCCTGGTGTTGCTGCAGCTCGCCTTCCGTGTCGCAGAGGAGTGCGCCCTGTTCGAGGCGCTGCACGGGGTCGGGTGTGACCTTGAGGGGCGCCGGCTTGTCGATCGCTGCAGGTTGGGCGCTGTCGTGCCGGCGATGTCGTCCCTGATGCCCGCCAGCGCCCGCCGCCCCCACAGCGCCCGGACTGTCCTGCAAGGCCGTGCCGGCGGCTCCAAGATCGTCAGACGGTTGAGCAGATGCGCCCGTGAGGATGAGGCAGAAGAAAGCGGCCAAGGCGCAGTGGGCGGGCGTGGTCCTCATCTTGTCAGCCTATGGCGCAAGCAGCCCGGCGGCCACGGTAAATAGCCTGGTGTAAAACTTTGTCGCAAACCGCGCGCCCCGCCGAATCTTCCTTGTTCTTCTTCTGTTCTCAGAGCTAGCTTGCGGGCATGGATGAACAGCCCGCCTCTCGCCTCCTCCCGGTCACTCCTGACGAGCTGGAGCAGGCCGTATCTCACGCCCTCCGCTTCGACGGCCGAAAGCATTTCAAGCTGGCCGGCGAGATCATGGGGAAGATCACGGCGGCGCACCTGGTGCGGTGCCTGGCCCAAGCTGGCTTTGTCGTGATGAAGAAACCGCCGCCAGCGCTGCCGCAGGGGTGTGCGTATGCAGAGAGCGCGGTGAGGGCCATGGAGGCCGGGCGCGCGGCTGCAAGCGGCGACAGCGAGGGTGAGGCATAGCCATGCCGCTCCTCCAGCCCCTGCCCGAACCGGTGACCTTCGAGGAGGTGGCCGCGATCCTAGACGAAGCGGTGCTGCAGGCGCGCGGCGGGCCGCCCAGCACGAGACAGGAAAATTAAAATGCAGCCTCTTTTCACCACTGTGTTCGCCCCAATCTTGTCGGCGCGATAACAGCCGGTGTGATGTGGTATGGCCCGACAGAATGCCGCTTACGGCACAAGGATGCATCTGATCCTCCATTGCCGTCGCGTCGGGAATGTCGTTTGCTTGTTTCTAGCCGCATACGGCGCCTTGATTTTGATGCGGGACCCGAGCCTCAAGCAGCCATCTCATGCAGTGCTTGTCGGTTCCCTGCTAGCCTTTGTTATCGCTGGTCAGGCAGCCATGACCGTGTTGACTGTTCTCCTCCGGAAATGACAAACGGTGATGAAGGAAGATATAGGCCTCGATGAGCTACTGCAGGCGCTAAGCGTTATATACTTTTTTCAGGCTATACTTGCGTATCGAGAGTCTACCGAATTGCTTAACACCAGCGAATTTCATCGTCTGATACATATGGCTTTCATTGATACGGTATGACAGCCTACTAACGTTGTCGGCGCGGCCGGGTGGCACCTGGCAAGCGCCTTGAGCGCGGCCGGTTTCCACGTGGTCCGGGCGCCACCGATGCGCGACAGCTTACCCTTTGGTGCAAAACTCGGCTGCTTTCGCAAACCGGCTTCGTGGAGCGCGAAGCCACGCGGCGAGCCAATCTCCGAGCTTCGAGGTAGCCGGCCATTCCATCGCGGGCGCCGGCTCGTGCGTGACGGCTGCTTCATCGACATCTCCAAAACTTCGGCATCGAAGCGACCAGAGCC
>CAXTCL010000127.1:0-11084 GCA_964242035.1 uncultured Acetobacteraceae bacterium | reverse complement strand
CCCGCACCGCCTCGAATGGGGCGACCGGACTGGCACAAGCGCGCCGCCTCCGGCCACGGGCCATCCTGCTGGACGTGATGATGCCGGGCATGGACGGCTGGTCGGTGCTGAGCGCGCTGAAGGCCGATCCGGAGCTGGCCGACATCCCGGTGGTGATGGTGACGTTCGTGGCCGAGCGCGCCTTGGCCACCTCGCTCGGCGCCGCGGACTACATCGTCAAGCCCGTCGACTGGGAGCGGCTGCGTGCCGTGATGGAGCGGTTCCGCGAGACCGGCGGCAGCGTGCTCGTGGTCGATGACGACTCCGACACCCGCGATCGCATGCGCCAGGTGCTGGAGAAAGGCGGCTGGCATGTCAGCGAAGCCGTCAACGGCGCGGACGCGCTGCAGAAGGTGGCGCATTCCGTGCCGGATGTGGTCCTGCTGGACCTGAACATGCCGGTGCTGGACGGCTTCGATTTCCTGTCAGCGTTTCGCGAGCGCCCCGATTGCAGTGAGGTGCCCGTTGTTGTGCTGACCGCGCGTGACCTGACGAACGAGGACAGGCGGCGGCTGCGCGGCGCCAACCAGGTGTTGAGCAAGGGGGACATCAGGATGCAGGAGCTGGCGGAGAAGCTGCGGCAGATACAGCCTGGTGTTGCGGATGATTGAGTGAAGGAAGGAAGCAAGGCCTTCTTTTTCGAGAAAAAGAAGCAAAAAGCTTTTGTCTCCCCGACGCTGCCGATGCTTCGGCGCATCCGGCTAGAACCGGCTGGTGCAAATGCGCGGGAACAAAAGTTTTTTGCTTCTTTTTTTCAAAAAAGAAGGCCTAGCTTGCTTCCTCAGTGATGCCCAAGCGGCCAGAAAACCGTCAGCAACGGCAGCCCCACAGCCACCACCAGCGGCGACAGAGGCGCCCCAAGCCGTGCGTAGTCGCCGAACCGATACCCGCCAGGCCCCATCACCAGCGTGTTGCACTGATGGCCGATCGGCGTGAGGAAATCGCACCCCGCCCCCAGCGCCACGGCCATCAGGAAGCTGTCCACGCTGAAGCCCAGCTTCACCGCCAGGCTGGCAGCGATCGGGCCCATGATGAGCACCGTCGGCGCGTTATGCAGGAAGGGCGTCACGATCAGCGTCAGCACCAGGACGGCGCCCAGCGCCCAGATACCCGGCAGCCCGTGCACGACCGGCAGCAGCAGCCCGGCGATCAGGTCGGTGCCGCCGCTGTCGCGCACCGCGTGGCTGATCGGGATGAGCGCGCCGATCAGGATCAGCACGTGCCATTCCACCGCGCCATACGCCTCGTGCATCGTCAGCACGCGCAGCAGCAGCAGCGTCACCGCGGCGCCGAAGAAGGCGATGGCCACCGGCAGCGCGTGCACCAGCACCAGGCCCATCGCGACCGCCAGCACCAAAGCCGGCACGTAGCCGCGGTCGTTACGGCCGAGCGAGATGGTGCGCTCGGCGAGCGGGAGCACGCGCAGCTCGCCCATCGTCTCCGGCAGCGTGGGCGCCGTGCTGCGCAACACCATGACGTCGCCGGCGTGCAGGCGCACGCTGGCTAGGCGCTGGCCGATGCGCTTGCCGCTGCGGCTGACGGCCACCACGCCGATGCCGAAGCGCTCCTCCAGCTGCGCTTGGCCGAGGGTCTGGCCCACCAGCGCGCTGTCCGCCGTCACCACGCCTTCCACCAGCCTGGCCTCGCCGTCCCCGCCGCCGGAAAGCTTCAGCCTGGCGCGCGCCACCAGGCGCTCCAGGTTCGTTGGCTCGCCACGCAGCAGGACCACGTCGTCGTGCCGCAGGATCAGGTCGGGGTGCGCGGGCAGGCGTCGAAAGCGCTCGCGCACCACCATCGCCACCTGCACGTCCCCTTCGGCCATCGCCTCCACGTCGGCCACGCGCCGGCCGGCCGCCACCGAACCCTGCTCCACGCGCGCCTCTGCGGTGTAGTCTTCCAGGTTGAACGCCGCTTCCATCGAGGACGCGGCGCGGCGGCCGGTTGGCAGCAGGCGCCAGCCGAAGGAGAGAAACACAAAGCCCACCAGCGCCACGGACAGGCCCACCGGGGTGTAGTCGAACATGCCGAATGGCTTGCCCAATACGTCCGCGCGCACCTTGGCGATCAGGATGTTCGGGCTGGTGCCGATGAGCGTGACCAGGCCGCCGAGCATGGAGGCGAACGCCATCGGCATCAGCAGCGCGCTGGGCGCGGTGCGGGTGCGCCGCGCCAGTTGCAGTGCCACCGGCATGAAGATGGCGAGCGCGCCCACGTTCTTCGTCACCATCGAGAGCACCAGCACGGCGCCCACCAGCACGGGCACCTGCACGGACACCGTGCGCAGGCGGGGCGTGATCGGCCGCATCGCCGCCTCCACGATGCCGGAGCGCGCGATGCCGGCGCTGATCACCAGGGCGGCCGCGATGATGATGACGACCTCGTCGGAGAACCCCTCGAACGCCGAGCGGGCCGGCACCACGCCGATCACCACGCCCACGAACAGCGCGGCCACGGCAACCAAATCGTAAGGCAGGCGGCCCCAGACGAAGCAGCCCACGGTTGCCGCGATGAGCGCGAAGGACAGGCCCTGGGCGAGCGTCATGTGTGGTCACTTTCCGGCAGGGCCGCACTCTATGTCGGCGCGGCGGCCTGCCCGCAATCGGCCGCTCCGCCAGCTTGCAGGCGGCGGACCGATACCGCGGGTGCGGCCAGAGCCTGCACGGCGGTTCACTACCGGGCGAGCCTTGCGGAGCCAAGCGGTCCATGCGGCGTTGCAGCGCTGAGCTATCCCCGGGAACCCGCCATGAGCCGCATCCTCCTCGTCGAAGACCACCAGGAAATCTGGGATTTCCTGTCCCGCCGCTTGAAGCGCCGCGGCCATGAGGTGCTGGTTGCCACCGACGGACAGCAGGGCCTGGACCGCGCGCTGTCCGACAACCCGGAAATCATACTGCTGGACATGAACCTGCCCGTCCTGGACGGCTGGACGGTGGCCAGCCGGCTCAAGGCGAGCAGCCAGGCCGCGCATACGCCGATCATCGCACTGACCGCGCATGCCATGTCGGGCGACAGGGAAAAGGCAATCGCGGCAGGATGCGACGACTACCATCCCAAGCCGGTCGATTTCTCCCGGCTGCTGGAGCAGATCGAAGCCCTCGTCGGCCATGGCGCAGTGGCCGCTCCTACTTGAGCTTGCTTATATCAACCCGCGTTGCGGCGGGCTTCGCAGGAGAAGGCAAGACCTTCTTTTTTGAAAAAAGAAGCAATAAACTTTTGTCCTGACGCTGTTTCCGCGGATCGTTTTACCTTGCGACATCTTGCTGCTGATGCAAATGCAAACGGAGCGGAGATTGTGAGTCTCCTTTTCAAAAAGGAGTTTTTGTTTTCGAGAGCCAGTTTAACCCGGATTGGCCTTAGTTGAGATTGGTCGTTTGACGCTCTTCGCTCGCCTGTTTGCCAGTGGCTCGAGGGACGGCGCAGCACCCGCGCTCGAGGCGCTGGCAGTAGGAATGCCGCTCGCGCCGCTGGTCGCCGGAGAGCCCGAAACCCAAGGCGCTGCCCGCCCGGCCACCGTGCCGCAAGCAGGGCGCACGGTGCTCGACGAAAACCTGATGGCCAAGGTGCTGCATGGCTGGCTGCAGAACCGCCACCAGACGCTGTTTCCCCTGACGGTGAACCTGAAGACGCTCTCGGCGACGCAGCGCCAGACGCTGGCCGAATTTGCCGCGGTGGCGCTGCTGGCCGACGAGGCCGCGCTTGGACGCGCGCCGCAGCTGCGCGGCTGGCTCGCGTCCAGCGGCGGCGAGACAGACGTGATGGATGCGCTTGATGCCGCCTTGGCAGACCCGCCTGCGCTCAGCCTGGCGATCGCCGCTGTGCTCGATGCGGAGCTTGCGGCCTATGCCTACGTGGCCGCCGTGGTGGCCCTGGAAGCGCGAGGGAGCCTGCTGGAGTATTTTGCATCGCGGCTGAACCTGCCTGCTACGTTGGTTCGTAGCGCGCAGCGCCGGTATGGCGGGTAGCAGAAGAAAGCAAGCAGTCCTTGTTTGAAAAACAGGACCAGAAAGCTTTTGCTCTCTGTCGGCGAGTGATGGAACGCGGCGCGACAGCGGACCAAAAGTTTTTTGCTTCTTTTTTTCAAAAAAGAAGGCCTTCCTTCCTCTCCGTCAGTTCCGTCAGCGCCGCCTGCAGCGTCGTGTTCTCTACCAGCATGCGCCGCGCCAGATCCGCCAGCGTCACCCACCCCGACACGCTGCCGTCCCGGTCAGTCACCGGTAGGCGCCGTATGTGGTTCGCCGCCATCAGGTCCATCGCCGTCTGCAGCGTATCCTCGGCGCGGCAGGTGATCACCGGGCGCGAGACGATGGTGCGTATCTTCGTGGTCGCGGGGTCCAGCCCCTTGGCCACGATGCGGTAGAGGATGTCGCGATCGGTCACCACGCCTTCCATATGCGTGGCGTCGCCAACCGGCAGCGCGCCCACGTCGATCTCGCCCATCAGTTCGGCCGCCGCCTGCACGCTCGCCGACGGCTCGATGAACTCGACGCCGCGGCTCATGATGTCTGCTACCTTCAACCCGCCTCGCCAGCCGCGGCCGCCGCGGCATCCGGCTCCAATTCCAGCAGGAGCAGGGAGCGTCCCGTCACGCCGTATTGCGCTTCGAAATCGAACCGCGACGTCTCATGGCCGTCCGGACGGTTGGTGTCGAGCAGCAGCATCCACCCCGTGCCGCCCGGCACCTTGGGCAGGGTGAAGCCCACTAGGTCGTGGTAGGCGTTCAGGATCAGCAGCAGCGTCCGGTCTATGCCGCGTTTGGGTATGCCCGACGGTTGTGCGCGGCCGTCCAGGACCATGCCGAAGCAGCGCGCACCCGCATCGTCCCAGTTCTCCTGCGTCATCTCCACGCCGGCGGCCGTCAGCCAGGTCAGCTCCTTGATGTCCAGCGCTTCGTTGTACGTGCCGGTCAGGAACCGTTCGCGGCGCAGGATCGGGAACGTGCGGCGTATGCGCATGACGTCGCCGACGAAAGCGATCAGCGACTTCGCGTCTTCGTCGTGATCCCAGTCCAGCCAGGAAATCTCGTTATCCTGGCAATAGGCGTTGTTGTTGCCGCCCTGGCTGCGGCCGAACTCGTCGCCGGCGACGATCATCGGCAGGCCCTGGCTCAGCAGCAGGGTGGCCAGCATGTTGCGCTTCTGGCGCCAGCGCAGCGCGTTGATCTCCGGATCGTCGGTGGGACCCTCGGCGCCGTGGTTCCAGCTATGGTTGTTGTCTGTGCCGTCGCGGTTCTCTTCGCCGTTGGCCTCGTTGTGCTTGTCGTCGTAGGCGACGGTGTCGTGCAGCGTGAAGCCGTCATGCGCGGTGAGAAAGTTCACGCTCGAGGACGGACGGCGGCCGCCCCAGTTGAATTTGTCGGCAGACCCGGTCAGGCGTGTCGCCATTTCCGGCAGCATCGAATCGTCGCCCTTCCAGTAGGAGCGCACCACGTCGCGGTAGCGGTCGTTCCACTCGGCCCAGCCTGGCGGGAAGGCGCCGACCTGGTAGCCGCCGGGGCCGCAATCCCACGGCTCGGCGATCAGCTTCACCTGGCTGAGCACGGGGTCCTGGCCGACCGCACGCAGGAAACCGCTCTGCTGGTCGAAGCCGTACGGCTCGCGCGCGAGGATTGTACCCAGATCGAAACGGAAGCCGTCGACATGCATCTCCTCCGTCCAGTAGCGCAGGCTGTCGGTGACCATCTGGATGACGCGCGGGTGGCTCAGGTTAACGGTGTTCCCGGTGCCAGTATCGTTGATGTAGTAGCGCTTGTCGTCAGGCATCAGCCGGTAGTAGCTGGCATTGTCCAGCCCTTTGAAGCACAGCGTGGCGCCGCGCTCGTTGCCTTCTGCGGTGTGGTTGTAAACCACGTCGAGTATTACCTCGAGGTTCGCCTCGTGCAGGCGGGCGACCATCTCCTTGAACTCGGAGAAGGCGAAATCCGGTACGCTGGCGTAGCGGCGCGCCGGCGCGAAGAAGCCGATAGTGTTGTAGCCCCAGTAGTTCTTCAGCTTCTTGTCGAGCAGGTAATCGTCATCGAGGAACGTGTGTATCGGCAGCAGCTCGATCGCGGTGACGCCGATCGACTTCAGGTGGCGCAGCACGGCAGGGTCGGTCAGGCCGCGGAACGTGCCGCGCAGGGCTTCCGGCACGTCCGGATGGCGTTGCGTCAGGCCGCGCACGTGGGCCTCGTAGATCAGCGTGCGGTCGGAACCAATGCCCGGCGGGCGGTCCGGGCCCCAGGTGAAGGCGCCGTCGATCACGCGTGACTTCATCATGAACGGCGCGCTGTCGCGGTCGTCGAAGGTCAGGTCGTCGGCGGTCTCCATCTTGTAGCCGAACAGCGCCGGGTTCCACTCCACGTGACCCACCAGGGATTTCGCGTAAGGGTCCAGCAGCAGCTTGTTCGGATTGAAACGGTGGCCGGCCGTGGGCTCATACGGGCCATGCGCGCGGTAGCCGTAGATCTGGCCCGGACGCGCGTCCGGCAGGAAGCCGTGGAACACCTCGTTGGTGTATTCCGGCAGGTCGATGCGGTCGAGTTCGCGCTCGCCGGTATCGTCGAACAGGCAGAGCTCCATGCGGGTGGCGTTGGCGGAGAACACGGCGAAGTTGACGCCGGTGCCGGTCCAGGTGGCGCCACGCGGCGTGGGACGGCCTTCGCGGAGGCGTACGCTGGATTTCACGTTCGGCAAGTCGGTGTCCTTGGGATGGATGTGGTTGGCGAGACGCAAAGGCACAGGGCGACGCACCGGCCAGAGGCGGCGGCAGGTCAACGGGCCATGTGCAGGACCGTTCCGCAGGCCAGGCGGCGTATTTCATGGGCGGTCGGCACCGGGGGGCAAAGAAAGCAAGCAGTCCTTTTTTGAAAAAAAGGACCAAAAAACTTTTGTTCCCCCGCATTTGCAGCAGCCGAATGTTTCCGGACAAAGCGACGCGCTTCAGCAGCGGCAAGACAAAAGTTTTTTGCTTCTTTTTTTCAAAAAAGAAGGCCTTCCTTCCTTTCTGAACAGCACGGGACTACTCCCCCGCGCGTGGCACCCGCTCCCCCCACCAGGCTTCTCGGCAACCCCGGCTTCCTGCCCCTGCTCTGCGCAAGGGCGCTTTCCTCGCTCGGCTACCAGATGCAGGCGGTCATACTCGGGTGGCAGATGTACGCGCTCACCCATAGCGCCTGGGCGCTGGGGCTGATCGGGCTGGCGCAGTTCCTGCCGTTCATGGCGCTGGTGTTCGTGGCCGGCACGGTGGTGGACCGGTCGGACCGGCGGCGTATCGCCACCATCTGCCAGGGGGCCGAGTGCGTCTCGGCGCTCACTCTGGCCGCCATCACGCTGACGCACGGCGCCACGCCGCCGATGCTGTATGCGCTGGCGGCGGCCACCGGCAGCGCGCGCGCGTTCGAGGCGCCAAGCCTGCAGGCGCTGCTGCCCAGCCTGGTGCCGCAGGCGAGCTACCCGCGCGCCGCGGCCGCATCCTCCTCGCTGTTCCAGCTCGCCAACATCGCCGGCCCGTCATTCGGCGGGCTGCTGTATGGCGCGGGCCCGGGCTTCGCCTACGCCGCCTGTGCCGTCTCCTTTCTACTTGCCGCCAGCGCCAGTGCCCGGCTGCCACGCCGCATCGCCGTCACTGCCCAGCCGCCCGCCACGCTGGCTACCTTCTTCGCCGGCATCGGCTTCGTCCGGCAGCGCCCGGAGATCCTGGGCGCCATCTCGCTGGACCTGTTCGCCGTGCTGCTCGGCGGCGCCACGGCCCTGTTGCCGCTGTTCGCCGGTGACATACTGCATGCCGGCCCGGTTGGCCTCGGCGTGCTGCGCGCCTCACCGGGGCTGGGGGCGCTCTGCGTCTCGCTGTGGCTGGCGCGGCGCCCGATGACCCGGCATTTGGGGCCGGCCATGTTCACCGCGGTCGCGGTGTTCGGCGTGGCTACCATCGCGTTTGGGCTCTCCACGTCGCTGCCTGTGTCGGCCGCGTCCCTGGCCGTGCTGGGCGGGGCGGACGTGGTCAGCGTGGTGATACGCTCCACGCTGGTGCAGATGCGCACGCCGGACGGCATGCGCGGGCGGGTGGCGGCGGTGAACCTGTTGTTCATCGGGTCTTCGAACCAGTTGGGCGAGTTCGAGAGCGGCTCGCTGGCGGCTTTGGCTGGGGCGGTGCCGGCTGTGGTGATCGGGGGGTTGGGGACGCTGGTTGTGGCCGGGGTGTGGGCCAGGTTGTTTCCGGGGCTGCGGCGGCTGGACCGGATCGTGGCGTCCGGGTGAGGCGTGACGCGAGCAATACCCATGGCCCTGCATTCTGACCGGCAAGAAAGATTGGGGCTCTGCCCCAAACCCCGCCGGGGCCTCGAGGCCCCGGACCCCAATCTATTTCGGATTGCTTGGAAAAAGGTTGAGTGCAGTGGCCGGGCGTTGGAACGCCTACCCTGCCCCCTGCGCCTTGCGTAACTCGGCCAGCACTGCCTCATGCGCCGCCAATATGCGCCGCAGCGTAGGCTTGCCCTTGTCGCTTGCCTCGGCGATGCCCTCGTGCATCTCATCGATCCCGGTCGTCATCTGTTCGGCCAGGCCGGATAGCCGCTCCTGTAGCTGCTCGCCGTCGTCCTTGAGCTCGGCCGTCCAGTTCGCCAGGACGCGAGAGAGTTCGGTGGCGGCGCGGTTGGGTGGGACGCCCGCTTGCAGGAGCTTCACGAGCGGTGCCAGGTCGGCGGCAGGGGATCGGGACATGCGGGGAACCTAGGTAAGCGGCCCGTGGATGGCTAGACGCCAAGGGCTGCTTCATCCCGAAAGCCCGGCATTTGACCCGGGCTCTTGCCGAAGGTGTCGAGGCAAGCCCGGGGCCGTGCTCACCGTCTGGATCACCCATCAGGCTGCGCGCTGCCACGCAGCCTGATGAGCGCGTTCAGGCGGCTGGCTTGGCCCTAGGGCCTTACTTGCCCTGCCCACCCGTCAAAGCCGCCCCCACGCTGCCGTTGGCCAGGGACATCGCCATCAGCATGTCCACGATCCCGCCGGCCCCCTTCTCACCACCACCCATCACGAACTGCGGCACCAAAGGCTGGCTGGCGTGCTGCATCGCGTCCGCGGCGATCTGGGCGATCATCTTGCGCAGTGCCACTTCCGGGCCGCCGAGCGCGTCCGCCTGCGCCTTGGTGGCGGACGCCTCGGCTTCACCCACGGCGCGTATGCGGTCGGCTTCGGCCTGGCCGCTCACCCGGGTGCGTTCGGCTTCGGCCGACGCGGTGATCTTTATGCCCTCCGCCTCGCGGCCGCGGCGCTGCAGCTGCGCCTCGCCTTCGTTCTGCGCCACGGCAATGGCCACTTTGGACGCGGTAAGCGCGGTCTGCTGCTGGGCGATCGCGCGAGCCTCGTTCAGTTCGCGTTCCTTCAGCGCGGCCTCCTGCTGGCTGGTGTAGGTGGCGGCCTGTTCGCGGGCCACCTGGCGTATGCGGAGCTGCTCGAAGACGGTGTCGATATGCTTGTCACCGGACATAGCGCGGGGGGTGCCGATCATCACTTCCATCACCTGCAGGCGGTATTTCTGGAAACGCAGTTTCATCTCGCCCAGCGCCTTTGCCTGCAGTTCGGCGCGCTTGCCCACCAGCTCGATAAGCGTCATCTCCTGGGCCGCGTCCTTGAACCAGGCGCTCACCATCGGGTCCAAGGTCTGATCGACGAGTTTGCCAATTTCGGCGAATTGCTGGACCACGTACGGCGCGTCGTCCTGGGCGATGTGCACCACGATCGAGAGCGGCAGGATCGGCTCGAACGCGTCACGCGTGATCAGGCGGATCTCGGCCAGGTTCTGGTCGAAATTATGCATGTCGCTGGTGGAGTTCTCGATCCAGCGGAGCTGGAAGTTCGTCGTCGGCACCAGCTTCACGTCCTGGGCGAACGGGTTGATGGCGTATTTGCCCGGCTGCAACGGCGTCTGCCACACGCCGCGCTGGCCCGGCGCCACCAGGCGGCCGTGCCGGTAATCCTCGCCTGAGAGGTCGTCGCCCTTCGGGCCGGTGTAGCTGACGACGACGCCCACGTTGCCTATGCCGATCTGCGTCTTGGCGGTCATCTCCACGGTCGCGAACAGGCGGTTGATGTAGTACGTGCCTTCCACCAGCACCTGTTCCTGCCGGCCGCGGCGGCCGCCGGCGGCCAGGAAGCGCGGCACGTCCTGGAACGAGTTGTGGAACGCCGCGGGCTGGCGCGCGTCGGTGCCCACGGTGGGGGCGATGATCTCCTCGTGCTCCAAAGCGGGGCCGTCCTGCACCGTCACGATGGCGACGCGGTCGCCTTCGATCACCACGGGGGTGTAGCCCTCGCGGGCGGTGATGAGCGCGTGCAGCTGGCTCGCCTTGTCGGTGTC
The DNA here is from genome assembly GCA_964242035.1 of uncultured Acetobacteraceae bacterium. Taxonomy (GTDB): domain Bacteria; phylum Pseudomonadota; class Alphaproteobacteria; order Acetobacterales; family Acetobacteraceae; genus BOG-908. The sequence continues at coordinate 713 of CAXTCL010000127.1, read as the reverse complement.
ACCCAGCGCGATCTGGCGCACGCCCTCGTCCGTCAGCACCACGAAGAGCGCGGTGTTTATCGCGTAGGTGCCGGCGCGCAGGATGCGGCGCTGTGGCCCGCCCTGGCCGCCTTGCGCCAAGAAGGCGGCGGCGTCGCCAGGGTCCACGTCGGCCGGCCAGGCGGCCAGCGCCTGGCCTTCGGCAAGCGGCGCGCCGGTGCGGGCGAACAGGTAGCCGATGCTGCGCACGGTGATCAGCTTCTGCCTGTGCACGCGGTACTGGAACGGCGTGAAGCGGTGCCAGCCGCCCTTGATGGTGCGCGGCAGGAAGCCGGGGCCGCCCTGCAGCGCCATGAAGCCGGACGCGATGCCGCCGCGCAGCGCCCATTTGCGTTCGACGACGCCGAAGCTGTCGTTCTCGATGAAGACAAAGGTGCGTCCTGCGATCAACAACAGGACGAGCAGCACGAGCCCGGTCAGGACCGCGTAGATCCAGAACAGCTCGTTGGAGGTGGGCATGGCAAGGCGTCCGGCTCGCCCCGGGATGGGGCTCGGCGCGGAGGAGACGCCGGGCGGAGCCGTTTTGCAATCGACATGTTGCATTGCAGTGCGTAGCGGCGCGCATGGTCGGTGGGGTTGTTATGAGGCTAGGAAAGCAAGGCAAGCAGTCCTTTTTTGAAAAAAAGAAGGCCTTGCTTGCCTTGCCTTACCGGAGACCCACGTGCGCCCGCTTC
>CAXTCL010000126.1:0-11220 GCA_964242035.1 uncultured Acetobacteraceae bacterium | reverse complement strand
AGGGGCAGAGCCCTTGGCCTTCTAGAGGAGTCAACACTTCAGCCCGTTGGTATAACTAGTGGTTCTAGCCATAAACTGGCGCAAAATCACATTATCTACCATTCAACAAGTTCGTCCGAGCAAATTTATCAGTGTTGTCATGCGGTTACGCAAGTGGCACGGCTGATGCAACGCCCTCGGCAGGTCGGAGACGGCCGACACAGCCAGCGGAGTAACCAGCCATGACAACGATGAACTTCAACCAGGCCAGCACCTATTTCAGCAACGACCGCGCGCCGCGTACCTCCTTCGCAGCCCGTCTCGCAGCCTTGCAGGCGCGCCAGGAAGCGGCCCTGGATCACACAAATCTCGCTGGTGTGGCCGCTCGCGGCGCCCTGGCGCTGGTGCCCTTTCTTGGCCTGGCCGGGATGTTCGTGGCGCTGTGATACCGGCCAGCCGCGAGAGCCAGCGTTGCCGCAGTAACCGCGTCACAGCCGGGCCAAGGGTCCCGTTGGACACCATGACATGCCTATCGTGACGCCGCGGCGCTGCCGCCGAAGACCACGTTCTTACGGCCCGCCGGCGTGAACAGGTCATAGATCATCGCCGACCCGGGGGCGGTCGCCGCGTCCAGCGCCGCCAGCTGCCCGGCCGGCAGGACCAGGTCTGTCGCGGCGATGTCATGGAGCTGGGCGACGCCGCTGACCCCCATCCGGCGCGGTGTCCACGCCAGGCCGGGCGAGCACCCAGGCCAGCGTCACCTGGGCTTGCGTCTCGCCCAAGGCGTCGGCGACGCCGCGCAGCGCCTCGACGATCCGCCAGTTGCGCTCGGTGAACAGGGTGTCGTCGAACGGGTTGGCGCCGTCGCCTGCCGCCCGTGATCGCCGGCACGGCGTTCGGCGCCGCGTTCTACGGCCTGGCCTACGGCGCGCTCGGCCCCGCGATGGGCGTGACACCCCGGCTCAGCCGCGACACCAAGGCCAGCATCGTCCAGCACGCGATGTTACACGTGCTGTTCGGCGTGACAACGGCGGTGACGGCGGACCGTATTGCTCGGCGGATCTGACGGTAAGGAAGTAAGCAAGGCCTTCTTTTTTGAAAAAAAGAAGCAAAAAACTTTTGTCACTGTCGGGTGCGCTTTGGGGAGACATACGCCTCTACGCTCCGACTAGATCGCCGGTCCAGGCATGTCGAGCCTGCGTGTTTGTCCGGAACATCCGGACGCCGCAAAATGCGGGGAAAAATGGACTGCTTTCTTACACCAGCCAACGTCAAAGCCATCTAATATAACCAGCCAGATGCTCCAGGAACATCGAAGCGCCGCAGCGTCGGAGAAGCAAAAGTTTTTTGCTTCTTTTTTTCAAAAAAGAAGGCCTTGCTTACTTCCTTTCGCAGGCACAAACCCAGGAACCCACCAATGAGCATGAACGTCAGCGATTTCGTCTGGAACCGCCTGCACGAGTGGGGACTGAAGCGCGTCTTTGGCTACCCCGGCGACGGCGTAGGCGGCCTTGATGTCGCGCTCGAACAAGCAAAAGACAAAATGCAATACGTGCAGGTGCGCCACGAGGAGATGGCAGCCTTCATGGCCTCGGCGCATGCGAAGTTCACCGGCGAGGTCGGCCTCTGCTACGCCACGTCCGGACCAGGTGCGATCCACCTGCTGACCGGCCTGTATGACGCGAAGATGGACCATGTGCCGGTGGTCGCCATCGTAGGCCAGCAGGCGCGCACCGCGGTGGGCGCCAACTACCAGCAGGAAGTGGACCTGCAGTCGCTGTTCAAGGATGTCGCCAGCGACTACATCGTCACCGTAATGGTGCCGGAGCAGACACGCCACGCGATAGACCGCGCAGTGCGCATCGCCTCCGCCACCCGCAGCGTGACCTGCGTCATCATCCCCAATGACCTGCAGCTTCTCGCCTACAAGGACCCGCCACTGGCGCACGGCACCACGCATACCGGCGTGGGCTATGCGGGCCCCGCGGAGATGCCGAACGAGGCCGTGCTGCGCCAGGCCGCCGCCGTGCTGAACGCCGGCCGCAAAGTGGCGATGCTCGTAGGCGCCGGTGCCCTGAACGCCACCGACGAAGTCATCGCGGTGGCGGACCGCCTGCAGGCCGGCGTGGCCAAGGCGCTGCTCGGCAAGGCGGTTCTGGCCGACGACATACCTTGGGTCACCGGCGGCATCGGCCTGCTCGGCACCGCGCCGTCCTGGAACATGATGCAGGATTGCGACACGCTGTTCGTCATCGGCTCCTCGTTTCCTTACAGCGAATTCCTGCCCAAGCCAGGCACCGCCCGCGGCGTGCAGATCGACCTGGACCCGACCCGCCTCAGCCTGCGCTACCCGATGGAAATCAACATGACGGGCGACAGCGCCGTGGCCCTGCGCGCGCTGCTGCCGCTGCTGGAGCAGAAGCAGCCGGGAGACTGGCGCCAGGGCATTGAAAAGGACGTGGCCAAATGGTGGCACACGCTGGAAGACCGCGCGATGGTCGCAGCCGACCCGATCAACCCGCAGCGCATATTCTGGGAGTGCTCCAAGCGCCTGCCGGAGAACGTCATCATCACCGGCGACAGCGGCTCGGTAGCCAACTGGTACGGCCGCGACATCAAATTGCGCCGCGGCATGATGGGCTCGCTATCCGGCAGCCTCGCGTCCCTCGGCTCGGCCACGCCCTATGCCGTGGCAGCAAAGATGGCGTTCCCGGACCGCGTGGTGCTCGGCTTCATCGGCGACGGCGCCATGCAGATGAACGGCCTCAACGAAATGATCACCGTCTCCAAATACTGGAAGAACTGGTCGAACCCGAAATTCATCATCATGGTGCTCAACAACCAGGACCTGAACCAGGTCACCTGGGAAGAGCGCGTGCAGCTCGGCGACGGCAAGACGGAATCCACCCAGTCGATCCCGGATTTCGCCTATCACACCTACGCCGAAATGCTCGGCCTCAAAGGCATCCTGGTGCGCGACCCGGAGCTGCTCGGCGCCGCCTGGAACGAAGCCTTCAACGCCGACCGCCCGGTAATCATGAACATCTACGCCGACCCGAACGTACCACCGCTGCCGCCACACATCACGTTCAAGGACGCGAAGAACTTCCTGACCATGACACTGAGCGAGCCGGAGCTGGGCAGCGTGCTGAAGAACAGCGTCAAGCAGGTAATTGCTGGCGTGTTGCCGGGCGTTAGCTAAGCCGAAGGAAGCAAGGCCTTCTTTTTTGAAAAAAAGAAGCAAAAAACTTTTATCTCCACGTCTGCATCATGGCCGCGCCTGGTTTTGCCAATTTGCGCGGTGGCAGAACCGGCGCGGCTCGTCGGCCGGTCCGTTTGTCATGCAATCGACAACCGCGCTGGTGCCCAAACGGGTGACGCGATCACCAAAAACGTTCGTTCCCCGCACTTGCAGCCGTCGGGTACACCCGGAAAAACACCCACGCTGACAATGCGGAGAAGCAAAAGTTTTTTGCTTCTTTTTTTCAAAAAAGAAGGCCTTGCTTGCTTCCTTAACCGTCACTCTCAAGCCCTGCCGGTATTACCTGACAATCTCCACACTAGCCGTCTGCCCAGCCACCAACCGCATCCCCGCCGGCAAACGATCGATCGCGATATGCACCGGAACGCGTTGCGCCAGACGCACCCAAGTGAAAATCGGATTTACCGAAGCCAGCCCGCTCGCATCAGACGTGGCGTTAGCCACCACGATCCCGCGCGCCACGCCCGCCACATGCCCTTCGATAGGGTCGTGCCACCCGATCAGCTTCGCCCGCGCATGATCGCCGTCATGTATCGCGTGCAGCTCGGTCTCCTCGAAATACCCATCGATCCAGAATGAATCCGCATCCACAAGCGTGAGGAACCGCTGCCCGGTAACCCCGTAATCGCCCACCCGCGCTTCCAGATTGGTCACGAACCCGTCCACCGGCGAGGCGATGCGCGTGCGTTCCAAATTCACCTTCGCCTGGCCCAGCCCCGCCAGCGCCTGCGCCACCGCGGCCGTGGCCTGCTGCGCCTCGCTGAGATAGGTCTGCCGCTCTTCCTGGGACGTCGAGAGGTCCGTCAGTTGCAGGCGCCGCCGCGCCTCGGCCTGCTTGTTGGCCTCGTTGGCGCGCGCCTGGTCCAGATTGGCCTGCGCGTTGTCCACCGCGATCGCGTAGTCGGTCGCCTCGATCTCCACCAGCAGGTCGCCGCGGCGGACATACTGGTTGTCGGCGATAGGCAGCTTGATGATGCGGCCGGAGATCTCCGGCGCCATCGTCACCACGTTCGCGCGCACCGTGCCGTCCCGCGTCCAGGGCGGCGCCAGATAGGCGTCCCACGCGGCCCACGCGCAGACCGCGGCAGCGGCCACCAGCATCAGCGTGATCAGGACAGGCACCAGCCGCGGCGCCGCGCCGTGCCGCGCCGGCACCAGCCGCAGCTTCGCACCGGCAAGCGCGTCGTTCTGGTCCGGCATCAGGGCCACCTCCCCACCACGATCACGATAACCGAAAGGATGATGACCAGCACGCAAAGGTTCGCCAGCGCCGGATGCCAGATCCGGCGCGTCAGCCCGGTGCGGTCGGCGACCTGGTGCACGGCCATCAGCAGCAGCCAGGCCGCCAGCAGCATCGGCGCGATAGGCGAGACCAGCACGCCGAACAGGTTCACCTCAGCGTAGCGCATGGTTTCTGTCCTATAACAGCCGGGGCGCGGGGATCACCTAAAGAAAGCAAGGCCTTCTTTTTTGAAAAAAAGAAGCAAAAAACTTTTGTTCCCTTCGACGCTGCGACGCGCGCTATCGCCAAGAAACACCCGGACGCTGCAAATGCGAGGTGATAAAAGTTTTTTGCTTCTTTTTTTCAAAAAAGAAGGCCTTCCTTACTTCACTCCCCAAAATACCCAGCATGCCGCGTCAGCGCCTCCTGCAGCGCCAGCAGCGCAGCCCGCGCAGGTCGAACCTCCGCGGACTGCCCCATGGCCCGATCGGCTTCCAGCAGCGCCCGCCGCGCCTCACCCATCCTGCCGGCGCCCAACGCTGACAGAAGCGCCTGCAACGCCGGGATTTGCCCGAACGCCACCGCCCACAAACGCAGCCGAAGCACCGCGCCGCCCACGAACAGCGCGGCCGTGATCTCCGCGTGCGCCAGCGGAGAGCTGCCCTCCGGCAGCGCCGCCAGCCGGCCGTACATCAGCCCCTCCCAGCCAACCAGGCTGGGCAGCTTGCGTCGCGTCGCCAGCAGCCGGAGGTCGCGCAGGGTGAGCAGGCGCAACCGCTCGGCTCGGCGCTCCGGCGAGAGCTGCGGCAGCAGCGCGATCGCCAGCGCGCCCACCGCCACGCCAACCACGATCGCCACGGTCGAGTTGTAGAAACTGGCGGTGTCGTAGGTGGGCTGGTTGGCTGGCGCCAGCAGTGGCGTGAAGTTGGTGGCGGCCGCCACGAAAAACGACTGTTTCCAGCTACCCGCGCTGAGTGCCGCCAGCGGTATCAGGAACACGCCCAGCACAAGGGCCAGGCTGATGAAGCCCTCGCGGTTAGGCAGCACGGCGAAATTGACGATGCCCGCCAGGATCGCCGTGGTCAGCGTGCCACCCAGGAACTGCCAGGCGCTGCGCACCGCGCTCTCGCCCCGCGGCGAGAGCAGCAGCACCACGATGGCGGCGAACAGCAGCGCGCTGGTCCCGCTGGGCCAGGCGCTGACGATCCACCACAGCGCGCAAACCAGGATGATGAAGAACGCCCGCAACCCGTTCAGCAGCGCCGGCAGCAGGTCCGGCAAACGCAATGACGCGCTGCCCGGCAGGTCCTCCGCCCGCGCAGGCTCCACCAGCAGGGCCACGCCATTCAGCGCGGCGGCCAGGCCGCGCAGCGCGTCCGTCACGCCCACCTGCACCAGTTCGGCGCCCCGCGTCTGCACGGGCACGCGGTCCAGCTCCCGCGCGGCGTCCCGGCACCGGTCGCGCGTCTCCGCCGGCAGGCTGCGCGAGGTCATCACGATCGCCGGCCCGGGCGGCAACGCCGCCAGCAACGGCGCCAAATCCTCGGCAGCCCGGTCCGGAGCCACATTCTCCAAATGCGTCGCCACCATCCGCCAGCCGGACAGCGCGGCAAACAGCCCGTCCACCGCGGCGCTCAGCGCGTGTGACCGCACACGCAGGTCCGGGCTCTCGCCCACCGTCTCGTCCAGCAGCGCGGCCAACCCGCTCGCCCGCACGATCAGCGCGCGCCGCGCGGCCGTGCTGTCCCCGCCGGGATGCTCGCAACTGCCGCGCAGCCCCAGACCGGTCTGCCGCGCGATGTCGGCGATGGCGGTGGCTGCCCGCTCGCGCGCCGTGCCCCGGCCGGTCAGCACCAGCACCACGCCGGCGCACACGATGCCGAGCGAGATCTCGGTCGCGCGCGCCACCGCGAGCAGGAACACCCCGTTGGGATCGGATACCGCATCGGCGGCAATGATGACGGCCGTATAACCGGCCAGGGCAGCCGCGTAGCTGGCGAAGTTCTGCAGCACGGTGGCGGCAAACCCGCACAGCCCGCACCAGACGGCCAGCGCCAGGAAAAACCCGGCACGACTCTGCGGGAAGCCCGCCACCAGCAACACGACGATCACGGCGCCAAGCAGCGTCCCGATTAACCGGAAATTCGCCTTGCGCAGCGAGGCGCCCAGGCTGGGCTGGCACACGATGCCGGCCGACGTGCCCGCCCAGAACGGGTTTTCCAGTTGCAGCCAGTAGGCGATGAAGAGCGCCAGGCAGACCGAGACCCAGACGCGCGCGCCAAAGGCGATCGGGCCGGTCAGCCTGGGCATGTCGCGCGTGTCATAGGAAGCAAGGAAGGCCTTCTTTTTTGAAAAAAAGAAGCAAAAAACTTTTGTCCCGACGCCGTTACGAGGCTTCACCCTATCCTGAAGCACCCAGCCGCTGCCCAATGTCCCAAAACGAAACAGGACGCCCAAGCAGCGTACGGAACAAAAGTTTTTTGATCCTTTTTTTCAAAAAAGGACTGCTTGCCTTACCTTACCTAACTCAGCCCTTGGTGTTCTGCGCCATCGTCAGGTGCTTCTGGATCACCGGCTGCGTGCTCTCCGCGATCGCCTTCAGATCGGTATCCGTCCCGTTCGTGGCCTCGCGCTCGAACAGCTTCAGCATCGTCTGGTGCGCCTTCACCTGGCCCGACATGTAGGCGTGGTCGAACTTCGCACCGTCCATGCCCTGCAGCTTGGCCAGCATCTTCTGCTGCGCCGGGTTCGGGTCGGTCGGTGCCGTCATGCCCTTCGCCGTGGCGAGCTGCGCCAGCTTCGTGTTGACCGGCGTGTGGTCGTCGATCATCGACTGCGCGAACTGCTTCACGCTCGCATCCTGGCTCTTCTGCTGCGCCAGCTGCGCCATCTGCACCTCTGCCGCCCCCCCCTGCGCGGCCTTGGTCACGAAATCCATGTCCATCTTGGACAGCTTGGCCGTGCTGGACGGGATCGGCGTGGCCGGCGCCATGGTGGAGGCGGGTGCGGCAGGGCTGGCCGCCGTAGCGCCGGGCGTGGTCGTGGAGGCCGGCGCCGTGCCGCGCTGGGCAAAGGCGCCTGTGCTGGCCAGCAGCGGGAGTATCAGTGCCGCGGTTACGGCGAGGTTCGATCTCAAAATGTTGGCTCCTTGAAAGACGGCGGGCGCGGTCCGGCCCAGCCTTGACGTACACAACGTGCGAATACGGCGTGTGTTGCCGCACCCGTCTCAGGCGCGGTGACGAAAGCGTTCCACCGCGGCCACCAGCGCCCGCCGCACGCCGGGCTCCAGCGCCGAGTGCCCGGCATCCGGGATGATCGTCAGCCGTGCGGCCGGCCAGTGCGCCGCCAGGTCGAACGCACTCACCGCCGGGCACACCATGTCGTAGCGCCCCTGCACGATCTCGCCGGGGATGTGGCCGATCGAGGCCATCTGCCCGAGCAGCCCGCCCGCCGGCAGGAACAGGTCATGGGCAAAGTAATGCGCCTCGATGCGCGCCAGCCCCAGCGCCGTCCGGTCCCCGGCAAACGAGCTGACCGTGTCCGGGCTGGGCAGCAGCGTGCTGCACGAGCCCTCGAAGATCGACCACGCGCGCGCCGCCGCCATGTGCACCAGCGGATCGGGGTCGGTCAGCCGCTTCAGGTAGCTGCCCAGCAGATCCCCCCGCTCGCCCGCCGGCAGGAAACCCGCAAACGCCGCATGCGCGTCCGGGAACACCTGGGCCAGGCCGTGCAGGAACCAGTCCACCTCCGCCTGCCGCCCGAGGAACACCCCGCGCAGCACCAGCCCCACCACATGGGACGGCTGCGCCTGCGCATAGGCCAGCGCCAGCGTGGACCCCCAGGACCCGCCGAACAGCAACCACCTGTCGATACCCAGATACAGCCGCAGCCTGTCGATATCCCCCACCAGGTGCCCGGTGGTGTTCGCCTCCAGGCTGCCCAGCGGACGCGACCGCCCCGCGCCCCGCTGGTCGAAGATCACGATCCGCCAGTGCCCCGGATCGAAGAACCGCCGGTGCACCGCGCCGGCGCCCGCGCCCGGCCCGCCATGCAGGAACAGCACCGGCCGGCCGCGCGGGTTGCCCACCTGCTCCCAATACATCACGTGCCCGTCGGTGAGCGGCAGGTAGCCGGTCTCGAAGGGCCCGATTTCGGGAAACAGGTCGCCGCGTGGCATGGTGTCAGTCTATCGGCTGAGGGTTGACGCGAGAAGACGGGCCGTCGTGCTTCTTGCCCGCTGCCTGCTTGTAGATGTGCAGCGCATCATTTTGCGAAAGGTTCGTGGCAATGGGACGCATCTGGATGACGGCCGGGGCGCTGAGCGGTGCCGGGTCGGTGGGGATGGCCGCACTGGCCGCGCACGCACTGGCCGAGCGGTTGGACAACAGCACGGCCGTTATCCAGAGCGCCATACAGATCGAGGCATGGCACGCACTGGCGCTGCTCCTGTGCGGCCTGTGGGTGCTGCGGGCCACAGCCTTGTCGCGCCGGCTCGGCAACGTGGCCGGGGTGGGGTTCGCCCTGGGCAGCCTGCTGTTCTGCGGCGGGATATACGCGCATCGCCTGGCAGGGCTGGACACCGGCCCGGCCGTGCCGTTCGGCGGCGTGCTGCTGATCCTGGCGTGGCTGCTGCTGGCAGCATCTGCCGCAACCGCCAGGCTCGTCCGCTGAGCGGCGATGCCGAAGGCGCCTGGGTCCGCAGCGCCTACCAGGCCGCCGACGGCTTCGCCGATGTCCTGGCCGAGGAGCTGGACCGCCGCGGCGTCGAAGTCCGCGCCTGGCACGGCCTGCTCGCCCTCTCGCCGGACCCGCCAGCCCCCGCCGCCTGGGCGCTCAACACCTGGACCGCCCCGCGCGAGCTCCCCGTCCCCTCGGTAGGCATGGCCGCCGACAGCCTGCGCGCCATCCAGCGCAACTGGGGCTACCTCCCCTTCGACCACAACAGCCGCGCTGCCCTGATCACCGCCAAGCTCCCCCCGCTCCGCCCCAAACCCCTCCGCTTCCCCATCGCCGCGCCCACCAGCCATCTCGGCGCCTGGACCCTGCTCGGCTATGACCGCATGCTCGTCAGCCCCACCCAGACCAGCCCCTTCGTCAACGGCGAAGTCGCCTTCGAAGAAGACCGCATAGGCCCCCCCAGCCGCGCCTACCTCAAGCTCTGGGAAGCCTGCACCCTTTGGCGCGCCTGGCCGCAACCGGGCGAGACCTGCCTGGACCTAGGTGCGGCCCCAGGCGGCTGGACCTGGGCACTCGCCAAGCTCGGCGCCCGCGTCACCGCCATAGACAAAGCCGCCCTAGACCCTGCCATCGCCGCCATGCCAGGCGTCAGCGTCCGCCAGGAAAGCGCCTTCGCGCTGGATCCCGCCGCCGAGCCGGACGTCGACTGGCTGTTCTCCGACGTGATCGCCTACCCCTCGCGCCTGCTGACTCTCGTGCAGGCCTGGATCGCCAGCGGCCGGGCAGGGCGCATCCTGTGCACGCTGAAGTTCCAGGGCGCCACGGACCACGCGGCGGCCGAGGCGTTCGCATCGATTCCCGGCGGGCGCTTGGTGCACCTGTTCCACAACAAGCACGAGCTGATGTTTTTGTGGTCGCGTGGGTGAAGGCAGACAGCAAGGAAGGCCTTCTTTTTTGAAAAAAAGAAGCAAAAAACTTTTGACTCCGCTGTCGCGTGTCTGTCCGGTCAGCATCCGGCAGAGCTAACTTGCCTTGGTTATACTGGGTAACCGCGACTGTGGAGGAATCGACTGAATGGCACTCTGGTTCAACGCGATGCCTTCCATTGGGTACCGTGCTCGCCTCGTAGCTTAGTCGGTGTTAGCTTCGTTCCATGGCCGACCTCCCAGAATTTCAGTTAAGTCGATATCCCGGCCTTTGGTTGGGCGGAGAGCCCCGGGTCTTCTCAGTACATGCCGAGGAGGACCTCGCGCGTTTCCACAATCTGCAAGGGGCTACTTTGCTGACTGTCGCCTATGACGGTGGTGGACTGGCTACTGTTTTCGATTATATCGCGCAGGCCGCGCAGGTGCCTGAAACAACGTCATTCCAGGCACCATTGGAAAATCTCGCTGATTTAGCCGATAAAAAGCCGCTGATCGTGTTCATCCGCCACGCTGATCGACTGCTGGCGGATACTGGACCTGCATTGATCCATGTCTTGCTGGGTTGGGAACGGTTCTCAAGGCACGCGTCGGGTGTGCATTCAATGTATCTGGTAGTCGATACGGGACCGAGGGCGACTGTGCACGCCGCTTTCCATCCTGGCGGCAAAGTCGAGTGGCTCAAATAGCTGTTATCGCATCGCTGAAGTCGAAAATTATCCAAAACAGGTGAATAACGGTCCCATGTTAACCCGAACAGCGATCTACGAAGGCAAAATCCTCCCCGGACAGGAAGACGAGTTCTTCCGCCGCGTGCGCGAAGAGCTCGAGCCGCTATGGCGCAGGTTCCCCGGCGTCCTCGCCGTGCGCGTGCAGCGCACCCGATCGACCGACCCGGACGCACGTCCCATCGCGATGATCCTGGAGATGGATTTCCCCGACATGGCGGCGATCGAGCGCTGCATGGCCTCGCCGATCCGGCCGGAATCGCATGCGGCTACCGTCGAGGTGATGAAGTTGTTCGACGGCCGTTTCTATCACCTGGTAGCCGAGGCAAGCGTGCTGGCGCCGCAGCCGACCTAGAACCTGACTGTTGGAAAGCAAAGCAAGGCCTTCTTTTTTGAAAAAAAGAAGCAAAAAACTTTTGCTCCGCTGTC
>CAXTCL010000125.1:2407-11228 GCA_964242035.1 uncultured Acetobacteraceae bacterium | reverse complement strand
CGCCAGGAACAAAAGTTTTTTGCTTCTTTTTTTCAAAAAAGAAGGCCTTTCTTCCCCTTCCGCCCACCCCCCTCTGCCGTGCATCTTACCAGGCCGGCCCCATGTCAGGGGACAAGCACCACCAAGGGCCACGCATGACCGACGCCGCGGCGCTGCATCGCGCCACTCTCACGCTAGACAGCCATATAGACATCCCCTGGCCGCATTCGCCCGATCCGTTCGGCCCCACCGCGCGCCATGTGGATCTGCCGAAGATGCGGCAGGGCGGGCTGGATGCCGGCTGCTTTGTGGCCTTCATCCCGCAAAGTGCGCGCACGCCGGCGCAATGCGACGAGGCCTGGGCACGCGCGGTGGCCATGCTGGAAACGATACGCGAGATGGACGCCACCAGGCTCGGCATCACCGCCCGGCTTTGCACCACCGCGGACGCCATTGTATCCGCCCACGCGGACGGCGTGCTGGCGATCGTTCCGGCGGTGGAGAACGGCCACGCGATCGGCGAGGACCTCGGCCGGCTGGCGCAATTGCGCGCGCTCGGTGTCACCTACATCACGCTCACCCATAACGGGCACAACCTGCTGGCAGACAGCGCCAACCCGCGCCGCGACCTGGGTGACGGGGAGACGCTGCATGGCGGCCTCTCGCCGCTGGGCCACCAGGCGGTGGCGGAGATGAACCGGCTGGGCATCATGGTCGATGTCTCCCATCTGTCGCGCCGATCCATGCTGCAGGCGGTCCAGCAGTCACGCAGCCCGGTGGTGGCCACGCATTCCTGCGTGACGTCCCTGTGCAACCACCCGCGCAACCTGGACGACATGCAGCTGGACGCGCTGCGCGACACCGAAGGCCTGGTGCAGATCACCGCCATGCCGCCGTTCCTGCGCGTGCGCGGCCGGGCGGAGGACACGTCGGTCGCCGATTTCTGCAACCACATCGACTACGTGGTGCGCCGGATCGGGCTGGCGCATTGCGGCATCAGCTCGGATTTCGACGGCGGCGGGGCGATCACCGGGTGGGCGGATGCCAGCCAGAGCCTTGCCGTCACCGAGGAGCTGGTGGCGCGAGGTTATGGGCATAGCGAGGTGGGGGCGTTGTGGGGCGGGAATTTCCTTCGGGTTATGCGGGCGGCGGAGGCGGTGGCGGCGTGAAAGCAAGGCCTTCTTTTCTGAAGGAAAGAAGCAAAAGACTTTCGACTCCGCTGTCGTCGTTCTGTTCTGTCAGATTACTGCTTCCGATTGCACGGCGAAGCTGCAGGAGGCACGCTGCTTCAGGGCCGCCAATGTTTGCCTTACGGCTTCCTGCAACTGTTCCAGCAACAGGCTTGCCTGGTCGATGTCCAGCTCGGAAATGATCGTTCGATCCGAGGTGTCGTGGATGAGAACAACCCGGTCCGACATCGTGCGTGCTTGCAATGTGCTCATGCCCCCAGTCTCCGTTATCCGCATATCTGGGCGCCACGAAAATGTGATCCCTGGGGTATTGTAGCTGGGCAAGTGTGGCTAAACTGCAAACGCGCTCCAGGTGTTTGGAATGATACGGTTGCGCCACGTTGCAGACTTTCCCCGTCCCCCGTCCATCGAGCCTGTGGCGGCACGCGTGCAGGTTGTGCTGGGCGGCGTTACGGTCGCAGACACGATGCGCGCCTGGCGGATACTGGAGACCTTCCATCCGCCAACATACTACCTGCCAATGGCCGATTTCCTGGACGGCGCGCTAGCCCCGCGCCAGCGCACCAGCTTTTGCGAATGGAAGGGCGTGGCACGCTACCTGTCGCTGAGCGCCGGCGGCCGGGTGGAGGCCGACGTCGCCTGGACGTACCCCGATCCCTCGCCCGCCTATGCCGCCCTGAAAGATTGCGTGGCGCTCTACGCCGGACGCATGGATGCATGTTTCGTGGGCGAGGAGCGCGTGACGCCGCAGCCGGGCGGGTTCTATGGCGGGTGGATCACGCCCGAGTTCTTGGGGCCGTTCAAGGGTCCGCCTGGCACGGAGTTTTGGTAGGATTAAGGAAGCAAGTAGTCCTTTTTTGGAAAAAAAGGACCAAAAAACTTTTGCTCCCTGTCGGCGGGTGCTGAAACGTTCTTTAGCGGGACTAAAAGTTTTTTGCTTCTTCTTTTCAAAAAAAGAAGGCCTTTCTTGCCTTACCGTTTCGGCGCTGGAAACGCCACCACGCCCACGTGCCCCGTCGCATCGACAGCACGCACCCCGAACAGCCACTCGTCCTTCGAGTAAGGCAGCGTGATCGAGGTCGCCTGTTTCACGTCGGTCGTGCTGGTCCAATCCGCGTCCGTGGTCAGCCGGCGAACCACCTCGTAGCGCGCCGCATTTGGCACCGGCTCCCAGGCTAGCGACGTGTCGTTCGTCAGGTCATGCGTCAGCACGTAGGCGTGCGCCGGGCGTCCTGGGCCGGTCGCCAGCGCGGCCAGCACGGCGACGTTGTAGCGGGTGACGCGGGCTAGGTAGTCGAAATCCATGTAGCGCTGCAGGTCGCCGTATTGCACGCCGGCCTCCACACGCACGTTCTGGTGCTGGTGGGCGAAGGTCTCCACCGGCTCGGTGAAGCGTATGGCGGGGAAGCCGGCCGCGTTGAAGGATTCGTGGTCGCCGCCGCGCAGGAAACGGTCGGCGCGGAAGATCAGCTCGCCGTCGAAGCCTGGCACGTAGGCATTTCCGGTGGCGTGCGCGTAGCGGGCCAGTTCGCGGGAGGGCGAGTCCTCCTCGTTGCCCAGCACGTTCACCCGCTTCGGGTCGGCGCCGGCGGGCAGGGCTTCGGAGAAGATGCGTATCCTGTTTGGGTTGTTTTCGCCACGGTCCCCCACCGAGGCGCCGACAATGTCGTTGTTCAAATCGCCCTGCACGTCCACGCCGGCGGCGCGCAGCGCCTGCGCGTGGTGGGCGGAGCCGAACAGGCCCTGCTCCTCGGAATCGTAGGTGGCGAAGATGACCGTGGCGTGCAAATGCGCGCCGGCCATCACGCGGGCGGCTTCCAGCACCGCGGCGGTGCCTGAGCCGTTGTCGTCGGCACCAGGCGCATCGGTGTTGCCGTCGCTGTCGTCGGACGCGCGCGAATCGTAGTGGCTGCTGATCACGTAGGTGCGCCCGCCCGGCTCGTCGCCGCGCAATGTCGCCACCACGCTGGAGATCCTCACCGCGCGCGGCACCCGGCGGGCGTCGGCCGGCTGCTCGTATTCGTCGAGCGCCACGCTCATGCGTCCGCCGGACGCCGCCGCGATGGCCTGGAACTGGGCCATGATCCAGTCCCGGGCGGCGACCACGCCGCGGCCGGGCGGCGCGTGGTCCGAGAAGGTGCTGCGGGTGCCGAAAGTGACCAGCGCGGTGTCGGTGGCGCGCAGGCGGTCCGGCGAGACCTGGTCCAGGAGGCGCGCGATGGCGGCATCCTGTGCGAAGGCGGGGAACGGGAGGGCGGCGACGAGGGCGATGACAGAGAGGCGCATGGGCGGAGCCTAACCGAGATGCGCGTGTTAAAGGAAGCAAGGCGGGCAGCAAGAAAGCAGTTCTTTTTTGAAAAAAGAACCAAAAAACTTTTGTCTTCTTCGGGTGCGTTTCGTTGAAGCGTACGCTTCAGCCTCCCGCGACAACGGAGCAAAAGCTTTTTGCTTCTTTTTCTCGAAAAAGAAGGCCTTCCTTTCTTCCTCCAAGAGGCCACCCCAAAATGACGTTCAAAGTCCAGGTAGGCCCAGCGCAGATCGCCATACACCAGGGCCGCACCGTGCTGGTCACCGAGCCCGACGGCACCATCGAAAACCCGGGCGAGCGCGGCCTGTATTTCAACGACACGCGCCTGATCAGCAGCTGGTCCATCTACGCGGATGGCGAGACATGGGACCTGCTGAGCGGTGGCGCGGTGAACTATGACGTGGCCCGCATACACCTGACCAACAAGGCGCTGGAGACAGTGGGCGGGCCGATACCGGAGCGCACGCTGGGCCTGGTGCTGAGCCGGCTGATCGAGAACGGTGTGCACGAGGACATCGACATCACCAACCACGGCATGGGGCATGTCTGCTTCAACCTGGAAATCGGCATGCGCTGCGACTTCTCCGACGTGTTCGAGGTGAAATCCGGCAAGGCGATACGACGCGGCAGCGTGTCCACGGAGTGGTCGCAGGACAAGCAGAACCTGCGCACCGCCTATGTGCACGACGATTTCGAACGCTGTGTCAGCGTGCACGCCAAGCTGGATGGCGAGATGGGCTATGCCAACGGACGCATGACGTTCGTCGTCGGACTCGCACCTGGGCAGACCTGGCATTGCTGCCTGTTCTATGACCTTTGTGACGGGCAGCACACAATGTCCGCGCCGGTGCGCTGCGCGAATGACACCGACCCTACCGCGAAGGCCACCCGCGCTTCGGAGCAGTGGAAGGACGGCGTGATGAGCATAACCACCTCTAACGAGGAGCTCTACCGCACCTTCCACCAGGCGGTGGACGACATGGCGGCGCTGCGCCTGCCGCAGCAGGAAGGCAACGCGCTGAGCTTCGTGCCGGCCGCCGGCCTGCCGTGGTTCACCGCGTTGTTCGGACGCGACAGCCTGATCGCCTCTTTGCAGACCATGCTGATATATCCGGAGTTCGCCACGACCACGCTGGACGTGCTGGGCCAGCATCAGGCGACAGAGCGCGACGACTACCGCGACGCAGAGCCGGGCAAGATCTTGCACGAAATGCGCTTCGGCGAGCTCGCGCATTTCAAGCTGATCCCGCACACGCCGTATTACGGCACCGCGGATGCTACGCCGCTGTACCTGATCACGCTGCACGAGGCGTGGCTATGGACCGGGGATCGTACCTTGCTGGAACGCCAGCTTCCCGTGGCCGAGCGTTGCCTCACCTGGATCGATGAATGGGGCGATCGCGACGGCGACGGGTTCCAGGAGTACCAGACACGCTCCACGCAAGGCTACGAGAACCAGAGCTGGAAGGATTCCGGCGACGCGGTCTCCTATCTCGACGGCACGCTGGTGCGCGGGCCCAAGGCGCTTTGCGAGTTGCAAGGCTACGTCTATGATTCCTGGCAGCGCATGGCGGAGGTATTCGACGCTCTCGGCAAGCCGGACCGCGCCGCCGTCCTGCGCGCAAAGGCGAAGACGCTGTACGACAAATTCAACGAGGTGTTCTGGGACGAGGAATCCGGCATCTACGCGTATTGCCTGGACGGCGAGAAGAAGAAGGTGCTCACCGTCGCCTCGAACATGGGGCATCTGCTGTTATTCGGCATCGTGCCGCCGGAGCGCGCGGCGCGCGTGGTGAAGCGGCTGATGGCGCCAGACATGTGGTCCGGCTGGGGCATACGCACGCTGTCGGCCGATCACCCGCGCTACAACCCATATTCGTACCAGAACGGCGCTGTCTGGCCGCACGACAACGCCATCATCGCCGCCGGCTTCCGCCGCTACGGATTTGCCGCCGAAGCCGGCCAGATCGCGCGTGACCTGAACGAAGCGGCCAGCCATTTCCTGCTCAACCAGATGCCCGAACTCTACGCCGGCCTCACCCGCGAGCCGAACGGCTTCCCGGTGCAGTATGTCGGCGCCAACGTGCCGCAGGCCTGGGCCGCGGGCTCGGTGTTCATGATGTTGCGTGCGATACTCGGTCTTCGGCCGGACGCCCCGAATGGCAAGCTCGGCCTGGACCCGATGCTGCCGCGCTGGCTGCCGGACATCACTCTGCACGGTCTTCGGCTGGGCCAGCAAAGTTTCGACATACGCTTCACGCGCAAGGATGACGCCACGGAGTTCGAGGTGCTGCGTGGCGACGCGTCCGCGGTGGTGCGGGCGGTGGTCGAGAAGGGAAGCCGGACGAATGCGGAGGTCCGGGTGGGGGATTAGGTGAGCAAGCAAGGCCATCTTTTTTGAAAAAAAGAAGCAAAAAACTTTTGTTCCTGCGCTTGCACGGTGGCCAACCTTCGTTTTGCAGTTGTCCGCATTGGCAGACGCAGTTTGGGCCTTGGACTTCCGCTCAGAGTGCTCTGCGTTGAGCAAGATCGATCATGTGCCGCTTTCCGCCAGCATCGGCTCGGCAGAACTAAACGTCGCCTCCATGCCAGCGCAGGAGTAAAAGTTTTTTGCTTCTTTTTTTCAAAAAAGAAGGCCTTGCCTTACTCCACACTCCCCCAAACCGCCCGCGCCAAAGCCTGAAACGCCACCGCCCCCGCACTCTCCGGTGCTGCCAGCACGATAGGCTGCCCCGCATCGCCGGCCTGCCGCACGTCGAGCAGCAGCGGTATCTCACCCAGGAACGGCACGCCCAGCCGGAGCGCCTCCGTGCGCGCGCCGCCATGGCCGAAGATGTGCGAGTCATGCCCGCAGTTCGGGCAGTGGAAGAAGCTCATGTTCTCCACCACGCCCAGTATGCGCACGCCCACCTTCTCGAACATCGAGACGCCGCGCCGCGCGTCGATCAGCGCTATGTCCTGCGGCGTGCTGACGATCACCGCGCCTGCCACCACCACGCGCTGCGCCAGCGTCAGCTGCGCGTCACCGGTGCCGGGCGGCAGGTCGATCACCATCGCGTCGAGCTCGCCCCATTCCGTCTGGCCGAGCATCTGCTGCAGCGCGCCCATCACCATGGGTCCGCGCCAGATCATCGCCTGGTCTTCCGGCACCAGGTAGGCCATCGACATCGTCTTCAGCCCGAATGCCTGGACGGGTTGCAGGATCTTGCCCACCATTTCCGGCTGACGATTGATGCCGAGCATGCGGCCCATGCTGGGGCCGTGTATGTCGGCGTCGATTAGCCCGGTGCGCAGGCCCATGCCGGCAAGTGCGGTGGCCAGGTTCACCGCCACCGTGCTCTTGCCCACGCCGCCCTTTCCGGATGCCACCGCTATCACCCGGCGCACGGATTGCAGGAACTTCGCCCCGTTCGGGTCTTCGCCGTGGCCGCGCATCACACCGCGCGGCGGCTCGGTCAGCGAGGGGGCGGCCGGTGCCGCGGGACGGTGCGCGGTCAGCACCACGGACGCGTTCAGCACACCCGGCTGGCGGCGCAGCAGCGCGCTGGCTTCAGCCGCCACGCGCTCCATGCGGCCCACCTGCGCGCGGTCTGACCGCAAGGCCAGCTGCACCAGCCCCTCCTTTATCTGTATTCCGTCCACCAGGCCCGCCGTCACGATGTCCCGCCCGTCTGGACCGATGACCGCGCGCAAAGCAGCCATCAGCGCGTCTTCAAGATGCTGCGTCTCGGCCATGACTTTGCAAACTCCCGGGCCGGGTCCATATCCGTGCCACCGCCGGGTTATGACGCAGCTTGCGGCTTGCGCAAATGCGCGCCCGTCCAGGAGCAGACCTTCCGAATGCCCTCCGATCAGAACCCCTGGAACATTGGTGGTGGCGCGCGCCGTCCGCCCAACCCGCCCATAAAGGGGCCCTGGAGCAGCGGCGGCGGCAATGGCGGCGGCCCCGGCGGCCAGATACCGCCCGAACTGGAGCGCCTGCTCGACCAGTTGCGGGCACTGGCCAGGCGCTTCCTCGGCGGCGGCTCGGCCGGGCTGGCCGTGGTCGCACTCGTGGCGGTGGCCGCGCTCTGGCTGGCCACCGGCATCTACCGCGTAGAGCCGGACGAGCAGGGCCTGGTGCTGCGCTTCGGCGCCTATGTCGGCAGCACGCCGCCCGGCCTGAACTACCACCTGCCCTGGCCGATCGAGACGGTGCAGATCCTGCCCGTCACCCGCATCAACCGGGTCGAGATCGGCTTCCAGAGCAGCGGGGACGAGCCTGACGTGACCGCGCGAACGCTTGGCGGCGGCCGTGAGGAGCCGGTGCGCGGCCTGCCGGCGCGCGACGTGACCGCCGAAAGCCTGATGCTCACCGGCGACGAGAACATCGTCGACATCAACGCCAGCGTGTTCTGGCGCATCTCCGACGCGTCCGCCTACGCGTTCAACACGCGCAACCCGAACTACACGGTGAAATCCGCCGCGGAGAGCGTGCTGCGCCAGGTGGTTGGCCACACCAAGATACAATCCGCCCTGACCGAAGGCCGCGCCGCCATCGAACAGGCGGTGACCACCGGCACCCAGGCGATCCTGGACCAGTATAAATCCGGCATAGAGATCACCCAGGTGCAGCTGCAGAAGGTCGATCCGCCGGCCGACGTGATCGAGGCGTTCCGCGACGTGCAGCGGGCCAACACGGACGCCGACACCGCGCGCAACGAAGCGCAGAGCTACAGCAACGACATCGTCCCGCGTGCGCGCGGCGAGTCGGCCGCCATCACCGCGGAAGCCAACGGCGCCAAGACGGCCGCCGTCGCCATGGCAAACGGCGAGGCGCAGCGCTTCCTCAGCGTATACGCCGCCTACAGCCAAGCCAAGGACGTAACGCTACGGCGCCTCTACATCGACACCATGCAGGACGTGCTGGCCCACACCCCCACCATCGTGGTGGACGACAAGGTGCGCAGCATTCTGCCTACGCTGGGGCTGAATGCGCCTGCCGGCGACCAGGGAGCCCAGAAATGAGCCGCTTCATCGTGGCCGGCGTGGCCGCCCTGCTCGCCATCCTGGTGGCGTTCGACCTTTGCTTCTACGAGGTGAACCAGACGGATATCGTGCTGATCACCCAGTTGGGCGAGCCGCGCCAGGTGGTCACCACGCCCGGCCTGCACTTCAAGCTGCCGCTGATCCAGACGGCCAACACCTTCGACAAGCGCCTGCTGGATTACGAGGCGCCGCAGGAAGAGGTGATCCTGGGCGACCAGCGCCGGCTGATCGTGGACAGCTTCACCCGCTATCTGATCACCAACCCGCTGCAGTATTACCAGTCCGTTGGCCCGACCGAGGACGGCATACGCGCGCG
>CAXTCL010000125.1:0-2397 GCA_964242035.1 uncultured Acetobacteraceae bacterium | reverse complement strand
AGCAGCCTGCGTCGTGTGCTTGGCAACGAGACGCTGCTGGACGTGCTGTCCAACCAGCGCCAGCGCATCATGACTGCGATCAAAAACCAGGTGAACGGCGAGATGCACGGCTTCGGCGTGCAGATCGTGGACGTGCGCATACGCCGCGCAGACCTGCCGGAGGAGAACACCGACGCGATCCTTCAGCGCATGCAGTCCGAGCGCAAGCGCGTGGCCGCCCAGGCACGCGCCGAAGGCGCGGAGGCGTCCGCACGCATCAAGGCGGATGCGGACAGGCAGAAGACCGTGCTGGTGGCGCAGGCGCGTGCGGATGCGGACCGGCTGCGCGGCGAGGGCGAGGCGCAGGCGATCGCGATCTACGCGAACGCGTTCCAGCGGGATCCGAAGTTCTTTGCCACCTGGCGGACGTTGCAGGCCTACAAGACAGCCTTCGGGGCGGGGAAGTCGCGGCTGGTGCTGTCGCCGCAGGATGACTTCCTGAAGCTTATGCAGGGGGTGCCGGCGCCATAAGGTAAGGAAGGAAGGCCTTCTTTTTGAAGAGAGGCGCAAAAAACTTTTGCTGCCTGTCGGCGAGTGTCCGGCGAGCGCGCGACAGCGGAGTCAAAGTTTTTTGCTTCTTTTTTTCAAAAAAGAAGGCCTTGCTTACTTGCTTTGCCTGTTATCGCGCGCCGGCCCGGTCGAAGTGGCGGCTGAGAGGGTTTCCTTGCAATCCGGAACGCCCACTTGTTCCTTAGAGCCGGCCAGGACCAAACTGCCTGGTCATAAGGATACCGCCGCGATGCGCCTTTCCACCACGCTGGCCCTGGCCACCGCCCTCAGCCTTCCCGCCAGCGCCTTTGCACGTGGCGCGCCGGACAGCTTCGCGGACTTGGCCGAACGCCTGCTGCCGGCCGTGGTGAATGTCAGCTCCACCCAGAACGTGCAGACGGCCGCCAGCGACAAGGGGCCGGAGATGCCCTCTTTCCCACCTGGCTCGCCGTTCGAGCAGTTCTTCAAGGACTTCATGAACCGCGCCCACCCGCATGGCGGCGGCGACAGTGGCGGCGGTGACGACAACGGCGACCCGGGCGAGGACTCGCCGGATCAGGATCAGGGCCAAAGCCCGAGCCCGGCTGCTCCGCACGGCCATCCGCACCGCCTGCAGTCACTGGGTTCCGGCTTCATCATCGACGGCTCCGGCATCATCGTCACCAACAACCACGTGATCGAAGGTGCGGACGAGATCTCCGTGATCCTGCAGGACAACACAACGCTGAAAGCGACCCTCATCGGCCATGACGACCGCTACGACCTGGCCGTGCTGCAAGTCCACCCCGACCACAAGCTGCCCACCGTGAAGTTCGGCGACAGTGACGCCAGCCGCGTGGGCGACTGGGTGCTGGCCATCGGCAACCCGTTTGGCCTGGGCGGATCGGTGACCGCCGGTATTGTCAGCGCCCGCGGCCGCGACATCCAGCAAGGCCCGTACGACGACTTCATCCAGACCGACGCCGCCATCAACAAGGGCAACTCCGGCGGCCCGCTGTTCAACATGGCCGGCGACGTCATCGGTATAAACACTGCCATCTACTCCGAATCCGGCGGATCGGTCGGTGTTGGCTTCTCCATCCCGTCCGACGAAGCCCGCAACGTGGTGGAACAGCTCCGCCAGTTCGGCCACCCGCGCCGCGGCTGGCTCGGCGTGCGCATCCAGCAGGTCACGCCGGACATCGCCGACAGCCTGGGCCTGCACCAGCCGGAAGGTGCCGCCGAGGGCGCCCTGGTCGCCGGCGTGAACCATGACGGCCCAGCCGACCGCGCGCACATCCAGAACGGCGACATCATCCTCTCCTTCAACGGCCAGCCGCTCAAGGAAATGAAGACCCTGCCGCGCGTGGTCGCCGAGACGCCGATCGACAAGCAGGTCCCGGTGGACGTCTTCCGCGCCGGCAAGCACCTGACCCTTCAGGTCGTCGTGGCCGAAATGCCAGAAGACGCAAAACCGGCGGCCGCCGCCGACACCGAAACCACGCGCAAACCCGCGCCGACCGGTGCCGTCGAGTTCTCCAGCTTCGGCATGAAGCTCTCACCGCTCACCGACGCCACGCGGCAGAAGTACAAGATCGATGCCCAGCAGAAAGGCATCATCATCACCGAGATCTCCCCGGACGGCACGGCGGCCGGCTACGGCCTGAAAGCCGGCGACGTGGTGGTGGAAGTGGCGCAAACGCCCGTCAGCACGCCGGCGGAGATGAAGCGGAAAGTGGACGAGGCGCGGTCCGGGAGCCGGAAGTCCGTGCTGCTGCTGGTGCAGGGAACTGATGGGATACGGTACGTGCCCTTGCCGGTGCCTAAGAAAGGGTAAGGCAAGGCCAAGGGCTCTGCCCCTGGACCCCGCTAAGGACAGTCGTCCTTAGA
>CAXTCL010000124.1:0-11252 GCA_964242035.1 uncultured Acetobacteraceae bacterium | reverse complement strand
TCGAACAGATGCACCACGTTGCCGTACGTGTCGCCGAACACCTGCACCTCGATGTGGCGCGGCGAGAGAATATATTTCTCGATCAGCACATGATCGTCGCCGAACGAGGCGGCCGCCTCGCGCTTGCAGCTCTGCAACAGCTCGGCGAACGAGCCTGCCTCGTCCACGCGACGCATGCCCTTGCCGCCGCCGCCCGCCACTGCCTTGATCAGCACGGGGTAGCCGATGGCGTCGGCTTCGCCTTGCAATCGGCCGGGCGCCTGATCCTCGCCCAGATAGCCTGGCGTGACGGGCACGCCGGCGGCGATCATCCTGGACTTTGCGGCATCTTTCAGCCCCATCGCCCTTATGCTGGCTGGCGGCGCACCCACCCACACCAGCCCGGCGTCGATCACCGCTTCGGCGAATTCGGCGTTCTCGGAGAGGAAGCCGTATCCCGGATGGATCGCCTGTGCACCTGTCACTCGCGCTGCTTCCAGGATTCGGTCTTGCCGCAAATAGGAGTCACGTGCTGGCGCAGTGCCGATGCACACCGCGACATCAGCCTCGCGCACGAAAGGCATGGCAGCATCGACGTCGGAGTGGACTGCGACAGTGCGCACGCCCAGCCGGTGCGCTGTGCGCATGATACGTCGCGCGATCTCGCCGCGATTGGCGATCAGCAGGCTGTCGATCATCGCATGAGGCTCCGTCTCGGAGAAAGCAAAGGCAGGCCAGTCCGCGACAGCCGGACAAAAGTTTTTTGCTTCTTTTTTGCAAAAAAGAAGGCCCTGCCTTGCCTTTCGCGCACCTCCATCACATCCGAAACACGCCGAACTGGGCGCGCTCCGGAATAGGCGCGTTCAGCGCGGCGGAAAACGCCAGGCCCAACACGTCCCGTGTCTGCAAGGGATCGATAATCCCATCGTCCCAAAGCCGGGCGGTCGCGTAATACGGATTGCCCTCGTTCTCATAGGTCTGCCGGATCGGCGCCTTGAAGGCTTCGGCCTGTTCGGGTGTCCAGCTCTCCGCGTCGCGATGCACGGTGGCCAGCACGGCGGCCGCCTGCTCGCCGCCCATTACAGAGATGCGTGCGTTCGGCCAGGTGAACAGGAACCGCGGTTGGTAGGCGCGCCCGCACATGCCGTAATTGCCCGCCCCGAAACTGCCGCCGATCAGCACCGTAATCTTCGGTACGCTGGCGGTGGCGACCGCGGTGACGAGCTTGGCGCCGTTCTTGGCTATGCCTTCGGCCTCGTACTTTCCGCCCACCATGAAGCCCGAGATGTTTTGCAGGAACAGCAAAGGCACGCGGCGCTGGCAGGCGAGTTCGATGAAATGCGCCCCCTTCAGCGCGCTTTCCGAAAACAGCACCCCGTTGTTGGCGAGTATGGCAACCGGCATGCCCCAGATACGGGCGAAGCCGCACACGAGCGTGGTGCCGTAAAGCGGCTTGAACGCGTGCAGCTCAGAGGCATCGACCAGCCGGGCGATCACCTCGTGCACGTCATAGGGTGCGCGCACATCCTGCGGCACGATGCCGTAGATCTCGGCCGGATCGAAACGCGGCGGTCGCGGCGCAGCGACATCGATGTCAACGGTCTTGACGCGGTTCAACGTGGCCACGATGCCGCGCACGATCTGCAAAGCGTGGCTGTCGTTTTCCGCCACGTGATCCACCACGCCGGATTTGCGGCCATGCGTCTCCGCGCCACCAAGTTCCTCGGCGGAAATCACCTCGCCCGTTGCCGCCTTTACAAGCGGTGGCCCCGCCAGGAAGATCGTGCCCTGGTTGCGCACGATCACCGTCTCGTCCGACATCGCAGGCACATAGGCGCCACCCGCGGTGCAACTGCCCATCACGCAGGCAATCTGCGGGATGCCTTCCGCCGACATCTGCGCCTGGTTGTAGAATATGCGGCCGAAATGCTCGCGGTCGGGAAAGACCTCGGCCTGGTGCGGCAGGTTGGCGCCGCCCGAATCCACGAGGTACAGGCAAGGCAGCCGGTTCTCGCGCGCGATTTCCTGCGCGCGCAGATGCTTCTTCACCGTCATTGGGAAGTAGGCGCCACCCTTCACCGTGGGATCATTTGCCAGGACCAGGCATTCGCGTTCCGACACGCGGCCGACACCGGCGATCACGCCGGCGCCAGGCGCACCGTCCCCGTACATGCCGTTGGCTGCGAGCTGGCCGATCTCCAGGAAAGGCGATCCCGGGTCGAGCAGCCGGTGCACACGGTCGCGCGGCAGCAGCTTGCCGCGTGCCACGTGGCGCTCGCGGTGCTGTGCCGAGCCGCCAAGCGCGGTCTCTGCCACGCGGCGGCGCAGTTCGACGGCCAGCGCGCGGTTATGCGCGGCGTTGGCGGCGAAGCCGTCGGACGCCGTATCGACGAGGGTGGAAAGCGCGCTCATTGCGCACGCGGCGCGTCGTGACCGATCAGTTCGCGGCCGATTAGCATGCGCCGCACCTCGTTGGTGCCGGCGCCGATGTCCAGCAGCTTCGCGTCGCGCCAATAGCGCTCGACCGGCCAGTCGGTGGTGTAACCCGCGCCGCCCAGCGCCTGTATCGCCTCGCCGGCGACGCGCACGGCATTTTCCGAAGCGAGCAGGATCGCGCCCGCTGCGTCAAAGCGCGTCGTCTTGCCGGAATCGCAGGCGCGTGCGACCGCGTAGACGTAGGCGCGGGCGGAATTGAGCGCCACATACATGTCCGCCACCTTGCCCTGCATGAGCTGGAACGCGCCGATCGGTTTGCCGAATTGCTGCCGCTCGCGCAAATACGGCAACACGGTATCGATGCAGGCCTGCATGATGCCGAGCTGGATGCCCGACAGCACCACGCGCTCGTAATCCAGCCCCGACATCAGGACCTGCACGCCGCCATTCAGCGGCCCCATGATTTGAGCATCTGGCACGAAGCAATCGTCGAACACCAGTTCGGCCGTCGGTGAACCGCGCATACCAACCTTCTTGATCTTCTGGCCGATCGAGAACCCGGCAAATCCTTTTTCGATCAGGAAAGCTGTAATTCCCTTCGAGCCGCCATCCGGCACCGTCTTGGCATACACCACGAGCGTGTTGGCGTAAGGCGCGTTGGTGATCCAGAACTTGGTGCCGCGCAGGCGGTAGCCGCCGTCCACGCGGTCCGCGCGTAGCTTCATCGAGACCACGTCCGATCCGGCGCCTGCCTCAGACATCGCCAGACTGCCGACATGCTCACCGGACACCAGCTTGGGCAGGTAGCGCGCTTTCTGGTCCGGCGTCCCCCAGCGGCTTATCTGGTTGACGCACAGATTGGAGTGCGCACCGTAGGACAAGCCGACCGACGCGGAGGCGCGGCTCACCTCCTCTACTGCAATCACGTGCTCCAGGTAGCCGAGGCCCAGGCCGCCATATTCCTCACCTACGGTGATGCCGTGCAGGCCGAGCGCCCCCATCTCCGGCCAGAGCTCCTGAGGGAAGTAGTCCTCTGCATCCACCTTGGCTGCCACCGGCGCGATCCGGTCGGACGCGAAGCGACGGGTCGACTCGCGTATCGCGTCCGCCATATCCCCGAGCGCAAAATCCAGTTCCGCCATAGTTGCCTCCACCCTGTCCTTGGCTGCCGAATAGACCCTTCAGCGACCGTTGAGAAATTGAAAGTGCCGGAACAATAACATAGAAAAAACCTATGATGGACCGCTACCACCTCCGCTATTTCCTCTCGGTCATCGACCAGGGAAACTTCTCCAAGGCAGCAGCCGCCTGCAATGTGTCGCAACCCACACTTTCGGTCGGCATCGCCAAGCTGGAGAAGATGCTGGGACAGCCGCTTTTCCTGCGCTCCAGCCGCCGGGTGGAACTGACCAGCGCGGGCGCGGACCTGGCCTCGCACGCCCGGCGCATAGAAGCGGAGTTCCTGTCAGCCGAACGTGTCGTGGCCGGCGCGGCCGCAGCAGACACGATCCGCCTCGGCGTGCTGCTGACCACACCCTCGCGCTGGCTGGAAGTATTCCTGCGGGAACATCGCGCCGGCGGTGCCGCCGAACGCATCGAGATCTCCGAAGGACGCGAACGCGACTTGCAGGAGCGGCTCTCCAGAGGCCGGATCGACGTTGCCCTGACCATCGTGCGCGATGACGCAGAGCGCTCCCGCCACGACATCCTGTTTGCGGAGGGCTATCGCCTGGCCATGTCGAGCAAGCATGTCCTGGCAGGGCGGGACATGATCGCCGCCGAAGAACTGGCCGGCGAGAAGATGATCGTGCGGCGCCATTGCGAGCTTCTCGCCCAGACCAGCCAGCATTTCACCGCGCGCGGTGTGCGTCCCTTCTTCTCCGCGCGGACAACGAGTGAAAACCGCGCGCTCTGCTATGTGAGTTGCGGCCTCGGCGTCACTGTGATGCCGGATTGCTTCGAGGAGCCGGGCGTTGTGCGTCCCCGCCTGGCGGATTTCCCTTATACGCGAACCATCAGTCTCATCTACGCTCCGCATGTCGATGCCGATAGGATGCGACAGGGTCGTGTGGTCAGGACACTCCTGCGTTCTATCCAGCAGGACCAGCGGGTATGACTATCTTCTAGCTCACGCGAAACTCGTCGAGCATCCGAATCGGTCAGGAAGAATGGGGCTCTGCCCCAAACCCCGCTGGGGCCTTGAGGCCCCAGACCCCCACTGATTAGCAGGTTCTAAGAACGACTGTCCTTAGCGGGTTCAGGGGCAGAGCCCTTGGCCTTACTTGGGTTATGCGTGAAGCCGCATCTCGGGATACGCGGGCTCGTCGGCCGGAGCGATCTCGGTCGCTACCTGCACGTGACATCCTGGGCAGCAATAGCGCCGAAAAACGAACCGCCTGTCCAGATAGAAGCTCGGATCTTGCGCCGTGGGAATGGTGGTGACGGGGCTGACGTCGACCAGCGTGCCGCTCTTGTAACTGCCGCCGTAGCCGCAGAAACGGTGGCCACATTGCCTGCACGCAAGGATGGCTTCGCCGTCGCGCTCGGTGGCGACCACGTACTCGTGCACCAGACGGTCGGCCGCGCCTTGGGCGGGCTGCAACTCGTGCGCATCACCGCCCGCTTGCGTCCAGCCTGCGCGCGCCTTGCGCAGTCCCGCGCGAACAGCCTCCGTCGCGGCGGCGTCGGCCCGTCCATCGGCGGCGGTCGCCACGCCATAAACCGCGCGTGCGGTTTCGCGCGTAATCGAACCCAATGCCACGTCCCGGGCGACGAGCTCCACACTGCGCTGTAGCGGATCGCCATAGCCGCCGCCACCACCGATGCGCACTTCGAAAACGTCGCCGGGTTCGAGGCTGGTGCCGTTGGATTTCGCGCGCAGGCGTATCGTCTCGCCAGCCTGCAGATCATCGATGCTCGCGGGCATCACGTTGGAACGCATCTGGTCCTGCAAATCCGTCTGCCTGCGAATGGTGTAGTGGCCGGCAGGCGCGGGGTGGCCGCCGAACAGGCCTGGCGCGTTCTGGGTGGTGACACCCTGCCCGCCGGTGTTGGTGACGATGGACATGGATCTGGCGCGATACGGCGTGATCGCCGAGCGCAATCCGTTGCCGCCACGCCACTTGCCGGCGCCGCCGCTATCCTGGTCTTCCTTCCTGTACAGATACAGGATCGGATACCACTGCTCGATGAGCTCCACGTTCAGCACCATCGACAGCGGGCTGTAGGTGGGCCCGCTTGTGTCCACGCCGTCGCCGAAGGAGCGTGCGCCGGAACCGCAGGCAAAGGAGTCCAGGATCGCCTGGCCGAAGAACTGGCCACGATCATCAAAGCCGACCAGCACCGGCAACAGGAACTCCGCGCAAGGCGCCACGAGGTCCCGCTTCAGATCGGGATCGCACGCCATCATGCGCGACAGTATGGACTGCACCGCGTTCATCATGGTGACGGATTGCAGGATGCCGCCGCTGGTGGCGGTGGGATGGTTCACGCAGGTGAGCAGGCCAGGTACTGGCTCATAGTCGATCTGCCGTTCGCTGCCGCCATAGGCGAAAAGCTGTTCGTACAGCATGGCGACCGAGATGATCCCGGTGATCGAGCCGGACCAGGTGGTGAAAGGAATGCCGTTGGTACCTGGCGTTTCCGCATCCGTGCCGGTGTTGTCCACCAGGATGCGGTCACCGGTCTTGGTGATGGTCAGTTGCGTGCGTTGCGCGCGCCTGTCGCCGGGCAGGGCCTCGTCCAAATAACGCGTCTCGGACCACGTGCCGTCCGGTATCAGCAGCAACTTGCGTTGGAAAGCGTGTTGCGCCTGGTCGAGCATCTTGCGCATCGCCGCCTTTATCGTTGGAGCACCGAAACGCCTGCACAACGCCACGATCTGGTCGCGCGCGAACACCGCGCCGGCGATCTGTGCCCGCAAATCGAGCGCCACCATGTCCGGCACGCGCGACTGGCGGAGGTAGACGGCTTCCAGGTCACGGCGCATTTCGCCACGTTCCACCAGCTTGAACGGCGGCAGCACGGTCGGGTCCGAATACACGTCCTCGGCGTTCTGCGGCCAGCCGCCTGGCACGATGCCGCCCAGATCGTACTGGTGACCGGCATTTGCGACCCAGCCGAATAACTCGTCGTCGATGAAGATGGGCGCCGCGAACAGCACGTCCATCTGGTGGCACGCGCCGATCCACGGGTCGTTGCAGCAGAAAACGTCGCCCGGATCGATGCCGGGGCGGTCGCTGTAAGTCTCCAGGATATAGCGTATACCGAGCGGCGCACCGGCATTGAGGAACTGCACGTACGGCGCGTTGAGCACGACCTCCGCGTCCTCGGTCAGTATAGACATGTTGAAATCGAGCGTGGCCAGCACAGGCGATCCGGAGACGCGCGTGATGGTGTCGCCGTGGGCGATGTTTATCGTCCAAAGTTTCTGCCTGATGACCTCGAAGGTGACAGGATCGATCGCCTCTGCCTGCTGCGTGTGGAACCGCACGCGCGGCGATACGCGATCCCGCCAATCCGGCCGCGGACGATAGCTCTGCTTCAACCCGTTCCAGGCGGCGCCGGTCTGCATGTCCATCGCTTCAGCCCGCCTGCGTGTTGGCCAGAAGGTCGATCACGACACGTCCGGCAGGATTGATCATGGCGGCAGCATCATGCTGCACCGTGGTGGTGGTCACGTAGCGTCCTTGGAAGGCAATGTCACAACCGCGATCCCTTTCGCCGTCGTCTCGCCGAGCTGGTTGTCAACGCGCACCGCCAGTTCCACCAGGTGCATGCCGTCCTCGATGCGCTTGTCTACAACCGTGGCGCGGCACCAGGACACGTCGCCGAAGATGTTTGGTCGGCGCAGAGATACATTCAGCCGTCGCAGAAAACCCCGGTCACCCATCCAGTTCGTCATCAACTGGCCGAGCCACGATATACGCTGCGGGCCCACATCGTAGCTGCCGGGCATGCCGATTTCGCGCGCCATCCTGAGTTCCGCGTGACCACGCGCGGCGCTGTCCTGCGCGCCGGTCTCCGGGTTCACGTAGGCATCTGCCGGATGGCGCTTGCGGTGCATGCTGGCGCGGCGATGGGCCTGGTAGCTGTGGCCGCCGCCGGAATACCAGCAGATCATGTCGGTTATGTTCAATGGTCCCTTCAACATCGGCTGTATCGCCGTACCTACGGTCACATCCTCCCAGAAACGTGGCACCGCGCCACGCAGCTCTTCCGTCTCGACCGCGTGCGCAATCTGTTCGAGTTCTTCCTGGCTGTAGCGGTGCGTCTCGCGCGCCTCGTATTTCAGTCCGCCCTCGGCGCGGCCGCGCGGCGTACGTGCGGTGTTGCCAATCGCGCGGCAGATGAGCTGGCCGTGCTGGTTGGTGTAAAGCACCTCACCAGTCTGGATGATGAACTTGCGCGCCTTGCCGCCTTCCTTCTCCACTGCGTCCAGCAGGCGTGCGCGCACGGTGAAGCTGTCACGGTGACGTATCGGCTCGTACCACTCCCAGTCCGTGCCGCCATAGAGCCACTGTATGCCGCGCAGTTTCGGCGCCACCACGGTGGTGTCGATCGTGTAGAGGAAGCAGCCGGGTGCCAGCGCGGCGCCCCAATCGGTGGCCGCGCCGTAGGTGGCGTCACAGAACAACGGGTTCTCGTCACCCAGTCCCCAGCAGAACTGCCGCACCGAGTCGGGCGCTGCCTCGGTGTTCCAAGTCTGCCCGGTGCGGCGCAGATCCACGCCGATCAGGCTGCGCGCCTCTTCCAGCGCGCCGTCCCACAATGCAGGGACCTGCGACGATGCCGGGGAGTCCTGGATGCTTTGACTCATGGCGGACCGCTCCTCGCTGTTGGCTCATCGCACGATTTCTGCCTGGCCGGATGTCAGCTCGCCTGGGCATCGAACGTGATGATTCCTGACTGGTCCTGGGCCCAAAGTTTCCAGGCTTTACCATCGAGCTTCGCAAACAGGGTGAGCGGACGCCCGCAGAACATCGGCGCCAGGTTGCGGCTACTGAACCGGGCGGGTTCGCGCCCCGCGAGGTCGCGGAACATCTCAAGCAGGAACATCGCCGGGATGCTGCCGTTGACGACCAGCGCGGGGTAGCCTTCCGCCTGCGTGGCGTAAGGCTGGTCGTAGTGGATGCGGTGCGGGTTGTCGGTGATGGCGGAGTAGCGGAACAGCATCGCCTCGTCCGGCACGATCTGGCGCAGCGCATCCGCGGCCGGCACGGCCTGGTCCGCGCGGCCGGGTACAGGCGGCTCTGCAGGGCCACCCGCCTCGCGCAGGACGTAATTGTTCGTCTCCACCACGGCGGGCTCGGTCGCGCCTTCGACAAAGATACGGTGCTCCACGGGGACGATGGCAAACCGTCCGGAGCGGCCGCGCTTGACCTGCACATCACCCTGGCGGGTTTCGCGGTGGACCGGCCCGCCGATGGCGATGTCACCCGTGAACTCTATCTGGCGGCCGCCGAGCATCAGCCGCGGCAAGCCTATGTCCGGCAGGGTAACGCCGAGATGCGCGGCGCCGTCTTTCCGCAACACAGACTGCCGGGTAGGCACGTTGAACATCATCACATGCCAGCCGCGCGGCAGGTTTTGGCCGACACGCAGGCTGGCCGGATCGCGATCGACCAACGCAGAGCAACGGCGCGCCAGCGACAGCTCGCAGAAATCGTCAGCAACCTCGATGGCGGGAGCCAGATCGGAGCCGGCCATCACGCGGGCACCATGTTTTGCGTGATCGAAATCCGGTTCTCCTCGACATGAACTTGCCTGCCCACGAACTCCTCCTGCTGCAAGCGCGCGAGGAGGGCCGCATCGCGGCACGTAGCGACCGCGCGCGCGCCGCCTGCGGTATCCACCAGCAGCACGCCAACCGGGGCCGCCGCGCGGCTGTGCAGGACCGTGTAGCCCGCCACGCGCCCCGCGCCGGTAAAATCCTCCAGCACGTCCAGCACCTCCGTCCGCCGCGCTGCCGCTTCGCTGACGTCCACGCGCACGAAACCGGCGGGTCCCGGATCGACGGACCACAGGCAGAAAGCCTGCTTGGTGAGCACGCCGGATACGCAGGAGAGCAGGGCGTTGCGGCCGCGCCCGGCCCGAAGCAATTCGGCGGCGCGGCACGTCGCCTGGAAAAGGTAGTTGTTGTAGGGGCCGCCCGCGAAAGCCATGCCGCCGGTGATCGTCATCGCAACGTCGGCGCGCAGGCCGATCGCCTGTGCGTAGGACGTGACCGCGAGGGGAAAACAACTGTAGAGATCGACAAGATCGACGTCTCTTATGCCGATGCCGGCAGCAGCCAGCACGGCCCGGCCGGCCAGTTCCGCGCCGGCGCAGGTGTCAAGCGACGCACGCGCACACACCGGCACCATGTGGTTGGACTCTGCACTCGCGCGTGGAAATATCCAGTGCCGCCGCGCAATCCCGAGCGCACGCGCACGCGCGGCCGAACACAACAGCAGGGCTGCCGCCTGGTCCACGTTCCAGTTCGAGCAATGCGCGCGCGTGTAAGGAAACGCCTGCATAGGATTGCGCGGCGACGCCTCGCGTATCGCCGCCGCCCCTGCCAGCTCCTGCTGCCAGGCGCGGGGATTTCCCATTGCAACGCGGCTGAATGCCGCGCCGAGTTCGGCCAGACGGTCGCGATGTTGCGACACCGTAAGCCCCTGGCTGGCACGCCTCGCACTCTCCATAATCGCGTAGGGACCAACCGGCATCTGCAAACCTGCGGCCAGTTCCGCCGGGTGGCGCAACTCGGCGGCAGGCGCCATCGTGATGTCGGGAGCGCTATCCTGCATGCGTTCGCCAGCCACGCTGCCGGCGATCTGCGCGCGCAGCAACCGGTAGCCAGAATCCGCACCGGCGACCAGGGCGGTGTGTATCTCTCCGTTGCTGATTTTCACACAGGCTTCGCTGATCAGCGTCTGCTGCAACACGCCAACGGTGGTCAGCACCGTCGTGGGACGGTCGGCTGCTATCGCACGCCCGATCTCGGCGGCGGGGTTGCGGTAGCTCCAGCGGCCTTTGGGCACGGCAATATACTGCGTGCCCGGCAACGCTCCTGTCACGGTGCTGTCGTAGCCGGCAGCGGCGACCGCCTCCAGCATGAGGTCCATCGGTTCCGGCGCGCGGCTGAAATCCTGTTCGCGTCGCGTGGCGGTGCCGACACCGACGAGGACCGGCGTGTTGTCGGCGATACCAGCGGCCATCATGTCGCGTGCCGCGCCGCCGCGATGCGCAGCTCGGCTTTCTGTAACTTGCCGTTTGCATTGCGCGGCAGGGCGTCGCGACTTATTACCACCTGCAACGGCACCTTGTAGTCGGCCATGCGCGTGGCGCACCAGCCGCGCACATGCTCCGCCGTCAGGTCCCCGTCCGTCACACAAAGGAACGCCACCACCGCCTCGCCCAGCATGGTGTCGGGCCGGCCGACGATGGCCGCTTCCACCACGCCGTCCAGCCCAGCCAACGCGCTCTCTACCTCTGCCGGATACACCTTGAAGCCGCCGCGGTTGATCATGTCCTTCTTGCGATCGACGATGCGTACGTAGCCGTCCGCATCGACGCTGCCGACGTCACCAGATTTCCAGTATCCGCCGGCGAAAGCATCCGCATCGGCGGCAGGCCGGCGCCAATACCCCGGCACCACCATTGGCCCGGCGATCCAGAGCTCGCCCTCCGCGCCGGGAGGCACTTCGCGTCCGGCTTCGTCCATCACACGTATTTCGCCGCACGGCACCGCGTGGCCCACGCTGTCCAGCCGCGCCACGCCGTCACCCAGGGGCATAATCGTGGCCGGCGAGCACGTCTCGGTGGCGCCGTAGCAGTTGCACATCTGCAGATGC
>CAXTCL010000123.1:0-11532 GCA_964242035.1 uncultured Acetobacteraceae bacterium | reverse complement strand
GCCGAGGCATCGGCAGCGTCGGGGAGACAAAAGTTTTTTGCTTCTTTTTTTCAAAAAAGAAGGCCTTGCCTGCTTTCGCTGCGGTCATCTCCAACGCGAGCAGGTCAAAACGAACACGCACGCAGCTGTTCATTACCGAGGCTGATGATTGTGAGCGCCACCGGCTCCGTTCTCGTCCGGCCCGCCGCGCGCGGCCGGCCGTTTTTCCTGATAATGTCGGTGCTGTTGGCCGGCATCGCCGTCTTCGGCTTTTCCCACACCGTTCCAGGCGATCTCGCAGCCCCTGGCTTTCCGCCCGTGCTCTGGGTTCACGCGGCGGTATTCACAGCCTGGATACTGCTGCTGGTGCTACAGCCGGTCCTGGTGCAGTCCGGGTCCATACGCTTGCACAGGCGGCTGGGCTGGGCGGGCGTGGCGCTTGCCTGCGCCATGGTCGCCCTCGGCGCCATCGCCATCCTGCTCGCCTTGCGGGCCGGCACGGTGCCGCCGTTCTACCCGCACGGGCTCTTCCTGATGCGGGGCGCGATCGGGCTGCTGCTGTTCGCAGGGCTGGTCGCCGCCGGGGCGCTGCAACGCAGGAAGCCAGGATGGCACAAGCGCCTCATGCTCTGTGCCTCGATCGTCGTCGTGCTGCCCGGCCTGGAACGCGCGATGCCGCTCTACCTGTTCGGCGCCGACTGGCCGTTCGCCGTGGACGGCCTGATCGACGCGATCGCCCTCGCCGGCCCGGCCGCGGACCTGATCGGGGAACGGCGTATCCATCCGGCCTATCTGTGGGCCCTGGGCGCGATCGGTGCCGGACAGCTCGCCGTCTATGTTCTGGCGCCGTCTATCGTCGCGTCATCGCTTCTGGCTACGCTTGGCGCGGCATCGTAAGGAAGCAAGCAGTCCTTTTTTGAAAAAAAGGACCAAAAAACTTTTGCTTCCCCGCATCTGCATCGGCCGGTTCTATCCGGATAGGCCGAGGCATCGGCAGCGTCGGGGAGACAAAAGTTTTTTGCTTCTTTTTTTCAAAAAAGAAGGCCTTCCTTCCTTCCCTGGTCAGCTCAAAGCATGCCGAAGATCCGCAATCAGATCATCCGGATGCTCCACGCCAACAGAAATCCGCACCAGATTATCCAGCAGCCCGAACCGCTGCCGCCGCTCCCGCGGCACGCCGATATGCGTCATCGCCGCAGGATGCGACGCCAAACTCTCCGTCCCGCCCAAGCTCACCGCCAGCTTGATGATCGTCAGCCGGTCCAGGAAAGCGAACGCCTCCGCCTCGCCGCCCTTCACATACACGCTGATGGTGGACCCAGGCCCGCTGCACTGCCGCGCATACAGATCGGCCGCGCGCGACCCATGCTCGAGGTGCCCCAGGAAACCCACCCGCTCGATCGCAGGGTGGTTGGCCAGGAAGCCCGCAACCTTGCCGGCATTCTCGCCGGCGCGGGTCATGCGCAGTTCCAGCGTTTCCAGGCTGCGCATCAGCAGCCAGCCGGTATGCGGGTCGCTCATCGTGCCGAACGCACTGCGCATCGCGCGTATCGGCTTGCACGCCGCCCGGCTGCCCAGCACCGCGCCGGCCACGACATCGCTGTGCCCGCCCACATATTTCGTCAGCGAGTACACAACCAAATCCGCCCCATGCGCCAGCGGCGACTGCCACAGCGGCCCCAGGAACGTGTTGTCCACGATCACCGCCGGCCGCCCGCCAGGCTGGTCGGCCAGCGTGGCCGCCAGCTCGGCACAATGCGCGATGTCGATCAGGTCGTTCGTCGGGTTGGCCGGCGTCTCCAGCATGAAGGCCGCGATGCGCGCGCCAGGTGCGAGCCCCGCGCGCGCCTCCGCCAGCCGCGCCGCGATCTGCTCCGGCGCCAGGTTACCCGCGAACTCCACACCCTGTATGCCCAGGCGCGGCAGCACCTTCATCAGCAGCGTCTCAGTGCCGCCATAGATCGGCGCGTTGTAGAAAATCACGTCGCCCGGCCGCGCCAGGCTGAGCAGCGTGGTGGCGATCGCCGCCATGCCGCTGGCAAACACCAGCGCCGCCTCCGCCCCGTCCCAGACCGTAAGCCGGTCCTCCAGTATCTCCAGATCCGGGTTGTTGAAGCGCGAGTAGATCAACCCCGGCTGCTCCCCCTCGCGCAACTCCCGCAGTCCGGCCACCAGCTCGAAGAACTCCTTGCCGTGCTGGGCGGAGCGGAACACGAACGTGCTGGTCTGGAAGATCGGCACCTTCACGCTGCCTTCGGACAGCGCGGGGTCGTAGCCGAACCCCATCATCAGCGTTTCCGGATGCAACGTCTGGCCGGCCAGCACGCGCTTATGGTGGTTCATGGGCGGACTCCAGTGCATGTTTAGATGAGACGATCCTACCGCATCTCCGGCTGACGAGCAGAAAGGCGTTACGTGAACTCACTCCGGGTAGCTTTGGTGCTTCGCTGTGACCGGTGAAATCACGTGCCGAACCCACGGCAAGCAACCTGCTGCGCTTGTCTGTCAGCACATCGTTCAAGGGATGATTAAGCGGAAACGGACAGGCTTCTGTTGGCCAGCGGACAGCAATTCCGCTTTTCCAGACGCCTGGTGTCACGAGTGCGACGTGCGGCAGGTAGCATGCGGCTGCACCTGGACTGGCGAAGCTCTCGAACATCTACAGCCGCAGACCGTTTGCGGGGAGTGCTACTCGGCCATGAAAACGTTCCACATGGGAGGAAACCCGTGGTCGTAGTCAGCGTCGCTAACCCTCGATAGGAGACCGGGAGCGCAGCTTACGGCGCGCCGCTCTAGTCGTGCCGAGGCCTACTGAAATCCTGCGATACGGCGGGGCGCGTAGCCGGCTTCTAAAACCTCCACTTCCTCGCCCGTCAACTTCAGCCCCATCCCCGCCAGCGCATCCTCCAGATGCGACATCTTGCTCGCCCCAATAATCGGCGCCGTGACACCAGGCTTGGCCAGCACCCACGCCAGCGCCACCTGCGCCATAGGCACCCCGCGCGCTTCAGCCACACGCTGCACCGCCCCCACCACCGCCCGGTCGCTCTCCTCCCCGCCCTTGTAGAGCGTCTTGCCAAACTGGTCCGTCTCCGCCCGCTTCGTCGGCGCCTCCTCCGTCCAAGCCCGCGTCAGCTTGCCGCGCGCCAGCGGGCTCCAAGGAATCACCCCCACGCCCTCCTCCAGACACAACCCCATCATCTCCCGCTCCTCCTCCCGGTACAGCAGGTTGAGATGGTTCTGCATGGAAACGAACCGCGCCCACCCGTTCTGCTTCGACACATACAGCGCCTTGCAGAACTGCCAGGCATGCATGGAAGACGCGCCAATATAGCGCGCTTTTCCCGCCCGTACCACGTCGTTCAGCGCCTCCAGAGTCTCCTCAATCGGAGTTTTGGTATCAAAACGATGGATCTGGTATAGATCGACGTAATCCATCCCAAGCCGCTTCAGGCTGGCATCGATCTCCGCTAGAATCGCCTTGCGTGACAGGCCGCCCCCGTTCGGCCCCTTATGCATCGCTCCGTGCACTTTCGTTGCAACAACAACCGCATGCCGCGGCACGTCACGCAACGCCTCGCCCACGATCTCCTCGCTTGATCCGGCCGAATACACGTTCGCCGTATCGAAGAAGTTGATGCCTGCGTTCAGCGCGCGGGCGAAGAACAGCTTGGACTCTGACCCAGGCAACGTCCATTCGTGCGTGCCCCGCCCGGGTTCGCCATAGGTCATGCAGCCCAGGCAAAGACGCGAGACTTCTAGGCCGGTACGGCCAAGGTTTACGTAATCCAACCGATGATCTCCTACTCGAAAATTGACGGTCTCAGCGACGCAGGTTTGTTGCCGCCCGGAACCGCCAAGCTCTAGCGTCCATAACCAGCATCACCGCCAGGGTGGCGCGATACGGGAGCAGCCGCATGATAAAAACGCCTCGCGCCGCATGCCTCTCCGCGGGATTGCTT
Organism: uncultured Acetobacteraceae bacterium; assembly: GCA_964242035.1. Taxonomy (GTDB): domain Bacteria; phylum Pseudomonadota; class Alphaproteobacteria; order Acetobacterales; family Acetobacteraceae; genus BOG-908. The sequence goes on along the minus strand of CAXTCL010000123.1, from coordinate 7,591 downwards.
ATGGCATGCGCCACTGGAAACGTAGCATCGGCAGCAAGCAACGTCTGGCCGGTTGGCACCGCTTTGGGCGGCGTAGGCCTGACTGCCCCCGAAGGCTCCGAATGCATCGTGCTGCCAGTTGGTTCGTCATCCCTCATCACAGGCGCGAACACCTTTCTCAACCTGCCGTCTACGGGCAGCGCCGGCGGCCTGATCTACATTGCACCCCTTACCGCGCCCGGGCCGTTCACCTTCCTGGGCGCGGCCCACCTGACCTTCAAGACACCCACCTCCGGGGTAGCGACATTCGATACATACTACGCCCAACACCTTCTGACCCAGCCAATGCCGCCGGCGCCGAAGGTGAGTTTTTCGGACTACGACGCAAAGATCAGCATCCAGCCGCCTACCCTGAATCTTCGGGTGACGTTCGAGATCGAAGGCTGCAAGGCGACGCTCAGGGCGATCTATCACCAGCCGTGATCAGCCGCAGCTAGGAGTTGGCGCCGCCCGGGGGAGCGTGCACGCCAGCATCCGCGTCGCCTTGGAGAGCCTGTCCTACCCATCCGCCCGGTTCTTGGGCACACTAACCCCATGTCCCTCTCCGCCCCCTTCATAGCGCGCCCGATCGCCACCTCCCTCCTGGCCATCGCCGTGCTCCTAGGCGGCGCCCTGGGCTACGCCGCCCTCCCCGTAAGCGCCCTCCCGCAGGTGGACTTCCCCACCATAGTCGTCACCACCTCGTACCCCGGCGCCGGCCCGGACACCATGTCCACCCTCGTCACCGCCCCCCTCGAACGACAGCTCGGCCAGATCAACGGCATCACCACGATGCAGAGCTCGTCCGCGGTGGGCACCAGCGAGATCACCCTGCAGTTCGACCTCACCCGTAGCATCGACGGCGCCGCCCAGGACGTCCAGGCCGCCATAAACGCCGCCCAGGGCATCTTGCCCGCCTCCCTCCCCTACCCTCCCAGCTACAACCGCGTGAACCCCGCCGACGCGCCGATCATGAGCCTGGCCATCACCAGCGACACGGTGCCCATCGACCAGGTGGCAGACGCCGCCGACACACTCCTGCAACCAAAGCTAAGCCAGATAGACGGCGTCGGCCGCGTCGTCGTCCAGGGCGGCCTGAAACCCGCCATACGCGTCCAGCTCGATCCCGCGCGCCTGGCCTCCTACGGCCTGTCGATGGAGGACGTGCGCAGCGCGATTACCGCCGGCAACGTCAGCGGCGCCAAGGGCAGCTTCAACGGCCCGCACATCTCCTACGCCGTCGGCACCAACGACCAGCTCGTCACCCCGGAAGCCTACCGCTCGCTGATCCTGGCCTGGCGCGCCGGCGCCGCAATCCGCCTGAGCGACGTAGGCACCGTCACCCACGGCGTGGAGAACGACCGCGTCGGCGCGTGGTATAAGGGCCGCCCCGCCGTACTGCTGGACGTGCAGCGCCAGCCAGGCGCCAACATCGTGCAGACCGTGCGCGCGGTGCAGGACGAGCTGCCCGAACTCACCCGCGCCCTCCCGCCCGGCATAAAGCTCGAGGTCTCCGCCGACCGCACCCAAACCATACGCGCCTCGGTCGCCGACGTGCAGGGCACGCTGCTCCTCGCCATGGCCCTCGTCGTTGCCGTCATCTACCTGTTCCTGCGCAATTGGCGCGCCACCCTCATCCCCGCCGTGGCCCTCCCGCTCAGCCTGATCGGCACCTTCGGCGTGATGGACTGGCTCGGCTACGGCCTGGACAACCTCTCGCTCATGGCGCTGACCGTGGCCTCAGGCTTCGTGGTGGACGACGCCATCGTCATGATCGAGAACGTCGTCCGCTACATAGAGGACGGCGTTCCCCCGCTGGAAGCCGCCTTCCGCGGCGCCGGCCAGATCGGCTTCACCATCGTCTCCCTCACCGTCTCGCTGATCGCCGTCTTCATCCCGCTCCTGTTCATGGGCGGCGTCGTCGGCCGGCTGTTCAAGGAGTTCTCCGTCACCCTCTCGGTCGCCGTCGCCGTCTCGGCCGTGATCTCGCTCACCCTCACGCCGATGATGTGCGGCCGCCTACTCCGCCCCCACAAACCAGGCGCCGGCAGCCGCTCGGACCGCTTCTTTGGCGCCCTGCTGGAGCGCTACCGAAGCAGCCTGGTCATCAGCCTGCGCCACCAGCCTTTCGTCCTCGGCATCGCCGCCCTCACGCTCGCCGGCACCATCCTGCTCTACATGGTGGTGCCCAAAGGCTTCCTGCCGCAGCAGGACACCGGCGCCATCATCGCCACCACCGAAGCCGCCCAGAACGTCTCCATCCCCGCCATGGCCAAGCTGCAACTGCGCGCCGCCGACATCGTCCAACACGATCCCGCCGTGGACAGCGTGGCCTCCCTCATAGGCGCCGGCAGCGTGAACCCCACGCCCAACGTCGGCCGCCTCTCCATCACCCTGAAGCCGCGCCGCCAGCGCGACGCCATGGCCGTGGTCATCCCCCGCCTGCAATCCGCCCTGGCCGGCATGACGGGCCTGGCCACCTACATGCAGCCGGTCCAGGACATCCAGATCGGCGCCCGGATCAGCCGCACCCAATATCAGTACACCCTCACCGACACGGACGCCGCCGAGCTAGCCCTCTGGACCCCGCGCCTGATCGACCGCCTGTCCCACGCCCCCGACCTGGATCACGTCACCAGCGACCAGCAGGACCAGGGCTTCGCCACCGAAATCGTCGTGGACCGGGACCGCGCCACCCGCCTCGGCGTCACCATGCAAGCCATCGAGGACGTGCTCTACGACGCCTTCGGCCAGCGCCAGGTCAGCACCATCTACCAGCAATCCAACCAATACCGGGTCGTCCTCTCCGCCGACCCCGACTGGATCGCCCACCCCGAATCTCTCGAAAAGCTCCGCGTCCCAGGCACAGTCGCCAGTTTCGGCGCCAACGGCTCGGCCCAGATCGCCACCACGACGGTCGCCACCACAAACACCGTGAGCCAGGTCCCGCTGATGGCGATAGCCCACCTGGTCCGCCGCACCGCGCCCCTGGTCATCACCCACCAATCCCAGTTCCCCGCCGTCACCCTCAGCTTTGACGTCCGCGCCGGCGCCTCGCTCGGCAACGCAGTCGGCGAACTCCAGCAAGCCCAAGCCGACATCGGCATGCCCGCCACCATAATCGGCGCCTATTCCGGCGACGCCGCCGAGTTCCAGCGCAGCCTCGCCGCCGAACCCTGGCTCATCCTGGCCGCCGTCGCGGTGATCTACATCGTGCTAGGCGTGCTCTACGAGAGCTTCATCCACCCCGTCACCATCCTGTCCACGCTCCCCTCCGCCGGCATAGGCGCGCTGCTGGCGCTCATGTTCACCGGATCAGACCTCTCCGTCGTCGCCCTGGTCGGCATCGTCCTGCTGATGGGCATCGTGAAGAAAAACGGCATCCTGGTGGTGGACTTCGCGCTCGAAGCCGAACGCACCCGCGGCATCTCGCCCGAAGAAGCCGCCGTCGAAGCCTGCGTCCTACGCTTCCGCCCCATAATGATGACAACAGCCGCCGCCCTGCTCGGCGCGCTGCCTTTGGTCCTGGACCACGGCACCGGCTCCGAACTGCGCCGGCCGCTGGGCGTGGCGATCGTGGGCGGGCTCCTGCTCAGCCAGGTTCTCACGCTCTATACGACGCCGGCGATCTACGTGGCATTCGAGCGTGCACGGCGGCGGTATGCGGCACGACCCGCGTTTGTGGCGGCGGCTGCGGAGTGAAGGAAGCAAACAAGGCCTTCTTTTTTGAAAAAAAGAAGCAAAAAACTTTTACTCCGCTGTCGCCGGGTGGTGACGAGAGCCGTGGCCTTCGCGTAGGGGGCGCGGTTGCGGTGGGAATGGTGGCGCTGTTGCTGGCCTACGCATTCGCCTTCGGCTTCTCTGATACCAAGCTTTATCTCGCGCTCTATTTTCTTCTTACGAGTGGCGTGTTAAACCTTTTGAATCGCAGAACTTACAATCAGAGTCTGCACGCCAAGCTGAAACAGGCTATAGGCCTTCCTCTGTTATGTGTCGTCGTTCTGTCGATACTTCTCAAAGCGCGCGTTGGTTTTACGCCTTCTTACACAAGCATATTGGTGCTGCCGGCCTATTTCATCGCGTCGTTCGGAGTCCGCCCGATCTGGCTAAAAAAGGAAAAACGACTTTCAGAAGCGGATCGCCAGTCAAAATGATCGGCGCACGCCTATCTCCAGTCCAACACGCGCACCAGCAACATACCCGCGACAGCGGAGTCAAAAGTTTTTTGCTTCTTTTTTTCAAAAAAGAAGGCCTTGCTTCCTCCCTTGACTGCTCCACCCCATGAACTTCTCCACCCTCTTCATCCTGCGCCCAGTCGCCACAATCCTACTCTCGCTAGGCCTCCTCATAGGCGGCGTAGTAGCCTACCAATTCCTACCCGTAGCCGCGCTCCCAAACGTTGACGTACCCGCCATAGTAGTCTTCGCCTCCCGCCCAGGTGCGGACCCCGCCACCATGGCCAACTCCATCGCTGCCCCGCTCGAGCGCCGCATAGGCGAGATAGGCGGCGTATCGGACATGTTCTCCACCAGCTCCGTCGGCAACGCCAACGTCATCGTCCTGTTCAACCTCGACCGCGGCACGGACGACGCCGCCCGCAGCGTGCAATCCGCGCTCAACGCCGCGCAGACCGACCTGCCGAGCGGCCTGCCCGTCCGCCCCACCTACAAGAAGTTCAACCCCGCCGACCTCGCGATCATGACCATCGCGCTCTCCTCGGACCAGCTAAACGTAGGCCAGATCTACGAAGCCGCCGACACAGTGCTCCAGCAGCGCTTCAGCCAGATCGAGGGCGTCAGCCGCGTCCAGATAGACGGCGGCCAGACGCCCGCCATACGCGTGCAGCTAGACCCCGGCGCCTTGCGTGCCGCCGGCATCTCGGCAGACGACGTGCGCCAGGCAATCGTGAACGCAAACGTGCTTGAGCCCACCGGCAGTTTCCAAGGCGCGCACCGCGCCGAAGAGATCACCATAAACGGCCAGATACGCCGCGCCGCCGCCTACGGCCGCGTGGTGCTAAAAGCCGGCAACGGCGCCGTCCTGCGCCTCTCCGACGTGGCCAAAGTCACCGACAGCGTCAGCAACGTGCGCCTCGCCGCCTGGAACGGCCACAAGCCCGCCATCCTGCTGCGCATCTACAAGATCCCCGGTGCGAACGTCATAGACACCGTGGACCGCGTCCGCGCGCTCCTCCCCCAGGTCGCCCGCTGGATCTCGCCGGACATCAAGATAACCGTGCTGGACGACCGCACCCAGACAATCCGCGCCAGCACCAACGACGTAAAGATCACCCTGCTGATCACCGGCGCCCTCGTGCTCGTCACCGTGTTCATCTTCCTGCGCCGCGTCGCGGCCACCGTCGCCGCCGCCGTCACCGTCCCGCTATCCCTCGCCGCCACCGCAATCGGCATGTGGGCGTTCGGCTTCTCGCTGAACAACTACTCGCTGATGGCCATCACCATCTCCGTCGGCTTCGTGGTGGACGACGCCATCGTCATGATCGAGAACATCGCCCGCCTGCGCGAACAGGGCATGTCGCGCCTCGAAGCCGCAATCGTCGGCGCCCGCCAGATCGGCTTCACCGTCGTCTCCATCACGCTCTCTCTCGTCGCGGTCTTCATCCCGCTGCTCTTCATGGGCGGCCTGCTCGGCCGCATCCTGCACGAATTCGCCTGGACGCTGACCATCGCCATCGTGTTCTCCGCAATAGTGTCGCTGACCCTCACGCCCATGGTCTGCGGCCGCTTGAAAGACCGCGAGCCCACTGGCCGCCTCGCCCGCATAGACCAATGGTTCGAGCGCGGCTTCCAGTCCATCACCCGCCGCTACATGGTCGGCGCCGACTGGAGCCTGCGCCACCGCTGGACGATGCTGCTCGTCACCGTGCTCACCATAGTCATGACGTTCTATCTCTACGGCGCGGTGCCGAAGAACTTCGTGGCCGACCAGGACACCGGCCTGCTGCGCGGCACCACCGAAGGCCCCGCCAGCGCCTCCTTCCAGCAGATGGTCACCGAGCAGCAGCGCGTCGTGGACATCATCCTGCGCGACCCCGCCGTAGCCGCCGTAGGCTCCACCGTAGGCGTCGCCAACGGCTTCGACCTCGCCAACCAGGGCACGCTGCTGATCTCCCTGAAACCCCGCTCCGAAGGCCGCCCAAAAGCCAAACTCGTCATCGAGCGCCTGCGCAAACTGCTGGACCCGATCGCCAGCCTGCACACCGTCCTGTTCGCGCCAGGCGATTTCGGCGGCGGCAACAAGCAAGGTGCAGGCGGCCAGTTCAGCTTCGACGTCCTCGGCGACAACCTCGAAGAACTCGGCCTGTGGGAGAGCAAGATAGAAAAACGCCTGCAGCACGAACCAGGCTTTCTCGACGTGACATCCGACGCGGACTCCAATTCGCCACAGGTCACCGTCACCGTGGACCGCCAGGCCGCCTCACGCCTGCAAGTCTCCGCCGCCGCAATCGACATCGCACTTGGCAACGCCTTCGCCCAACGCCCGATCTCCACAATCTACAGCCAGCGCAACCAGTACAGCGTCATCCTGGAAACCCTGCCCTGGCTGCAGCGTGACCCACACTTCCTCGACCACGTCTATGTCGGCGCAAACACCGGCCTGCCCGTCCCCCTTGGCGCCGTCTCCCGCATTACCTACGGCATCGCACCCCTGAACGTGGTCCACGACTCCCAAAGAGTCGCAGGCGAGATCAGCTATAACCTCAAACCCACCCTAGCCATGGGCGACGCGGTGAACCGCGCCAAAGCCATAGTCGCCGAGATGTCGCCCCCACCCTCGGTTCACATCTCCTTCGAAGGCGACGCGAAACTCTTCCTGCAATCGCTCGCCACCGAACCCGCCCTGATCGGCGCCGCACTCCTGTCGATCTACATCGTGCTAGGCGTGCTCTACGAGAGCCTGATCCACCCGATCACCATAATGTCCACCCTGCCGTCGGCCGGCCTCGGCGCACTCCTCGGCATCCTTGTCAGCGGCACGGAATTCGGCGTGCTCAGCGTCATCGGCATCGTCCTGCTGATGGGCATCGTGAAGAAGAACGCCATCATGCTCGTCGATTTCGCGCTCGACGCGCAACGCGAACGCGGCATGACTCCCGAAGCCGCCATACGCGAAGCCTGCGTGGAACGTTTCCGCCCGATCATCATGACCACCCTGACCGCATTATGCGGCGCGCTGCCGCTGGCCCTGGCCTTCGGCACCGGCAGCGAGCTGCGCCGGCCGCTGGGCATCGCCATCGTGGGAGGACTGATTGTCAGCCAGGCGCTGACGCTGTTCACCACGCCGGTGATCTACCTGTTGCTGGAGCGGCGGGCGCGCGGGGTGCGGCGCAGGATCGTGCATGGGATCGTGGCGGCGCCGGCGGAGTAAGGAAGAAAGGCCTTCTTTTTTAAAAAAAAGAAGCAAAAAACTTTTACTCCCCGCGCCTGCATCACGCCCCCTTCCGATCCTGCAAATGCGCACGCTGGCAGAACCAGGCCGCGCCTTCATGCAGGCGCAGGGACAAAAGTTTTTTGCTTCTTTTTTTCAAAAAAGAAGGCCTTGCTTGCCTTGC
>CAXTCL010000122.1:0-11535 GCA_964242035.1 uncultured Acetobacteraceae bacterium | reverse complement strand
AGATCGCCGAGATGAAGACGGGCGAGGGCAAGACGCTGGTGGCGACGCTGCCGGTGTATCTGAACGCGCTGTCCGGCCGCGGCGTGCATGTGGTGACGGTGAACGACTACCTGGCGCGTCGCGACAGCGAGGAGATGGGGCGGCTTTACGCGTTTCTCGGGCTTAGCACGGGCGTGATCGTGCATGGGCTGATGGATGAGGAGCGGCGCGCTGCCTATGCGTGCGACGTGACGTATGGGACGAACAACGAGTTCGGCTTCGACTATCTGCGCGACAACATGAAGTATCGGCTGGAGGACATGGTCCAGCGGCCGTTCAACTATGCGATCGTCGATGAGGTGGACAGCATACTTATCGACGAGGCCCGCACGCCGCTGATCATTTCGGGGCCGGCGGAGGATTCGTCGGATTTGTATCGGTCTGTGAACCTGGTGATCCTGGAACTGGTGAAGGATCCTGCCACGTTCGAGAAGGACGAGAAGGCGAAGTCCGTGCATCTGACGGAGGCGGGCAACGAGCATGTGGAAGACATGCTCCGCCACGCCGGGATCATCACCGAAGGCAACATGTATGACATCTTCAACGTCAGCGTGGTGCATCATGTGCAGCAGTCCCTACGTGCGCACACGCTGTTCGCGCGCGACGTGGACTACATCGTGCGCGACGACAAGGTGATCATCATTGACGAGTTCACCGGGCGGATGATGGAGGGGCGGCGGTTTTCGGAAGGGTTGCACCAGGCGCTTGAGGCCAAGGAATACGTGACCGTCCAGCAGGAAAACCAGACGCTGGCGTCCATCACGTTCCAGAACTATTTCCGCCTGTTCCCGAAGCTGTCCGGCATGACGGGCACGGCGATGACGGAGGCCGACGAGTTCGCCGAGATCTACAAACTTAGCGTGGTTGAGATACCGACGAACGTGCCTGTTGTACGCAAGGATGGTGACGACGAGGTGTATCGCTCGGCCGGCGAGAAATACACCGCCGTGGCCACATTGATCGAAGAGGCGCGGGCGCGCGAGCAGCCGGTGCTGGTGGGCACGGTGAGCATCGAGAAGAGCGAAGTCCTCAGCGAGATACTCAAGGTGCGCAAGATTCCACACGCCGTGCTGAATGCGCGTTTCCACGAGCAGGAAGCGACGATCATCGCACAGGCCGGCGCACCTGGCCGCGTGACGATCGCCACGAACATGGCGGGCCGGGGCACGGACATAAAGCTTGGCGGCAACCTGGACATGCGGTTGCGTCAGGAGGCGCATAGCCTGTCCAGCGAGGCGGAGCGTGCGGCGCGCGAGGCGGAGATACGCGCGGAGATCCCGGGCTTCCACGACCGTGTGAAAACGGGCGGCGGCTTGCTTGTGATCGGCACCGAGCGCCACGAAAGCCGGCGTATCGACAACCAGTTGCGAGGACGGTCGGGGCGGCAGGGCGATCCGGGGGCGAGCCGGTTCTTTCTCTCGCTGGAAGACGATCTGATGCGCATCTTCGGCAGCGACCGGATGGGCGGGATGCTGCAGCGGCTGGGGTTGAAGGAGGGCGAGGCGATCGTCCATCCGTGGATAAACAAGGCGCTGGAAAAGGCGCAGAAGAAGGTTGAGGCGCGCAACTTCGATACGCGCAAGAACCTGCTGAAATACGACGACGTGATGAACGACCAGCGCAAGGAAGTGTATGCGCAGCGCCGCGAGTACATGAACAGCAACGACGTCTCCGAGACAATCGCCAGCTTCCGACACGAGCTTGCGGATGCGATGGTGGCGCAGCGCGTGCCCGAACGTGCGTTCGCTGAACAGTGGGAGACCGCGGATCTGGCCGCTGACGTAAAGCGCGTGTTCAACCTGGATCTGCCTGTTGAGGCGTGGGGCCGCGAAGAGGGGATTGCCGAGGAGGCCATACACACGCGGCTTACCGAGGCGATCGACAGTGCGGCGGCCAGCAAGGCGGCTAATTACGGGCCGGAGGTGATGCGCTACATCGAGAAGAGCCTGCTGCTGCAGATGTTCGACACGGTGTGGAAGGAGCACCTGCTGGCGCTGGACCATCTGCGCCAGGGGATCGGGTTGCGTGCCTATGGGCAGCGCGATCCGCTGAACGAGTACAAGGCGGAAGCGTTTGCGCTGTTCAACGCCATGCTGGACGACATGCGGGAGCGGGTGGTCAGCACGCTGAGCCGGGTGGAGCTGTCGGCCGAGCCGCCGCCGCTACCGCGTGCGTTGCCGGCGGGGATGGTGGAGAATTTCGCCGCACCGGCGCTGGCGGGTGCGGACCAGTTCGGCGGCGGCAGCGCCGGTGACGTCTGGCAAATGGGCGAGGCGGCTTTGGCGTCGTTCGACGCGAACGACCCGACGACCTGGGGCGGGACGCAGCGCAACGCGCCTTGTCCGTGCGGATCGGGCAAGAAATATAAGCATTGTCATGGGCGGGTGGGTCAGCAGCCCTAGTCTGGCCTAGTTTAAGCTGGCTCGCTCCGCCTAGGCGGTTCGGGCCGGCTTTAAATGCGTCCTGTCAGTCGGCCAACGGTGCCGGGGCTACATTCCACGATCTCGCCACGCCGTTTACGTTGGTGTCCGAGATGGCAATGAACTTTCCGAAATGACTGATTGCGACATGGACGGTGTCGTTCAGCGGGAAGGGTTTCAGGCGTGTGACTACAGCATTTGCATAGACAAACGCAGTCTGCGTGACCCCCTTCGTATAGACCCCGACAGCCCGGCCGCTCTGGTCGATGCCTTGCGTGGTCAGCGTATCCGGGCGTACTGGCATGTCGAACGTCGTGTAGTTGCCGTTCAGGTAGACGAAGCCATGCAGCTCGCCGCCTTTGTCCTCATAGGAGCCAGCCACCTGATTTGCATCATTTATCCAGCCACCACTGGAATATTTACCACCTGGCGGTATGATGCTGGTTGCGGTCAGTTGTGTTTGCCCCGGCGCCAGCGTGTACACGCTAAAGAAGATTCCTACGGCTACGCCCTGTGCGTTCACGTTGTTGACGTTAGCGTTGAAGATCGGGAGATATGACCCTTTGGAGGGAAACCTCCCCGTGCGTGGCATCGTCGGCATCTGAGGGCCGCCTTCGTTCAAGCAGAACCAGTTGTCTGTGCCAATATAGGGCGGTGGGAGAAGCTTGAGTTGCACTTTTGAAACTACACTCTCGTCGATCGTTGCCAAGTAGGCTCTATCACGCCAAGCGAAAATTTCTTCCTGGAAAAGCTCAGTTCCCTGATCCGGGAAGCTTCCGGTCGGATACATGCCGAGGACAACCCCAAGATTGTTGATGCTGGTGGGAACCGGGATGTAGCCTTGCGGAAAATTGGCGGTAGGCTGGCCGGCCAGGGCCATGGTGGAGACCGCGCCACAGTGGCCGACGAAGCCGGCGCCGTGTGGCTGTGAGGGCGAGACGTAGCTGCCGACGGCGATGCCGGAGTCGTTGATTGCGGCTACCGACACGCTAGTGGCACCCGGTATACCGAACGGGTGCATGACGTAGGGCTGCGCTCGAGCGTGATCTGATAAAGCCGCTGTGGCCAGAAGAACTATAGCTGGCAGGATCGCACGCATGCGCTGTCTCCAGGGTCAAGCTACCGTTCTTTAGCACCAACAGGGCTTCGTTCGCGACTTCTATTCTCGTGAATACTCTTGTCTTCCCGAGTGCACCGAGTGTGGTCGGCAGGCTATTCCGCCTTAGCCCAGATGATCACCTGCGCAAACGCGTAAGGCACCTCGTCCGTCATGGTCAGCGCTAACTCGGCTTGCATGCCCTTCGGCGTGATGGCTCTGAGACGAGCCATCGCGCCACCTGACAGCACCAGCGTCGGCTTTCCGCCAGGCAGGTTGATCACGCCCATGTCCGAGTGGAACACGCCCTGGCTGAACCCGGTGCCAAGCGCCTTGGCGCAGGCCTCCTTTGCGGCGAAACGCTTGGCGAAAGTGCCAACCTGCAGGCTTTCCGTCCGCCGTGCCGCGCGTGCGCGTTCCGCATCCGTGAACACACGCTGCAGGAAGCGGTCGCCGAACCGCGCCATCACCTTCTCCACGCGCCGGATGTCGCAAAGATCCGCGCCGATCCCAATAATCATCTGGCGCGCACGTGTCCCCAACACGCACCCAAACAGACAAAAGCTTTTTGTTTCTTTTTTTCAAAAAAGAAAGCCTTTCTTCCTGTCCTAAGCATGATCCCGCTCCACCTGCGTCAACCCGCTAACCGCCCGCAAGCCCGCGATAACCATCGACAGATGCCGTAAATCCCGCACCTCCACATCAACCAGTATCTCGATAAAGTCTTGCTGACGGCTGACGATCTTCAGATTCGTCACCGCCCCATCCTGGCGCGCCACCGCATTCGTCAGATTGGCCAAGGTCGCCGGCTCGTTCGCCGCGATCACGCTGATGCGGCCGGTGTGTGTGTTCGCCTTGCCCCCGGCGCCAGGCACGCTGGCGCCGGACGCGTAATCCCAGTCCACGTCGATGAAGCGTTCCGGCGTGGCGGCGAACGTCTCCAGAGTGGGACAGCGTTTCGTATGTATCGTGACACCCTTGCCTGTGGTGACGATGCCCACGATCGGGTCGCCTGGCAGAGCGTGGCAGCAGCCGGCGTAGTGCACGGCCATGCCGCTCACCAGTCCGGTGATCGCCATGCCGCTGTCGCGTGATGGCGGTTTAGCGGTGGGCGGACGCGCCAGCAGGCCGGGCAGCATGCGCGGGCCGCGCGCGGCTTCCAGCATCTCCGGATAGGCCGCGTGTATCACGTCCTTCGGCCCGATCGTGCCGTTGCCGACGGACACGTATAGGTCGTCCACGGTTGCGCATTTGAAGGTCTTCAATGCGCCTTCCAGCACCTTTTCGGAGCCGTCCAGCCCCTCCTGGCGGAAAGCGCGGGTCAGGGCGGTGCGGCCCTGGTCCAGCGTGACTGCGCGCTGCTGGCCGGCCACGTAGCGGCGTATGCGCGCGCGCGCCTTGCCGGTGACCACCCAGCGTTCCCAGGACGGCGAGGGCGTGCCGCCGCGCGCTGTCATAATCTCCACCTGGTCGCCGTTGGCGAGTGGCGTTCGCAGGGGCATCAGCCGGCCGTTCACCTTGGCGCCGACAGTGGTGTCGCCGACTTGGCTGTGCACGGCGTAGGCGAAGTCGATCGGCGTCGCACCGCGCGGCAACTGGATCAGCTGGCCTTTCGGCGTGAAGCAGAAGACCTGGTCCTGGTACAATTCCAGCTTGGTGTTCTCGAGGAATTCATCCGGTGCGGCGGAGTTGTCGAGGATCTCCAGCAGGTCCTGCACCCAGGGGAAGTTCTGTGACTCCTGCTCGCCTTCCTTGTAGTTCCAGTGCGCGGCCACGCCGTTATCGGCGATGTCGTGCATTTCCTGCGTGCGTATCTGGATCTCTATCTTCTGGTTGCGTGGGTGGCGCAACGTCACGCCGGTGTGCAGGCTCTGGTAGCCGTTCGCCTTCGGCGTGCTGATATAGTCCTTGAAGCGGCCGGCAATCACCGGGTAGGCGTTGTGCACGGCACCCAGCGCCATGTAGCACTGCTCGCGCGTGGGTACCACGATGCGGAACGCCATGATGTCGGACAACTGTTCGAAGGCCACGTTGCGCGTCTGCATCTTCTGCCAGATGGAGAACGCGCTCTTCTCCCGGCCGGACACCTCGCGTACGTTTACGCCGGCCTCGCGACACACCGCGGCCAGCTCGCGGCGCACCTCCTCGATCACGTCCGCACCCTGGCCGCGCAGGTAGTTCAGCCGCGCCTGTATGGTGTCGTGCGCGTCGGGCTCCAGCACGGCGAAGGAGCGGTTCTGCAGCTCGGTCTTGAGCGAATCCATGCCGATGCGGGCGGCCAGCGGCGCGTATATGTCCAGCGTCTCGTGCGCGATGCGGTGGCGGCGCTCGGTCTTCTGCACGAAGCCCAGCGTGCGCATGTTGTGCAGCCGGTCGGCGAGCTTGACGAGCAGCACGCGTATGTCACGGCTCATGGCCAGGACCAGCTTGCGGAAGTTCTCCGCCTGCTTGGTGCGGTCCGATTGCAGCTCCAGCCTGGTCAGCTTGGTGACGCCGTCCACCAGGCCGGCGATGGTGGGGCCGAAGCGCGCCTCCAGCTCGCGCGTGGTGATCGCGGTGTCTTCCACCGTATCGTGCAGCAGGGCAGTGCAGATGCTGGCCACGTCCAGGTGGTAGCCGGCGAGTATCTCGGCCACGGCCACCGGATGGGTGATGTAGGGGTCACCATTGTCGCGCGTCTGCGTGCGGTGGGCCTCGGTCGCCACCGTGTAGGCGGTCTCGATCAGCGCCGTATTGGCTCCGGGCGCGTAGGCGTGCACACGCTGGGTCAGCAACGCCTCGCGAGCGGCCAGCGTGCCGCCGCCACCTTCGGGCGAATGCAATGGGAAGACGGGGGTGTTCAGTGCCGTCACAGCCGCCCCCTCTTGCTCCGGAAGCCTAGCGGCGGCGTCCGCCCAGTTCGGCCTCGATCGCGGCCTCCAGGTCGTCCGGAGAGAGCTCTTCCTGTGCCATGCCGGCGGCCTCTTCCTCAGAAGAGATGTCCTGCAGCCCGAAGATGTTCTGGTCGGTCGGGATCAGGTCCAGCACTTCCTCATCAGCAGGCTCGGGTTCCGGCGAACGGCTTAGCGACTTGATCAGGTCCTGCTCCAGCTTGGGCAGCTCGATCGTCTCGCCGGCGATCTCACGCAGCGCGCAGACCGGATTCTTGTCGTTGTCGCGCTCTACCGTCAGCTCCTCGCCGCGGCTGATGTTGCGGGCGCGCTGAGCCGCGAGCAGGACGAGCTCGAAGCGGTTCGGGACGCGCTCTACGCAATCTTCTACGGTTACACGCGCCATACGACGGGCACTCCACGGGCTTGGCTGGTTTTTCGAAACCTTTATCGTAGGGGAACGGGGTTAAGGAAGCAAGGCAAGGCCTTCTTTTTTGGAAAAAAGAAGCAAAAAACTTTTGCTTCCTGGGGCCGCTTTGGGGGTAAGCGCCCGCTAGAGCGGCATGGTGTCGTCTGCTGCTAGCCCTGCCAGAAGGGCCTGTATGGATAGCCGGCTTGCGGGATGCACCCAGTCCGGCGCCACGTCTCGTAGCGGATACAGCACGAAGCCGCGCAAATGCGCCCTTGGGTGCGGCAGGGTCAGGTCCGCGTCGCTGCGCACCAGCCCGCCGGTGTCGATGATGTCCAGATCCAGCGTCCTGGCCGCGTCCGGCACGCTCCTCTCGCGGCCGGCCTCGCGCTCGATGTCCTGCAGCGCAACCAGCAACACGCCGGGTGCCAACGCGCACTCGGCCCGCAACACCCCGTTCACGTAGCGCGGCTGCCCTGACGGCGGAACCGGCGCGCTGGAGAACCAGCGGGAGCGGACCACGCGCGAGATCCCGTCCAGCGCCGCCACCGCCCTGGCTGCCCGCTCGCAGGCCTGTAGCGGCGAAGCACCATCGCGCGCAGGTAGATTAGCCCCCACGCCTATTATCACGAAAATGTGTGCTTCTTCCTTGCGCAGAGATAACCGATTGACATATGAAACGATATTCCAGTCCGGTGCCTGATACGCCGGCTCCCAGGGCGTTTTGAAAGACCCATCATGCATTTCCTGCCAACCGAGCGCGTCTGCCTCTTCATCGACGGCGCCAATCTTTACTCGGCCAGCCGCAACCTCGGTTTCGACGTCGACTACCGCAACATGCTGGAGTTCTTCCGCAGGCAGGCCCACGTGATACGCGCCTACTACTACTCGGCGGTGCTGGAGACCGAGGAATACTCGCCGCTGAAGCCGTTGACCGACTGGCTCGCCTATAATGGCTACACGCTGGTCACCAAACCAGCCCGCGAGTTCACCGATGCCACCGGCCGGAGGCGCGTCAAGGGCAATATGGACATTGAACTGGCCATCGACATGCTCGAACTGGCCGACAAGATGGACCACGCCGTCCTGTTCAGCGGCGACAGCGACTTCCGCCGCCTCATCGAGGCGGTGCAGCGGCGCGGTGTGCGGGTCAGCGTGGTGAGCTCGATACGCACCACGCCGCCGATGGTGGCCGACGAACTGCGTCGCCAGGCGGACCAGTTTCTGGAACTGGCGGAAATCGCGCCGGAGTTCACGCGGCGGCAGATGGAGCCTCGGTTGCGGGTGGCTCGCAGCGAGGTCTTGGAGCCGCATGAGCATCTGTAAGGCAAGCTAAGGAAGGCCTTCTTTTTCGAGAAAAAGAAGCAAAAAGCTTTTGCTCCGCTGTCGCGGGAACGTTGAGGCGCGCGCCTCACCAAGCGCACCGAACGGAGACAAAAGTTTTTGGTCCTTTTTTTCAAAAAAGGACTGCTTGCTTACTAGCCTTAGTTGTAAGCCCCAAGCGTGACCGAACAGCCGCCGCACGACTGCCCGCTCTGTCCGCGGCTCGTCGCCTACCGCAACGCGAACCGTGCCGAGAACCCGGGCTGGTTCAACGGGCCGGTGCCGAGTTTCGGGCCTGAGGATGCCTGGCTGCTCGTGGTGGGGATGGCGCCAGGCGTGCGTGGCGCCAACCGCACCGGGCGGCCGTTCACCGGCGACCATGCCGGCATACTGCTCTATGAGACGCTGATGAAATCCGGCCTGGCGCGCGGCACGTATTTGGCCGATCCAACCGATGGATTGAGCCTGCACGGCTGCCGGATCGCCAACGCGGTGCGCTGCGTGCCGCCGGCCAACCTCCCGACGCCTGGAGAGGCCGCGACCTGCAACCGTTTCCTGCAGGCCGAGCTTGCCGGGCTGCCGCGGCTGAAAGTGGTGTTGGCGCTGGGGGTGCTGGCCCATGCGGCGGTGCTGCGCGCGCGTGGGGTGAAGCTCAGCGCCTGCAAGTTCGCCCATGGTGCGCGCCACGTGTTGCCTGGCGGACTGATCCTGGCGGACAGCTATCACGTGTCCCGCTACAACACGTCCACGCGCCGGCTGACCACGGAGATGTTCGAATCCGTGGTCGCCGGGCTGGTGTCGGCTACTTCTCCGCCATTGCCTTGATGTTTGTTAGACCGGACTGGTACAGCCCCGTCAGGGCCTTGTCGGCGGTTGCCTCGTCTGCGCCGCCGGCCGGCTGGAAGTCGGCATGCCAGGTGATTTTGGACCCGGTGCCGTCCTTCGTGACGGAGATGGTGGAGGTGTAGCCGGTCACCGGGAGAACCTTCGGGTCCACTTCCAGTATGGCGTAACTGTAGCTGTGGCCTTTGTGGGCCGTCAGCTTCTCCTTGACTGTGGGATTGCCAGGCGCCTTGAGCGTGATCACGCGGACGGAGCCGACCGTGCTGCCATGGTCGGCCGGGCTGCTGACCGTGCCGGGCAGCCAGCCGGAGATACCGTCGAACGGGCCGACCAGGGCCCAGACCGCTTTCGGGCTGGCGGTGGTGGTGATGCTTTGGGTGACTTCGGCAGCTTGGGCCGTGGCGAGGCAGACGAGAGCGGCGGCGGTGCAGCCGAGCAGGCGTATCATGGGCGTAGTCCTCCTGTTGTTTTATCGCGCTAACGTCCAGTGAGTAGGCCGCATAGTCAAATGGTCGGCTGGGGCGGACGGCAGGAAAGAAAGCAGGAGTTCGCCGTGTCAGCGCGCCGGGTGCCTTGGAAACAATGAGGCGTCCGAACAGCGGGGGGGGGGGGGGCAAAGGTTTTTTGCTTCTTTTTTTCAAAAAAGAAGGCCTTGCTTTCTCCTACGGCGACGTCAGCCAAGCAAAGCCTGCGCGCAAGCCCCCAGGATCGCGTCCTCGTCCAGCCCGTATTCCCGGTAAAGGTCCACGATGTCCCCGCTCTGCCCGAAACGGTCCACGCCAAGCGGCACCACGCGTTGGCCATGCACGGCGCCGAGCCAGGCGAGCGCGGCCGGATGGCCGTCCAGTATGGTGACGATCGCGCTTCCGGCCGCCATCGGCGCCAGCACGCGCTCGATGTGGCTCAGGGCGGCTGCACCGGCGCGGCGGGCACGGCCGGCGGCAAGCCAGCCCGCGTGCAGGCGGTCCGGGCTGGTGATGGCGAGCAGGCCGGCGTCCGGCACGTCCTCGCGCAAGGTGGCGAAGGCGGCCTCGGCCTCCTGCGCCAGCGGGCCCTGGTAGGCCAGCGCCAGCTTCGCCCCTTCGCCAGGCGGCACCACCCAGTGCGCGCCGGCGATCACGGCCGCCTCGTCCAGCACGCGGGTGCGATGGGGCAAAGCGCGGGTGGACAGGCGCAGCCACACGGCCGACCCGTCCGGCTTCTGCATGTGCTCCAGCGCCCAGCGCAGCATGATGGCCAGCTCGTCCACGTAGGCGGGCTCGTAGCTCGCGAGCCGGTCCGCCGCCATGCCGAGCAGCGGGGTGTTGACCGATTGGTGCTGGCCGCCTTCGGGAGCGAGGCTGATGCCGGAGGGGGTGGAGACAAGCAGGAAGCGGGCGTCCTGGTAGCAGGCGTAGATCAGCGCATCGAGGCCGCGGTTGACGAAGGGGTCATACACCGTGCCGATCGGCAGCAGGCGCGCGCCATTAAGGGCGTGGCTGAGACCGGCCGCACCCAGAAGCAGAAACAGATTCTGCTCGGCGATGCCAAGCTCGATGTGCTGGCCGGACGGGCTCATGCCCCAGCGCTGCATGCTGGCGACCTTGGTGTCGCGAAAGACGTCGTTGCGGGTGTGGCGGTCGAACAGGCCGCGACGGTTTACCCAGGGGCCCAGGCTGGTGGAGACGGTCACGTCCGGGCTGGTGGTGAGCATGCGGCTGGCAGCCGCCTTCCAGGGACCTTCGGCGCGGCCGATCTCGCCGAGAATTTCGCCGAAGCCGGTCTGGGTGGAGAGCGTGCGGCCGTCCAGCTTGCCTAGCGGGACGGTGGCGGGAAGCGGGATCACCGGAGCCTCGTAGGCGCGGCCTTGCGGGGTCAGCCTGGTGGCGAAGGGCACGGCTTCGATGAAGGCGCGCAGTTCGGCTTCGGGGAGGTCCAGGCCCTCGGCCAAGTCCCATTCATGGCCGGGCCGTATGTGCATGTCGGCGCGGAACGCCTCCATCTGCTCGCGTGTCATCAGGCCGGAGTGGTTGTCCTTGTGGCCGGCGAACGGCAGGCCCATGCCCTTGATGGTGTAGGCGATGAAGCAGGTGGGGCGGTCGCCTTCACGGTCCGCTTCGGTCAGCGCTTCGAGTATGGTCTCGATGTCGTGGCCGCCGAGGTTGGTCATTAGGGCGGCCAGGTCGGCATCGCTGAGCGCGTCGATGATGGCGCGCAGGGCCTGGCTGCGGCCGAGGTCTGCCAGCAGGGCGGTGCGCCAGGCGGCACCGCCCTGGAAGGTAAGCGAGGCGTAGAGGCTGTTCGGGCAGTCGTCGATCCAGGCGCGCAGGGCCTCGCCGCCCGGGCGCGCAAAGGCGGCTTCCTGCAGGCGGCCATGTTTGATGCGGACCACGTTCCAGCCCATGTCGCCGAACAGGCCCTCGAAGCGGCCGAACAGCCGGTCCTGCACCACGGAGTCCAGGCTCTGGCGGTTGTAGTCCACGATCCACCAGACGTTGCGCACGTCGTGTTTCCAGCCTTCCAGCAGGGCCTCGTAGATGTTGCCCTCGTCCAGCT
>CAXTCL010000121.1:0-11551 GCA_964242035.1 uncultured Acetobacteraceae bacterium | reverse complement strand
TGTAGGCCAGGCGCACGGTCTGCGCCTTGATGGTGATGCCGCGCTCCTTCTCCAGCTCCATATTGTCGAGCACCTGCTCCGTCATTTCACGGTCGGTCAGGCCGCCGCAGGCCTGGATCAGGCGATCGGCGAGCGTGGATTTGCCGTGATCGATGTGGGCGATGATGGAGAAGTTGCGTATCAGCGCGAGCGGGGTGTCGGTCATAGCGCTAGTTAGGCGCAAACTTGCGTTCTGGGGAGGGGAAGGCAGGCAAGGCCTTCTTTTTTGAAAAAAAGAAGCAAAAAACTTTCATCCCGTACCATCGCGCGTCGTGGAGGCGTGCGCGTCAACAACCGGCGACAGCGGTGTCAAAAGTTTTTTGCTTCTTTTTTTCAAAAAAGAAGGCCTTCCTCCCTTGCCTCACCCCAGCATCTGCGAAACGCGCCGAGACAGCTCCTCCATCCCGTAAGGCTTTGCCAGCACGGGAAACCGCAGCGCCCCCTGTGCCAGCGCGGCGCTGCTGAAGCCGGTCGCCAGCAGGACAGGCAGGCGCGGGTAGGTCTCGGCAATGACCTCGGCGAGCTCTATGCCGCTCATGCCGCCCGGCATCACTATGTCGGAGAACACCAGGTCGAACGACGCACCGCGCAGCCGTTCCAGCGCGCCGGCCGCATTCTCGCTGTGATCGACGAGATGGCCCATGTCCTCGAAGGCCGCCACGGCGACTTCGGCCACCAGTAAATCGTCTTCGACCACGAGTATGCGCCTGGTCTGGCCAGGCGTGTCCTCGCTCATTTCGCTGGCGAAGCTGCCTTCCACCTTGGCGCCTGGTGCCAGCGCCAGCAGGTCGTTCGTCAGCCTGGCGCCGCGTTCAGTGGCGAGGCGCATATTGTTTAGCAACCGGACCAGCTTGGCGTTACCGGCCGCGTGACGCTCGGCCAGGGCCAAGTTGCCGGTGATCACGGTCAGCACGTTGTTCAGGTCATGCGCCAGGCCACCGGCCAGTTGTGCGACCGCCGAACCGCCCGTGGGCTCCGGCGCACCGAAGGGATCGGCGAATGGCTGTGTCATCGCTTGCTAAACCTAACGGAGCTGGGCGCCAGTCGCTTTGATAACCGACTGGATCACCTTCTTCGATGCAGATTCGATATCCTCGTCTAGCATGGTACGCTCTGCCGGCTGAAAGACAACCTCGATGCCCAAGGATTTGTGACCGGGCGGCAGGGTCGGACCTTCGAACACGTCAAACAGCGCCACTTTGGCGATCAGGCCGCGGTCGGCCGAGCGGGCGGCCCGCAGCACCGCTTCGGCGGGGACGCTGTCCGGCACCACGAAGGCGAAATCCCGCGCCACCGGCTGCAGGCTCGGCAGCTCGGCCGCGGCCTTGCGGCGGCGCTTCGGGTCGGCAACGGCGTCCAGGAACACTTCGCAGGCGCTGGCGAGAGAGGGAAGAGCCATGTCCCCCGCCAGGCTTGGATGCAGCTCGCCGAAATACGCCAGCACGATCTTCGGGCCTTGGCGGACCGTGCCGGACCGTCCCGGATGGTAATGCGCAGGCGCGTCGGCGGTGACGCTCAGCGCATCCATCGGCACGCCACAGGCTGCAAGCAGAGCCCAGGCATCCGCCTTGGCAGCCATGGCGCCTGGCGGCTCGCCGGCACCCTGCCAGTGGCGCGGGGCCGCGCCGGCGCGCAAAGCGGCGGCGATCAGCACCTGGCCGGCTTCCGTGTAGGCAGGGCCGATCTCGAAGACGTCCACGCGCCCGGCGCCACGGGCTCCGTTGCGGGCGGTGGCCAAGGCCAGGTTGACCAGCGGCGTCGGCCGCATCTGGTCCAGATCGGCGGCGATCGGGTTCTTCAGCGTGAGGCTGGCCGGTGCGGCGCCGAAGCGGGCGGCGTCCTGCCCTGACACGAAGCTGTAGGTGACGCATTCGGCCAGCCCGCGCGCGGCGAGGAGGCGGCGGGCCAGGGTGGTGCGGGACTGGCGTGGGTTCAGGGCGGGCGGCGGCACGATGGCGGCACGTGGCAGGGACACCGCCTGTATGGTGTCCAGGCCGGCGATGCGCAGCACCTCCTCGAGCAGGTCACATTCCGGCTCGATCAGCGCGGCACCCTCGGCGGCGCCGCTTGCGCGGGCGGCGTCCAGGGTCGCGGGCTGCTCGAGCGCGGCGGTGCCGGCCACGTCGTTGCGCCAGGATGGCACGTCCACGACGATGCGCTGCGCGTCGCGTGCGGCGGTAGCGAAACCGAGCTTGCCAAGTATGTCGGCCGCGCGATCGGCCGGGAGGGTGCAGCCGCCCAGGCCCGCGATGCGCTCGAAACGCAGGCTGGCCTGGCGGCGCCACGCGGGTTCGGCGCCGGCTGAGACGATGCTGCCCGGCTCTCCGCCGCAAAGCTGCAGGATCAACGCGGTGGCTGCCTCCACGGCGTCAGGCAGCAAGGCGGGATCGATGCCGCGTTCGAAGCGCTGCCGGGCGTCGGTGCTGACCTGGTGGCGCCGCCCTGCGCGCGCGATCACCACAGGGTCGAACAGCGCGCATTCCAGGAACACGTGGGTGGTGGCCTCGGTGCTGCCTGTCGCCTCGCCGCCGATGATGCCGGCGAGCGAGATGGGGCCGGTGGCGTCGGCTATCACCAGGTCTTCCGCCACGGCGGTGACGTCGCGTCCATTCAGCGCCCGGAAGGTCTCCGCGGCGCCTGGGCGAAGGGTGAGCGTGCCGCCGGCGAGGCGGTCGGCGTCGAAAACATGCAGCGGGCGGCCCAGGTCGTGGGTGAAGAAGTTGGTGATGTCGACCAGCGCGCTGATCGGGCGCAGGCCGATCGCCGTCAGGCGCTGTTTCAGCCAGTCCGGGCTGGGGCCATTGCGAACCCCGCGTATGCTGCGGCCGAGTATCCAGGGGCAGGCTTGCGGCCAGGCGATCGACCAGTGGAGCGGGCTTTCGAAGACGGCTGGCACAGGCGGCGCGGACCACGGCTTCAGCGTGCCAAGGCCGGCCGCGGCCAGGTCGCGCGCCACGCCGCGCACGCTGAGCGCGTCACCGCGGTTGGGCGTGACGCCGATCTCGATCACCGGGTCGTCCAACCCGGCCCAGGCGGCGTAGGGCTGGCCCACAGGCGTGGCGTCCGGCAGCTCCAGGATGCCGTCATGCTCGTCGCCGAGCGCCATCTCGCGCGCGCTGACCAGCATGCCGGCCGACTCGACGCCGCGTATCTTGCCCACCTTCAGCGTGATGCCGGAGCCTGGGATGACCGCGCCAGGCGGGGCGAACACTACGTGCAGGCCGGTGCGCGCGTTCGGCGCGCCGCAGACCACGCCGATTTCGGCGCCGGTGCCGGCATCGACGCGGCAGACACGCAGGCGGTCCGCGTCGGGATGCTGCACGGCCTCAATGATGCGCGCGGTGCGGAAGGGGGCCAGTGCGGCGGCGCGGTCCTGCACGCCTTCGACCTCCAGGCCGATGCTGGAGAGCGTGGTGGTAATCACGTCCAGGCTCGCCTGCGTGTCGAGATGGGTGCGCAGCCAGGAGAGCGGAAACTTCATCCCGCCACGCCCTCGTGCAGGCTGGCAGGCGCGAACGGGCTGTTGGCGTAGTGGCGCAACCAGCGCAGGTCGCTCTCGTAGAACGGGCGCAGGTCTGGCATGCCGTGCTTGAGCATGGTGATGCGCTCCATGCCCATGCCGAAGGCGAAGCCCTGCCACGCGCGCGGATCAATGCCGCAATTGGCCAGCACCTTGGGGTGCACCATGCCGCTGCCGAGTATCTCCAGCCAGTCCGTGCCGCCGCCGATCTCACCGGTCCGGCGGCTCCAGCCGATGTCCACCTCCATGCTCGGCTCGGTGAACGGAAAGTAGCTGGCGCGGAAGCGGACGGGCAGGGTGGCGATGCCGAAGAACGCGCGCAGGAAGTCGGTCAGGCAGCCCTTCAGGTGGCCGAGCGTGATGTCGCGGTCGATGACCAGGCCCTCGCATTGGTGGAACATCGGCGAGTGCGTAGCGTCGTGGTCCGCCCGGAAGGTGCGGCCGGGCACGATGACGCGTATCGGCGGCGGTTGGTCCAGCATGGTGCGGACCTGGACGGGGCTCGTGTGGGTGCGCAGCACACGCGGCGCACCGCCGTCGGCGCCGGGTAGATAGAACGTGTCGTGGTCGTCGCGCGCCGGGTGGTGGCCGGGGATGTTGAGGGCGGAGAAGTTGTGCCAGTCGGACTCGATGTCGGGACCTTCCGCAACGGCGAAACCCATGGCGCCGAAGATGGCGGTGATCTCCTCTAGCGTGCGGCTGAGGGGGTGTATGCTGCCTGGCGTCTCCGGCCTGGGCGGCAGGGTGACGTCAATGCGCTCGCTGGCCAGGCGGGCAGTGAGCGCCTCGGCCTCCAAGGCCACGCGTCGCGCCTCGATGGCGGCGGCAAGCTCGTCCTTGAGCCTGTTGAGTGCCGCGCCGCGCTCGCGTCGCGCTTCTGGTGTAGTCTTGCCAAGTTCCTTGAGCAGCGTGGTCAGCGCGCCGGATTTGCCGAGGGTGCCGACGCGTATGGCGTCCCAGGCGCGCAGGTCGGCGGCCTGCGACAGCGACGCGTTGGTGGCTGCGCGCAGCGCGTCCAGGTCATCAGGCATGTTGGAACCCTAAGGAAGTCAAGAAAGGCCTTCTTTTCTGAAGAAAAGAAGCAAAAGACTTTTGCTCCGCTGTCGCGCCGTGTTTCAGCAGCCGCCGACAGGGAGCAAAAGTTTTTTGGTCCTTTTTTTCAAAAAAGGACTGCTTGCTTCCTTACTCCGCTGCCGCAACCGGCTCGGCAGCCGCATCCATCGTCGCCTGCACAGCGCGCACGATTTCCGCAAACGCTGCAGGGTCGTCGAACGCTATCGCCGCCAGGACCTTACGGTCCATCTCGATGCCGGTCTGGTTCAGGCCGTGTATGAAGCGGCTGTAGGTTATGCCGTGCTCGCGCACCGCGGCGTTGATGCGCTGGATCCACAGGGCGCGGAACTCGCGCTTCTTCACCCGGCGGTCGCGGTAGGCGTATTGCAGGCTCTTCTCGAGCCGCTCCAGCGCTATGCGGTAGTTGGTGGACGACCGGCCGAAGAAACCCTTGCTCTGCTTGAGGACCTTCTTGTGGCGGGCATGGGCGGTGACGCCCCGTTTGACGCGTGCCATCTATGCGCTCCTGCTCAACCGAGACCGTAGGGGGCCCACTGCTTGACGGTGATGCCGTCCGCGTGGGTGAGGGTCTGGCTGCCGCGGTTGCTGCGTATGGCCTTCTGCGAGCGCGCCGACAGGTTATGACGCTTCTTGCCTGGGCCAGCCAGCACCTTGCCGGTGGCGGTAATCTTGAAGCGCTTCTTGACGGAAGACTTCGTCTTCATCTTGGGCATTTCGGGACTCCTTATAGGTAGGCCCCGTGCCGATAGGCGGCCGCGGATGGGCGCCGTACACGAGCGTCGCGGCCGGGCATGCCCATACAGGCCCGGACGCGCGAACAGGGCCGGCGTTGTAGCGACGCCGGGAGCCCTATGCAAGCGCGCAACCCATACCCTTGTCCGCCTGGCGAGCTCACACCCATGTAGATTTTTGTTACTAAGTGGTGCCGCGCGTGTAAAATGATGTATTATGAAACGGTGCGTCACTATTTTTCAGACAAGCGCTATGATGCGTGAGGCTAGCCCGGTTGGCAATCCAGACGATCGGCCGCGTCGGCGGTTGGACCGGGAGACGACGCCGGGCAAGTGCGGTAACCTGGATTACTGCTCGATCGGCATGCAGCGTGTCCTGCTCAGGGTGCCGCTCAGCCAGCCTTTCGTCTGCCCGGAATGCGCCGGCCCGCTTCGGGCGCCGCGACGCGGCACCCTGGGAGGGCCGCCGGTCGTCCTGCCGATGCTGCGTTTGGCCGTCCTCGCTGTGGCCGTGGCCGTATCGCTTGCCGCCGGCTATGCCGCAGGACGGGCGCGCAATGCCGTCGGCACCGTGGTGACTGTCGCCACGGCGAACATCGGCGCGAACCTGCATGAGGCAAAGGCCGCGCTCGGACTGGCGTCGCCGCCCGAGGCGCCGACCTCCGCCTCTGTCCTCGCTACGCCGGTCTTCGTCTCCGAACGCGCCTACCCGGCGCGCCTGCCCTCCGTGGACGTAAGCAAGCCGGCGGCGCGGCTGCCGGGGGAGACGCGGTTCGGCCAGGTGACCCTGGACTGCACGGTGGACGCCGGATCGGGGCGCCCGTCCTGCAAGGTGACCGACATACGCGGCGCCGACCCATTCTCGGCCGCCGCAATCGTGTGGCTGCACGACCTGGCGGTCCGTTACGGGCCGAGCCTGCGCAGCGGCGTGCCGGCCAGCCTTGCCCACCGGTGGCGCGTGGTCTTCGAGGATTTCAGCGGCACGTCTTTGGCCCCGAAGGCTGCCGGACAGTGATGCGGAACAGCGAGACACAAGCCGGATAGGTGCGGCTGTGCCACACATTGCGGAGACGTTACGTCTGCCCGCGCGGGAGCTTGCATAGTCGTCGCAAATTTGCTCCGTTAACGTAATGATTATTGGAATGCCACGCTCGGCGCTCACCAGGTGCATGCGCTTTGCAGGAGATCTTGTGTAACATGGTCGAGACACCCGGTATCTGCATCCAGACGACCATGTGCGAGGTGGCGCGGTCCGGCCGCATAATGACGGTGCCGTTGGGCTCGCCCTTCGTGTGTCCGGAGTGTGAACGCGGCCTTGCGCCGCCTGTGCAGTCCACCGACCCGGTCTCCGTGCAGAAGATGCCCGCGGCCGTGCCGCTGGCGCTGGTGGGAGCGGGGTTGCTGGTGCTCGGTGGCGCGGTGTTCCTGGGCCGCGAGCTGGCTGAGGGCAGGGTGTCGCCAAGTGCGCAGGTGGCGAGCGAGAGCTCGAAGGCAGTTTCGGCCCCGGTGCCGTCTCCAGCGCCGACCAAGCTTGCGATGGCCGCGCCTGCTTTGGTTGCCACGCCGGCACCTCGAACCATGGCACCGCTGCTTGTACTGCAGACCGTCGCCGCTACGGACCCGAAGGCCGCACCCGTCGGCAAGCCGGCGTTCAAGGCGGCCGACGCACGGCCGTCATCAAGCGCCGCCGCCGCACCGCCCGTAGCCGCGCCGATAACACTCATGGCGTCCAAAACGGCGACAGGCTCTGCCTCCCCTGTGGCAAAGGGAGAACCCCCCGCGATGGCGGCAGCTGGGCTGCCGGCGGCGGCGTCCGCGCCGACGGCCAGATCGCCTGTGGTCGGGGCGCCTGCCGCGTCCGTGATTGCGACAGCGATGGTGGCGCCACCGCCGCCCGCTCTGCCGGACCAGAGTTTTTCCGCCGTGCCGATTGCCGGCGGCAGTCCGGCCTATCCTGCAGAGCTGGCCGCAAACGGGCGTCCCGGCCGGGTGAACGTCAGTTGCCAGATCGCTGCCGACGGATCTCCCTCAGGCTGCCATGCAACGGCCGGCAAGGGCGGTCCGGCATTTGCCGCCGCCACCCTCGCCTGGTTTGCCCATGCCAATGTGCGCTACCGGCCGATCATCCTGCACGGCCATGCCGTCGCGGCGTCGCGAAGCTGGACGCTCGTCATCGAGGAGCCGGCTTCCGTGCTGGCAGAAGCGAAGCGCAAGCAGCAGCAGATGATCCGGGCCGATGCGGCCAAAATGGCGGTGGCCACAGCAGCTCCAGAACCCGCAGCGCCATTGGCAATCAGTCTGCCGGTGCAGCCGATCATCGCCCGACAGGTGATCGCAGCCTCGCCGCGCGTCGCCACCGAGCGGCCGTTCTCCTCGCATGTGCTCGCCGGTGGCGCGCCGGTTTTCCCGGTCGCCTACGACGAAAGCCGGCCCGGGTCGGTGAAGGTCCAATGCACGATCGAGGAAGACGGCGCGGCAAGTCTTTGTCGCGTTCTCAAGACAGTCGGCGGCGGCGCCTTTGGGAAATCCGTCGAGACCTGGCTCGGTTCCGGCCGGGTGCGCTTCCGTCCGGTGATTTCGGGCGGTCAGCCGGTTGCCAGCGAGGAAAGCTGGACCGTCGTGTTCAACAGCGTGCCTGCGCCACCGTGAGGCAGGCAAGGCAAGCAGTCCTTTTTTGAAAAAAACCAAAAAACTTTTATCTCTCCCGCATTTGCGGCGTCCGGGTGCTGCTGGATATACCGAAGCGGCTGAACGGCGGAGGAGCAAAAGTTTTTTGCTTCTTTTTTTCAAAAAAGAAGGCCTTGCTTGCTTGCCCGGCCTTCAGGAAAAACCATGCCCACCGCGTTCGTGAAAATGCACGGAGCCGGCAACGACTTTGCCGTGCTCGACGGAAGGCTGCATCCCCTGCGGTTCAGCGCCGCGCGCCTGTGCGCCCTGGCCGACCGGCGGACCGGGATAGGCTGGGACCAGCTTATCGTACTGGAAGCGGCCGCCCCGCCTGCCAACGTGCTCATGCACATCTTCAACCCGGACGGCTCAACAGCCGGAGCCTGCGGCAACGCCACACGGTGCGTGGCGAGCCTGCTGTTTGACGAGACCGGGCGGGAGACTGTGTCGATAGAAACGTCTGCCGGACTGCTACGGGCCACACGGTCTGCGAGCGGCGGCATCGAAGTGGACATGGGCCCGCCCGGGCTGGCCTGGCAGGATATCCCGCTGGCGTCCGAGGCCGACACCCTGCATCTGCCGCTGCCCGGCGATCCAGCGGCGGCGTCCATGGGCAACCCGCACGCCACCTTGTTCCTGACCGATCTCGGCGCGGTCGATCCGGCCGTCCTTGGCCCCGCCCTCGAGCACCACCCGATCTTCCCCGACCGTGCCAACATCGGCTTCGCTGTGGTGGAGGCGCCGGACAGGATACGCCTGCGTGTGTGGGAGCGCGGGGCGGGGCTGACGCGCGCCTGCGGCTCCGGCGCCTGCGCGGCGCTAGTGGGCGCGCATAGACGCGGCCTGGCAGGAAGGCGCGCCACGCTCGTGCTGGATGGTGGCGCGCTGGAGATCCACTGGCGCGAGGCGGACGGACACGTGCTCATGACAGGCCCCGCGGCAGTGGCCTTCCACGGGAGCGTCGATCTGACTACCTACCCGGCATGAGTGCCACGATCCTGACTTACGGCTGCCGGCTGAACGGCTACGAGAGCGAGGTGATACGCCAGCACACGGCGCATCTGCCGGACACGCTGGTGGTGAATACCTGCGCGGTCACCCTGCAGGCCGAACGCGACGCGCGCCAGGCCATCGCCCGGGCGCACCGTGCGCAACCCGGCCGGCCGATCGTGGTCACCGGCTGCGCCGCGCAGATCGACCCGGCACGCTGGGCGGCGTTGCCGGGCGTCACCCGAGTGCTCGGCAACGAGGAGAAGCTGCACGCGGCGAACTGGGCGGGAGGGGCCGAACCGCTGCGGCAGGGCGGGCACGAGGCACGCCCGGCGCCGATCACCGGCTTCGGCGGCCGGGCGCGGGCCTTTGTGGCCGTCCAGCAAGGCTGTGACCACCGCTGCACGTTCTGCATCATTCCTTTCGGCCGCGGACCCAACCGCAGCGTGGCGATGGGCGCCATCACCGAGCAGGTGCGCACGCTGGTCAGGAGCGGCATCTCCGAAGTGGTGCTGACCGGCGTGGACCTGACCAGCTACGGCGCCGGGCTACCCGCCCGACCAAGCCTCGGCCAGATGGTTCGCCGTCTGCTGGTCGCCGTGCCAGAGCTGCCGCGCCTGCGTCTCTCGTCGCTCGATCCGGCAGCCCTGGACGACGATTTGTGGTCGCTTCTGGCGAGCGAGCCGCGCCTCATGCCGCACCTCCACCTCTCGCTGCAGGCCGGTTCCGACCTCATCCTGAAACGTATGAAGAGGCGCCATCTTACTGAAGATGCGGCAAACACCGTTGCACGCGCGCGGGCACTTCGTCCGGGGATCGCGATAGGCGCAGACCTCATCGCGGGCTTCCCGACCGAGACGGACGCGCTGTTCGATGAGACGCTCGGCTTCGTGCAACGCATGGCGATCCCGTACCTGCACGTGTTCCCCTACAGCGAGCGGCCCGGCACGCCGGCCGCCCGCATGCCCCAGGTGCCGCACCAGCTGCGGCGTGCCCGTGCGGCGCTGCTGCGCGCGGCGGGCACGGTCGCTGCCGAGGCGTTCCACGCGGGCCTGGTCGGGTCCCATGCGCAGGTGATCGTCGAGCGGGCAGGCACGGACTCGGCGCGCGGACACACCGAGCATTTCGCGCCGATCCGGCTGCCTGGCGCCTGGCCGCACGCCAGCCTGCACCGTGTCTTAGTCGCGTCCACGGATGCAGACGGCCTGGTTGCGGCGGAGTCCGGCAGCCTGCTCGCACGGGCGGCCTGAACGGTGGCGCTCGGTTTCTTCTCCCGCCTCAAGGAAGGGCTTTCGCGCAGCACGCAGAAGCTGACCGACGGCCTAGGGGCAGGCTTCATACGGCGCAAGCTGGACGACGCGGCGCTGGAGGAACTGGAGGACGCGCTCGTCTCGGCCGACCTCGGCCCGGCCGTGGCGCGTCGCATCATACGCAGCTTCCGCGCCAGCCGGTTCGGCCGGGAAATCACCGAAGCGGAAGTGCGCGCAGCACTTGCGGAAGAGATCGCCGCCGTCCTCGCACCGGTCGCCAAGCCTCTGGTGCTGGATACGGGCCACCGGCCGCACGTGGTGCTGATGGTCGGCGTGAACGGCACCGGCAAGACCACCACGATCGGCAAGCTAGCCCTGCAGTACAAGGCCGAGGGCCGCCGCGCCGTGCTGGCCGCCGGCGACACTTTCCGCGCGGCCGCGGTCGAGCAGCTCCAGATCTGGGGCGAACGCACTGGCGCCCCGGTGGTCACCGCGCCGCCGAATTCGGATGCCGCCGGCCTCGCTTACGACGCGCTCACCCGTGCCCGCGCCGAACAGGCAGACGTGCTGCTGATCGATACCGCGGGCCGGCTGCACAACAAGACCGCGCTGATGGAAGAGCTGCAGAAGATCATACGCGTCCTGAAGAAGCAGGATGAGACCGCGCCGCATTCCATCCTGCTCGTGCTGGACGCCACCACCGGGCAGAACGCGATCCAGCAGGTAAAAGTATTCAAGGAGATGGTGGCGATCACCGGGCTGATCGTCACCAAGCTGGATGGCAGCGCCCGCGGCGGCATCGTGGTGGCGCTGGCCGAGGCATTCGGGTTGCCGATCCATGCGGTAGGCGTGGGCGAGCAGGCCACCGACCTGCGCCCGTTCGTGCCGAGCGAGTTTGCGCGGGGGTTGGTGGGGGCGAAGTAAGGCGAAGCCAGGGGCGCCGTGCGCAGCACGCTCGCGCGTGACACCCCTGGACCCCGCTAAGGACAGTCGTCCTTAGAACCTGTTTTGCTTCGCGGTGTGAGGAGAGGGGGCATGCGTGCCTTGGCCACCGCGCGTGTGCCCCCCCCCTCTCCTCACACCGCGAGGGGCGAAGCCCGGGGTCTGGGGCCGACTGGCCCCAGCGGGGTCCAGGGGCAGAGCCCTTGGCCTTGCCTTATCTTGCCACCCCCCACCACCTGCGCTAACCCGTCCGCTTCGCGGCCGGCGGGCGTGGTGAAATGGTAGACACGCCAGATTTAGGTTCTGGTGGCGCAAGCCGTGGGGGTTCAAGTCCCTCC
>CAXTCL010000120.1:0-11582 GCA_964242035.1 uncultured Acetobacteraceae bacterium | reverse complement strand
TTTTTGAAAAAAAGAAGCAAAAAACTTTTGGTCCCTGTCGGCGAACGTTTCAGCATCCACCGCCAGGGAGTAAAAGTTTTTTGGTTCTTTTTTCAAAAAAGAACTGCTTTCTTGCCTGAGATGATCGTCTCGCCCTGCATAAAGGTGTGCCAGATGGACCCGCGCGTGGCGCAATGTGCCGGGTGCAAGCGCACGCTGGCCGAGATCGCGGCGTGGGGCGGGATGAGCGATGCGGAGCGGCAGGCGGTGATGGATGACCTGCCGCGTCGGGCCGCCTAGGATGTTTCCGGCGGTGACGAGCGGGGTTCCTGTCGACAGCATCGCGCATGTCATACAGGTGGCGCTGACGCCGGTTTTCCTGCTGTCGGGCATTGGGACGTTGCTGGGCGTGTTCAACACGCGGCTGGCGCGGGTGTCCGACCATGCGGAACACGCGAACACGCTGCTGAAGGCTTGCGAGGACGAGTTGGAGGTGGCGGTGTTGCGGGCGCATCTGCGGCGGCTGCGGCGGCGGACGGTGGCGCTGGACGTGGCGATCGCATTGGCCGCGTTGGGCGGGGCGGCGACGTGCGGTGCGGCGTTCGTGTTGTTTGTTGGTGTGTTGCGGGACAGTGCTACGTCGGCGGTGCTGTTCGGGCTGTTCGGGGCCTCGCTGGGGTGCACGGTCGGGGCGTTGGCGGCGTTCATAGGGGATAGTCTGCTGGCGTGGCACGGGCTGCAGCGGGAGGGGAACCTGCCGCACACGCGGGCGAGTAGTTGAAGGAAGCAGGCAGTTCCTTTTTGAAAAAAAGAACCAAAAAACTTTTCCTCCCGACGCATTTCCACCAGTCATGTGCTCCGGGAAATACCGTTGCGTTTCAGCGTCGGGGAAGCAAAAGTTTTTTGGTTCTTTTTTTCAAAAAAGAACTGCTTTCTTCCTTCCTACTCGTCCAGCACAACATGCTCGCCAACCGCGCCCATACGCCAATATCCGGCAGCGCGTATCTGGTCGCGTGAGAGGCCCTCCTCTTCGGCGAGGTAGCGGCGCAGGCGGCGGGCGGTCTCCAGCTCGGCGCCGATCCAGGCGTAGGTGTCGCCTGGCGGCAGGGTGAGGTCGCGCAGGGCCCGGTCGAGCAGGGTGGTGGTGCCGGCTTGCTGGCCGTCGCGGTAGAGCCACGTGACGGTGGCGTTGGCCGCGGTGGGGAGGTGGCGTTCCTCGGCGGCGTCGGCGACTTCGAGGAAGACGATCGCGCGGGCGCCGGGGCGCAGCTCTTCTAGGTGGCGGGAGATGGCGGGGAGCGCGGTCTCGTCGCCGGCGAGCAGGTAGGTGTCGTAGTCGTCGGGGGTGAGGGTGGAGGCGCGCGGGCCGCCTATGGCGAGGGTCTGGCCGGGTTCGGCGTGGGCGGCCCAGGTGGCGGCGGGGCCGTCCCCGTGTAGGACGAAGTCTATGGTCAGCTCGCGTGTTTGCGGGTTGAAGCGGCGGGGGGTGTAGTCGCGCATGGCCGGGCGGGTTGCACCTTCGGGGTAGGAGGGCGTGCCGTTCTGCAAGGTTGGCAGGGTCGGTTCGGACTGGCCGGGTGCGGCGAAGAACAGCTTCACGTGGTCGCCGGCGCCGGCGGTGGTGAAATCGTCGAGCTCGGGGCCGGTGAAGGTGATGCGGCGCATGCGTGGGGTGAGCTGTTCCACGCTGGCGACCTGGGCGCGGCGCAATTTGGCCTGGAAGCGCACGCGTACCGGGGTGCGGGTGATGTGTGTCATGGACGGAACTCCTGTGTGGAGGGCGATCAGGCTTGGCCGCCGAGGATTTCGGCGGCGGCGCGGTCGAGTATCTGGGTGACGCGGCGGGCTTCTTCCGGGCTGCAGCCGTGCTTGCGCAGGATGGCGTGCTTGAGGGCGTGCCTGGCGCGGTGCAGGTCATCGGCGGCGCGTGGGTCGGCGGCGTCGAGCCCGGCATAGGCTTCGCGCACGCCGGCCATGCGCTCGCCTATGCGTTTGAGGGTGTCGAGTATCTGGGTGGCCTGGTCGCGGTTGGCTTCGAGCTGGGCGCGGCCGGCATCGGTGAGGGTGTAGAGCTTGCGGTTGCCGTCCTGGCTGACTTCGGCATGGCCGATCTCGTCGAGGTAGGTCAGCGCCGGGTAGATCATGCCCGGGCTGGGTGCGTAGAAGCCGGCGGAGCGTTCTTCGAGCAGTCGGATGAGTTCGTAGCCGTGGGCGGGGCGTTCGGCGAGCAAAGCGAGAAGGAGGAGCTGGAGGTCTGCGGCGGTGAGCTTGCGGGCGCCCGGCATGCCGTCGTCTCCCATGAAGCCGCGGCCGAAGCCGCCTGGGCCTGGGCCGTGGCGGCCGTGGCGGCGGCCTATGGCGTGTAGGGCGTGGTGGAAGCGCATTGGAGAGAGCCTGTCTGTAAACATGTCTTAAGATATGTCTTTTGAGGGTTTGGCGTCAAGTGGGATCGAGCGAGCGGTCTGTTCTGGGAAGTAAGCAAGGCCTTCTTTTTTGAAAAAAAGAAGCAAAAAACTTTTGTTCCCCACGCATTTGCAGCGTCTGGGTGCGTTTGGAGAGCTGCGTTTGTTGGCGTCGCGGGAGAAGCGGACGGTTGTCGTTTCCGAAGCAGGCGTCGCTTGCTTTTGCAACGGGCTCCCCGCCGCGTTGAGGCCGGATTGTGCTTACTGGCTTGCAATATTTTGGGGACGGTCTGGTCCCGGTGCCATCGCGTCCGCCTGCGTGCCGCAGGCGTGGCAGAATCGTGCAAACGCGCTCTTGCGGGCGGTACAGGCGGCGCAATGGTCGAACACGCCTATGCCGCAATGCGGGCAGAAATCGTTTGCCGTGTTCTGCAGGTCGATCGGCCTTTCGCAGCCGGGGCAGACGGTTTTTGCCAGGCGGGCCAAGGCGGTGTCGTAGTCCAGCTCCTCGCGGCGTATCTGGTCCGGCAGCTGTTCGGCGGCCCTTTGCCGGGCGATGTAGCGGTTGAGCGACACGATGGTGTAACGGCCGACAAGGACGGTGATGACCAGGCCCACGCCGTAATGAACGTAGCCGCCGTAGCTCGGCAGATAGGGCACGAGTTCGACGAAGAAGGTGAAGAGCGCGAAGAGGATGAAGCCCCAGACAAAGGGCCACCACGTCGATTGGCGCTTGCGCGCGAACAGCCATCCGGCAATGCCGAGTAAAGGCAGCGTGAGGGCGAGCCGGTAGCCGAAGACGCGGAGGTTCGCGCGGCTGCTGGCGGCGAGGAGCTGGCGTTCGGCGGCGCTGTCCAGGGTGTCGAGCTTGGCTTGGGCTTCGGCCTGCGCCTGTTGGGCGTCCAGCACCGCCTGGCTTTGCGCGTCGACTGCGTGCTGGGCGGCTATGCGGGCGGCGTTGAGCGCGTCCAGCGCCTGTGTGCGGGCGATCAGGTCGCGGTCCTGGCTTGGCAGGTTGGTGGCCTTGCGGGTCTCCAGCCAGTTACCGAATGCCTCCTTGGCGGTGGTGTAGGCTTGTTGGGCGGCCTGGAGCTTCAGGGCGGTCTGTTCGCCGGCGCTGGTGGCGTCTTCCTGGGCTTGCTTGGCCTGGTCGATCGCCTGGCGGAGCGGCTGTGCGGCGGCCTGGTCCAGGAAGTCCTCGCGCTGGGGCTGGCGTTCGACATGGGGGAGGTCGTCCACCACGATGCTGCCCAGGCCGATCAGGCAGAAGGCGAAGACGAAAGCTACGAGCCAGAGGCCCCGGTTGAACCACCGTTCGGAGAGGCGGAGCGATTTGCGCATGGGGGGGCGTTTCCGGCGTGAGGTAAGGAAGCAAGGCCTTCTTTTTCGAGAAAAAGAAGCAAAAAGCTTTTGTCTGCGCTGTCGCGGAACGCTGCAACGACGCGCGCCCAAACAGATAAAAGTTTTTTGCTTCTTTTTTTCAAAAAAGAAGGCCTTGCTTTCTTCTACTGCTTGAGACGCACCGCCCCCGCCTGGACCACCACGATGCGGTCCGGCCCGCCGCCCTGCAGCACCACCGCCATGTGGTCGCCGAGGGCGGTGACGCCGGCAATGCGGGTGCCGGCCGGCTCGTCCAGGGTGACGGTGACCTTGGGCGTGTGCGGCGCCATGCGGCCCACGATGGTGACGGCAACGACGGCGACTCCGGCCACGATCAGCACGCCCATTCCCACGACCAGAGCCATCATCGCGCGCATTGTTCTCCCGAACCTCCTATGTGTCGGGCACCATGCCCGAAATCTTCCGCCTGATCGCCCCGCCCGAAGCCGCCGGACAGCGGGCGGACCGCTACCTTGCCGATTCTATTGGCACGTTGTCGCGGTCCAGGGTGAAAACGCTGATCGAGGCGGGGCGGGCGACCCGGGACGGGACGGTGTTCACCGCGCCGGCCGATCCGGTGCGGGCAGGGGGCGCGTACGAGCTGACACCGCCGGAGGTGGTGGACGCAATTCCGCAGGCGCAGGCGATTCCGTTCACCATCCTGCACGAGGACCGTCACCTGATCGTGCTGGACAAGCCGGCGGGGCTGGTTGTGCATCCGGCGCCGGGGCACGAGGACGGGACGCTGGTGAACGCGCTGCTGGCGCATTGCGGGGACAGCCTGCCGGGGATCGGCGGGGAGCGGCGGCCGGGGATCGTGCACCGGCTGGACCGCGACACGTCCGGCGTGATGGTGGTGGCCAAGACGGAGCAGGCGCTGGCGGCGCTGTCGGCGAAGTTTGCCGCGCGCGACATCGAGCGGGCGTATGTGGCGCTGGTATGGGGGCTGCCGGCGCCGGCGGCTGGCGAGATAGAGGGGGCAATCGGGCGGGACCCGCGGGACAGGAAGCGTATGGCGCTGGTGACACGGGGGGGGAAGCCGGCGCTGACGCGGTATCGCACGGTGGGGGTGTATCATGCGGCGGCGAGCCTGCTGGAGTGTCACCTCGCGACGGGGCGGACGCACCAGATCAGGGTGCATCTGGCGTCAGCCGGGCATCCTGTAGTGGGCGATCCGGTATATCTGCGGCGGATACCGGCGATCAGCCGGGGGGTGCCGGAGCCGGCGCGGGGAAGGTTGCTGGATTTCCCGAGGCAAGCGCTGCATGCGGCGGTGCTGGGCTTCCGCCATCCGGCGACCGGGCACGAGATGCGGTTCGAGACGCCTTTGCCGGACGATTTTAGTGGGTTGCTGAGCGCGCTCTCCTAAAGTTAACCGCGTTCACTTGCGCGTTACAAACGTTTCATTAGTCTAGCTAGTCTTTGACAGGACCTCAGCGGTCCTGTATCAGGATGGGCGTTGGTGCAGCGGGCGTGTTGCACCGGCGACCGCGGCGCCGGGTTGCCTTTCAGGGATCTGGCGGGTCCGCGCGATAACGTCCTCGCGCTCCATAGGGTGTTACCCGCAACCGCAGGCGGTATTGCGCCGTAAGGGCAGTAACCGGATGCCGTCGCCGGGTGAGAAGGAGCCGTTCCATGGCTGCAGCTTTTGTCAATGTCGCCCCAGAGGGCAACCTCTCCCGCTACCTGCAGGAGATACGCAAGTTTCCGATGCTCACGCCTGAGGAGGAGCTGTCGCTCTCCCACGCGTGGCGCGACAAGGAAGATATGAAGGCCGCCCACAAGCTGGTGACCTCGCATCTTCGTCTGGTGGCCAAGATCGCCATGGGCTACCGCGGGTACGGCTTGCCGGTGGGCGAGCTGATCAGCGAGGGCAATGTCGGGATGATGCAGGCGGTCAAGCGCTTCGATCCGGATCGTGGTTTCCGGCTGGCGACCTATGCGATGTGGTGGATACGCGCGGCGATACAAGAATATATCCTGCACAGCTGGTCGCTGGTGAAGATGGGCACCACGGCGGCGCAGAAGAAGCTGTTCTTCAATCTGCGCCGGCTGAAGGGTCAGATGCAGGCGATTGAGGATGGCGACCTGCGTCCGGAGCATGTCTCCAAGATCGCGACCACGCTTGGCGTTCCGGAGCAGGACGTGGTGAGCATGAACCGTCGCCTGGCGGCGCCTGACCACAGCCTGAACGCGCCGGTGCGCGCAGACAGCGAGGGCGAGTGGCAGGATTGGCTGGTCGATGAGGGCGAGAGCCAGGAGAGCGAACTGGCTGAGCGCGAGGAGCTTTCCGGGCGCAAGGCTTTGCTTGGTGGTGCGCTGACCTCCTTGAACGACCGGGAGCGTCATATCCTGATCGAGCGGCGGTTGAAGGACAACCCGACGACGCTGGAGGAGCTGTCGCAGCAGTACAACATCAGCCGCGAGCGCGTGCGGCAGATCGAGGTTCGGGCGTTCGAGAAGTTGCAGAAGGCAATGCGCATGCAGGTGGCTGAGCGCCGGATGGCGCAGGCCGCGTAGGCGAGTACAGACTTCTGGTCCCTGTCGGCGCGCGCTGAAACGTTCGCGGCCAGGGACTAAAAGTTTTTTGCTTCTTTTTTTCAAAAAAGAAGGCGTTGCTTTCTTCCTTTGAGCCGACGCGGCGGTTCAAGTTTCAACCGGAAGATCCCACTCTGCCCGGGTAATAGCTAGCTCGGCCTGTAGCATGCGGGCGCGAGAAGCTTCGCGCGTTTCCCAGGCGGTGCGGAGGACGACGGGGACGACCTGGCATAGCGCCCAGGCGCAGGCGCCGGCGCCC
Source organism: uncultured Acetobacteraceae bacterium (assembly GCA_964242035.1). Taxonomy (GTDB): domain Bacteria; phylum Pseudomonadota; class Alphaproteobacteria; order Acetobacterales; family Acetobacteraceae; genus BOG-908. The sequence continues at coordinate 5,024 of CAXTCL010000120.1, read as the reverse complement.
CAGGCGGTGACCATGGTTAGCGGGTTCGAAAGCGCGTCCAGAGCTGCGTCCATGCTGTCGCCTTGGGCCCAGAGGTGCCAGAGGGGCGAGAGCGACGCGGCGGTGCAGCATAGGGCTACGGCGCGGGTGGCGCTTCCGGCCACCCCTTTCTCGCCGAGTGCGCAGGCGATGGCAGGGGCCAGCAGGGTGGCGAGGACCAGGGCAGTTGGCGTGGCAAAGGTGAGCAGGGCGCCGGATGCCAGGCCTTGCACCCATAGGAGAGAGCCCTTGGCGGCGGAGGGAGTGGCGGCCTGCGTCAATGTACGGCCAGTGCGACTGCGGCGCCGAGGCTGGCGAGGAGGCCGGCGCCGGTGACCAGTTCGTGGCCTAGAAGCTGGGCGGCGTGGTCGCGCTGCGGCGCGTCTTCGGTGATCCGGGCCAGGGCGGCCTCCAGCGACTTGATACGGGCGGCGGCTTGTTGGGCGCCCCGCTCGTCGGCAGCGCGGGCTGGTTGGTCGTCCAGCAGTTCGGCCATGCGGCCGATCTGGCCTTCGGAGGCGGCTTGCAGCAGGCTGTCCTGCAAGGTGGCGCGGGTGCGGTGGCTGCGCCAGTCCGACACGCCGGCCAGGCCGGATGCGATGAGCCATCCTGCCAGGCCGGGCAGGCGGCCCGGGCTCAGGCGGTTCTGCAGGCGGGCGAACAGGCGCAGGATGGAAAGCCGTTCGGACTCGCCGGCGAAGCTTGCGAGGTGGGGCAGGTCCCCGGCCAGGGTCGCGTCCGAGCGGGAGACGAGGAAGGCGGCTATGTGCGCGTCGATCGGCGGGCGGGTCCTGTCGGCGGCGGCGGCGGCGGCATCCAGCGCGGGCAGCAATTCGGCGGCGCGTATCACCGGCCGGCCGGTGAGCAGGGGGGAGGCGCAGGCGAGCATGGGGTTCATGCCGTAGGTGAGGCGGCGGACGCCGCCGGCAGGGCCGCGGGCGGACAGCCAGGTGCGCCATTCGCGCTGATCCTCGCCCAGGCCGGGGTCCTGGCGGCGGTAGCTGGCAGCGCAGAACTGGCTGACGGCTTCGGCGGCGACGAATTCGGTCATGGCGGACAGCATTTCCGGCGTGCCGGTGGCCAGGGCCGGGCCGATGCCGTCCGGCTGGACGGCGACGCCGCGCCAGACGAGCGGGGCCAGGGGATCGATGACGGCGACGCTGCGCATCACGGTCAGGCCTTGCTGGCGCGGGTCGTCCGGGGTGGTGGAGTCGTTGCGCCGGGTGATCTCCTCCACGCGCATGCCGAGCTGCGGGTCGCCCAGGCCGCGGCGCAGCCAGCGTTCCACCTCGCCGCTCTTGAGCAGGGCGTAGCCGCGCTCGGGTTGCAGGCCGAGGCCGAGCGCCAGCTCGCGTGCTGACCCTACGCGCATGCCGCCGATATCGAGCGGAACCTGGGCGCGGCGCGGCGGGCGGGCGGCGACGCGCCTGGCGCGCGCCTGTTCCGGGCGGGCGAGGAGGGCGGGCGAGGGGCGGTGGTCCGGGTCTTCGGCGAGCATGCCGCGCAGGAGGTCCGACAGGAGGGGCGGCAGGGGCGTGTCGGCGGTGAGGGCATCGAAGCTGCCGAGTTCCAGCTTTCGGCGCAGGATCGTGGGGTCGTCCAGGTTGGCCAGAGGGGGGCGGCCGAGAAGGAGGGCCAGTAGGCTGACGCCGAGGGCGTAGATGTCATCGGCGATGGCGCCTTCGCCACGACCTGCCGGGTGGCAGCGTGCCATGTAGGGGGGTTCGTAGACGGCGGGTTGCAGGCTGGCGGGCGGGGCGGCCCAGAACGGGCCTAGGGTGACGGGATCGCGCACGCCGACGCGGAAGAGGTTGTCCGGGTTGATGGCGCGGTGGGTGAGGCCGCGCTGCTGCAAGGCGGCCAGCGCGGCGGCGGCGGGGGCTAGCACGCAGGTAAGCAGTTCAGCCTCGCGCCAGGGTGTGGCGAGGCCGACTGGGGTGCCGGGAGGAGCTTCGCCGACGGCGAACCAGCCGGGACGGCCGGCGAGGTCCGTGCCTGGGCCGTAATCGACGGGGAGGACGGCGTGAGGGACGGGGATTCCGCTGCGGGCGAGGGTTATGCGGGGGCGGACGGGCTGGTCCAGTTTGGCTTCGATGGCGATGAGCGGGGTTGCGGGGTCCCGACGGTCGGTGACCGCGTGGGCGCGGAAGCCGCCTTGCAGGGTGGGGACGTGGTGGGCGGGGTCTATGCGGTAAAAACCTGCGATCAGGCCGTGTTCCATGGGGGTAGGATAGGGGGTGGGGGTTGACTGGGAGTAAACGGGGGAAAGGAAGCAAGACGTCCCTTTTGAAAGGAGAACCAACTCCCTTGCTGCGGCTCTCGCGCCGTGTGCGAAGACACGCGACGCATCCCTAAGGCGGGTGTGTGGTGCGTGTCGTGAGCCTGCGCCTTATCGGAATGTCATAGATCAGGTCGACTAGGTAGCAGACCACTATCAGAACGGCGAGGAATGCGAGCCCTGCCAACGGTGCGAACGGAACGATCTCCGCCCCGTGCTTTGGCAGGACAGCCTCTATCAATCGAGCGAGCGGGGCGTGCAGGACGTAGACGGCGTAGGAAATCACACCGAGGAACTTGAAGATCACAGCACTGGCACCGGACATCTCAAAAGCCAGGGACACGGCGACGATGACAGGGAACACCGCGATCACCACGGTGAAATCGTAAGCGCTCTGCAACCGGTCGGCGATCGGCAAAACCAGCAGGACTGCCACCAGCGTTGCGACAGCCCAGGACGCCACGTTTCCGGCGAGCCCGCCGATCACCTTCGGCCGGCGTGTGTACCAACGGCAGATCAGCACCCCGATGAAGAAGGAGAAAGCGACACGAAAGATCCCGCTTGGGAAGGATTTCAGTGTGAAGCCGAGGTTCAGATTGTGATGTCTGCTGAAGAGGATAATGGGCAGCAAGGCTGCACCTGACACCGCAACGATCACAGCGGTGATACGGTCATTCAGCCTGATGCAGAAGAAGCCGTAGAAGAAGTTCACGGACAACTCGAAGAACAATGACCAGGACGGTGCGTCCAGAGGATAGAGGTTGCCCCCTCCTCCAGGGAATACGTTCGGGAATAGAAACAGACCGAGCAGCATGACCTGTACTAAATTGTGCGTGCTGATGAGGCTGTCCGGCGTCAGCAGCAGTGCGGGAACGGCAATGGCGCAACCCAGCAAGTAAAGCGGGTATATGCGGACGATACGCAACCAGGCAAACCGCCAGGGCGATAGGCCATGCAGCAGTTTCTGCTCGTAGGAATGGCACAGCACCACGCCGCTCATGACGAAAAACAGGTCTACTGCGAGGTAGCTTTCCTTAAAGGCTATGGGCGCGAAGAAATTTTCCGTGTGCCGCATTACGATGAGCAGTGCGGCGATGCCGCGCAGGCCGTCCAGCGTGCGGAAAACCTTCTGACGCATTCTATCTCCATGCACATGGGACGCTTGGCGAGGATCGCCGGACCGCAAAGACGAGAAGAAAGCAAGCAGTCCTTTTCTGAATGAAAAGGACCAAAAACCTTTTGCTCCCCACCTATTGGCGGCAGCCGGGTGCCTTGGGATAGAACAAGACGGCTGAGCCTGCCTACGTAGGAAAATTTCTTGCTTCTTTTTCTTCAAAAAAGGAAGCCTTCCTTGCTTTCTCCTTCACCCCTGAAACGGATCGCGCACCATGATCGTGTCGTCGCGCTCCGGGCTGGTGGACAGCAACGTGACAGGCGCTTCCACGAGTTCTTCGATGCGGCGGACGTATTTTATCGCCTGCGCGGGGAGGTCCGCCCAGCTTCGGGCGCCGCGGGTGGAGTCTCGCCAGCCTTCTATCGTTTCGTAGATGGGGGTGGCGGCGGCCTGGGCGCCTGCGGCCGCGGGGAGGTGGGAGACGCGCGTGCCGGCGATCTCGTAGCCGGTGCAGATCTGGAGCTGGTGCAGGCCGTCGAGCACGTCCAGTTTGGTGAGTGCGAGGCCGCCTATGCCGCCGACCTTTACGGCCTGGCGGACCATGGCGGCGTCGAACCAGCCACAGCGGCGGGGACGGCCGGTGACGGTGCCGAATTCATGGCCGCGCTCGCCGAGTTGGCGGCCGGTCGCGTCGTGCAGTTCGGAGGGGAACGGGCCGGAGCCCACGCGGGTGGTGTAGGCCTTGGCGATGCCGAGGACGAAGCCGACCGCGGAGGGGCCCACGCCGCTGCCCGAGGCGGCGGTGGCGGCGACCGTGTTGCTGCTGGTGACGAAGGGATAGGTGCCGTGGTCCACGTCCAGCATCACGGCCTGGGCGCCTTCGAAGAGGATGCGGCGGCCGTCCCGCCGGGCGGCGTCCAGGCGTTCCCAGACCGGTTCCACATGCGGCAGGATTTTCGGGGCGATTTCGAGCAGGCTGTCGAGCAGGACCTGTTTTTCGAAGGTCTCGGCGCCCAGACCACGCAGCAGCGTGTTGTGGTGCAGAAGGAGTTCGTCGAGTTTGGCGGACAGGGTTTCCGGTTCGGCCAGGTCGCAGGCGCGTATGGCGCGGCGGCCGACCTTGTCCTCGTAGGCGGGACCGATGCCGCGGCCGGTGGTGCCTATCTTGGCGTCGCCGCGGGCGGCTTCGCGGGCGCGGTCCAGCGCGCCGTGCAGCGGCAGGATGAGGATGGCGTTGTCGGCGATGCGCAGCATGTCCGGTGGGACGCGCAGGCCCTGGGCTTCGACGCGGGCGATCTCGGCGAGCAGCGCCCAGGGGTCCACCACGACGCCGTTGCCGATGATGCCGAGCTTGCCGCGCACCAGGCCGGAGGGCAGCAGGCTGAGCTTGTAGGTCTGGTTGCCGACGACGAGCGTGTGGCCGGCGTTGTGGCCGCCTTGGAAGCGGACGACGATGTCCGCACGGCTAGCGAGCCAGTCGACGACTTTGCCTTTTCCTTCGTCGCCCCATTGGGCGCCTATTACGGCTACGTTTGGCATTTTTGTTGTGGCCTCGAAGGAAGGAAGGAAGCAGTTCTTTTTTGAAAAAAAGAACCAAAAAACTTTTGCTCCCCC
>CAXTCL010000119.1:0-11724 GCA_964242035.1 uncultured Acetobacteraceae bacterium | reverse complement strand
TCAGGACCAAAAGTTTTTTGCTTCTTTTTTTCAAAAAAGAAGGCCTTCCTTGCTTCACGTGCCCTCCGCCGCACGCACGTCGAACCGCCGCGTCGCCAGCGTCACCTGACGCGTCCGCCCGCCTGCTTTCCAGCTCTCGGTCACCACGATGTCGTACAGCACGGCGCGGCTCGGCTTTATGTCGTTCGCACGGTCCTGGTCGCTCAGCACCAACTGGCGCGACGCGGCTTCGCGTATGCGCAGATGCCAGGTGAAGCTCTCACCGTCGGCGCCGCTCGTCTCCTGCGTGGCGATCGCGGCGCCGCGGCCGATGGCGGCCATGTGGGATTTCGCCAGCGAAATCGCCTCGTCGTATTTTGCCGCGACTGCGGTGGCATCCAGGCCGGAGACGGTGCCGCTGAACAGCGCGCCCATCGCGAGCGCCGCGATGACAAAGGCGATCAGGACCTCGAGCAGGGTGAAGCCGCGGTCAGTGCGCATCGGCGACGGTGACCTTGCCGGTCAGCCATTCCACGGTGATGCCGATGCGCCGCTTGCCGGTGCCGAGGAGGACCTCGCCGCCGGTGGCGCTGCCGTCGGCCGAGAAGCGGATGATGCGGGCGGCCCCAGGGCCGGAGAGTGCCGGCGGGAGTACGGTGAAGGCCAGGTCTGGCGTCAGCGTCTGCACCGGCGAGGCATCGGCGGCAAAAACGTGACGCAGCGGGTCAAACACGACGGAGACGTCATGGTCGGTGGCGATCGCCTGGGCGCGGGCGGCGCGCAGGCTCTGCGCGATGGCGGAGGCGGCGCCGCGCGTCTCCAGGCCACGGCTTTTCATCGGGCCGCGGCCGATGACCAGGCCGAGCGTGACGCCCAGTATGGCCAGCACGACCAGTATCTCGATGAGCGTGAAGCCTTCTTGCCGGCGCATGCGGAGAGATCAGCGCGCATGGGGTGCGGAAGGCAAGTTAAGGGAAGGCAAGGCCTTCTTTTTTGAAAAAAAGAAGCAAAAAACTTTTGGTTCGCTGTCGCGCCGCGTGTCAGCATCCTCCGACAGGGAGCAAAAGTTTTTTGGTCCTTTTTTTCAAAAAAGGACTGCTTGCTTACTCCGCCGCCACGCGACGCGCCTGCTCGCTGTGCTGCCGATACTCGACCTGCCAGGCGGTAGGACCGTTCGAGGGGCTAACCTGCACGGCAGTCACCTTGTACTCAGGGCAATTGGTTGCCCAGTCGGAGTGGTCGGTGGTGATGACGTTGGCCTGCGTCATCGGGTGGTGGAAGGTGGTGTAGACCACGCCGGGGGCGACGCGGTCGGTGATGCGGGCGCGCAGCGTGGTCTCGCCGGCGCGGCTGGCGAGGCGGATCCAGTCGCCTTCGCGGACGCCGCGCAGTTCGGCATCGTGCGGGTGTATCTCCAGCAGGTCTTCCTCGTGCCAGCGGCTGTTTTCCGTGCGGCGGGTCTGCGCGCCCACGTTGTATTGGCTGAGGATGCGGCCGGTGGTGAGCAGCAGCGGGAAGCGGGGGCCGGAGCGTTCCTCGGTGGGGATGTATTCGGTGATCATGAAGCGGCCCAGGCCGCGCACGAAGCCGCCTATGTGCATCACCGGCGTGCCTTCCGGGACGATGTCGTTGCAGGGCCACTGTATGGAGCCTAGCTCGTCGAGGCGCTGGTAAGAGACGCCGGCGAAGGTGGGCGTAGTGCGCGCCACTTCGTCCATGATCTCCGACGGGTGCGCGTAGGTGCCGATGTTGACGCCGAGGGCGTCGGCCAGGCGCAGGGTGACTTCCCAGTCGGCCAGGCCCGGCAGCGGGGCGATGACGCGACGGACGCGGTTTATGCGGCGCTCGGCGTTGGTGAAGGTGCCGTCCTTTTCCAGGAAGGTGGCGCCCGGCAGGAAGACGTGGGCGTAGTTCGCCGTCTCGTTCAGGAAGAGGTCCTGGACGATCACGCATTCCATCGCGGAGAGGCCGGCGATGACGTGGCGTGAGTCGGGGTCGGACTGGGCTATGTCCTCGCCTTCGATGTAGATGGCCTTGAAGGTGCCATCCACGGCGGCGTCGAGCATGTTGTTTATGCGCAGGCCTGGCTCGGGATCGAGCTGCACGCCCCATTCGCGGCCAAATATCTCGCGCGCTTCGGCGCCGGCGACGTGGCGGTAGCCGGGCAGTTCGTGCGGGAAGCTGCCCATGTCGCAGGCGCCCTGCACGTTGTTCTGGCCGCGCAGCGGGTTCACGCCGACGCCCGGACGGCCGATGTTGCCGGTGGCCATGGCGAGGTTGGCGATGGCCATCACCGTGGTGGTGCCCTGGCTGTGCTCGGTTACGCCCAGGCCGTAGAAGATCGCGGAATTGCCTGGCCTGGCGTAGAGGCGGGCGGCCTGGCGTATCAGGTCGGCGGGGACGCCGGAGAGTTTCTCCACGGCTTCGGGGCTGTTCTGCGGCTCCAGCACGAACTCCGCCCAGCCCTGGAACTCGGCCATGTCGCAGCGCTCGCGGACGAATTCCTCATTCACCAGGCCTTCGGCCACGATGACATGGCCCAAAGCGGTGACGACGGCGACGTTGGTGCCGGGCTGCAGCTTCAGGTGCATCTCGGCAGAAATGTGCGGGCTGTGCACCAAGTCGATACGGCGGGGATCTATGACGATCAGCTTGGCGCCTTCGCGCAGGCGCTTCTTCATGCGCGAGGCGAACACCGGATGACCGTCGGTGGGGTTCGCGCCGATCACCAGCATCACGTCGGTCTGCTCGATGCTGTCGAAATCCTGCGTGCCGGCGGACGTGCCGTAGGTCTGCGACAGGCCGAAGCCGGTGGGCGAGTGGCAGACGCGGGCGCAGGTATCAACGTTGTTGTTGCCGAAACCGGCGCGGACCAGTTTCTGCACCAGGTAGGATTCTTCGTTAGTGCAGCGCGAGCTGGTGATGCCGCCGACCGAGCCGGTGCCGTATTGCTTCTGGATGCGGTGGATTTCCGAGGCCGCATGGGTCAGCGCCTCGTCCCAGCTCACTTCGCGCCAGGGGTCGGTGATGGCCGCGCGTATCATCGGCTTGGTCATGCGCTCGCGGTGGGTGGCGTAGCCCCAGGCGAAGCGGCCCTTGACGCAGCTATGGCCGCGGTTCGCCTTGCCGTCCTTGTAAGGGACCATGCGCACCAGCTCGGGGCCGCGCATCTCCGCCTTGAACTGGCAGCCGACACCGCAATAGGCGCAGGTGGTGATCACCGAATGCTCGGGGGTGCCGATCTCGACGACCTTCTTTTCAATCAGCGTGGCGGTGGGGCAGGCCTGCACGCAGGCGCCGCAGCTCACGCACTCGCTAGTCATAAAGCTTTCGTTCTGGCTGGCGGCGATGCGCGAGTCGAAGCCGCGGCCGTCCACCGTGAGGGCGAAGGTGCCCTGGACCTCCTCGCAGGCGCGCACGCAGCGGCTGCAAACAATGCATTTGGAGGGGTCGTAGTCGAAATACGGGTTGGACTGGTCTTTCGCCTGCTTGAGGTGGTTGGCGCCCTCGTAGCCGTAGCGCACGTCGCGCAGGCCGATTTCGCCCGCGGTGTCCTGCAACTCACAATCGCCGTTGGCGCCGCAGGTAAGGCAGTCTAGCGGGTGGTCGGAGATGTAGAGTTCCATCACGCCGCGGCGCAGCTTGCGTATGCGTTCGTTGCCGGTGATCACGCTCATGCCTGGCGAGACGAGCGTGGTGCAGCTAGCGGGCGTGCCGGCGCGGCCTTCGATCTCCACCAGGCAGACTCGGCAGGAGCCGAAGGCGTTCAGCGTGTCCGTGGCGCACAGCTTGGGTATCTTCACGCCGATCTGTGCCGCGGCACGCATTACCGAGGTGCCTTCGGGCACGGTGACGTCGAAGCCGTCGATCTTGAGCGAGATCTGGGCGGCGGCGCGGCTTGTGGGTGTGCCGAAATCGTCTTCGTGGATCAGCGCCATCTGCGTGCTCCTATTCTGCGGCCATGGGCAGGCGCGGCCTGAAATCTTCCGGGAAATGCCGCACCGCGCTCATCACCGGATACGGGGTGAAGCCGCCCAGCGCGCACAGCGAGCCGAACTTCATCGTGTCGCAGAGGTCTTCCAGCAGGCCGAGCCGGCCGGTGTTGCCGGCGATGATCTGGTCCAGGACTTCCACGCCGCGTGTGGAGCCGATGCGGCAGGGCGTGCACTTGCCGCAGGATTCGGTGGCGCAGAACTCCATCGCGAAACGCGCCATTCGGGCCATGTCCACCGTGTCGTCGAACACGGTGACGCCGCCATGGCCGATCAGGCCGTCGCGCGCGGTGAACGCCTCGTAGTCGAACGGGGTGTCGAACAACGCGGGAGGGAAATACGCGCCGAGCGGGCCGCCGACCTGGACGGCACGGACCGGCCGGCCGGTGGCGGTGCCGCCGCCCACCTCCATCACCAGCTCGCCCAAAGTGATACCGAAGGGGACTTCAAACAGGCCGCCACGGGCGATGTTGCCGGCGAGCTGCACCGGCATCGTGCCGCGCGACCGTCCCATCCCGAGCGCCTGGTAGGCCGCCGCCCCGCCAGGACGCACTATGTCCGGCACAGCAGCCAGCGACAGCACGTTGTTAACCACCGTGGGGCAGCCGAACAGGCCCTGTATCGCCGGGAGCGGCGGCTTGGCGCGCACCTGGCCGCGCTTGCCCTCCAGGCTGTCGAGCAGGGATGTCTCTTCGCCGCAGACATAGGCGCCGGCGCCGACGCGGATTTCCAGCTCGAACGCGTGCGCGCTGCCAAGCACGGATGGGCCGAGCAGGCCTTCACGGCGCGCGATGGCGACAGCCTGGTTCATCACCGCGATCGCGTGCGGGTACTCAGAGCGCAGATAGACGTAGCCGCGCGTAGCACCGACGGTGATGCCGGCGATGACCATGCCCTCGATGAGCAGGAAGGGGTCGCCCTCCATAACCATGCGGTCGGCAAAGGTGCCGCTGTCGCCCTCGTCGGCGTTGCAGACGATGTATTTCTGCGTCGCAGGCGCCAGCATGACCGTGCGCCACTTGATACCGGTGGGAAAACCTGCGCCGCCGCGGCCGCGCAGGCCGGAGTCGGCGAGGTCCTGGATGATCGACGGGCCGTCCAGGGTCAAGGCGCGACGAAGACCGGCCAGGCCGCCGAGAGAGATGTATTCGGCCAGGCTGAGCGGATCGGTGATGCCGCAGCGGGCGAAGGTCACGCGCGTCTGGCGGGCGAGGAAGGGGTGGTCCTCCGGGCGGCCGATGCGCCTGGCGTGCGCGCCGCCCGTCAGGAAGCCGGCGGCGAGCAACGCGGGCACGTCGCCTGCCGCGATCGGGCCGTAGCCGATGCGGCCTTCAGTCGTTTCCACCTCGACCAGTGGCTCCAGCCAGGCCATGCCGCGCGAGCCGTTGCGCACGATCGTGGCGCCCGGGCAGGCCAGGCGCAGGGCTTCCGCCACGTCATCCGCACCCACGGACGCGGCGAGCGCGTCGCCGGGGACGAAGATCCTCATCGTGCGGCTTCCAGGATCGCGTCCAGGCGAGCCTCGTCCAGCCGCGCGACAGTGCGCGCGTTGACCGTGCCGCAAGGTGCGGCCGCGCACAGGCCGAGGCAGAATACCGGCTCCAGCGTTATGGCACCGTCCGGCGTGGTCTCGTGCCAGCTTATGCCGAGGGCGGCGGCGGCGTGGGCGGCCACGCGCTCGGCGCCGCGTGCCTGACAGGCTTCGGCGCGGCAGAGGCGGAGGACGGTGCGGCCGGCGGGCTCGCGGCGGAAATCGTGGTAGAAGCTGACGAGGCCGTGCACCTCGGCGCGCGAGAGGTTCAGGGCCAGGGCCACGACGGGTACGGCGGCGTCAGGCACGAAACCATAGGCCGCCTGTATGGCATGGAGCATCGGCATCGCCGGACCCTCCAGCGACTGGTAGGGGGCGATGATTTCCTCGACACGGCCAGCGATGGTCTGCTGCATCGTAGGATAATGCTAATGCCACAGGGCTGGTAGCAAGGCCACGTTGAGCATGTTGCGATAGAACATCTCTATGGCGACGTCCGCACTGGGACCGAGGTGGGTGAAGAAAGCAAGGCCTTCTTTTTTGCGAAAAAGAAGCAAAAAACTTTTGTCTCTGCGCCTTTCAACAGACTGATCTATCCGGCAGCACCCGGCTGGTGCGAATGCGGAGTAGCAAAAGTTTTTTGGTCCTTTTTTTCAAAAAAGGACTGCTTGCTTGCTTTGGCGCGTTCAACCAAAGCCGCCGTCAGCGGCAGCAGTGGATCGCGCTGGGGATAGATCAAACCGATCACCGGCGCCGCCTGGTCCTCCTCGATCGGGATGGAGCGCACCGGGTGCTGCACGCCCCAGCCGTCGGCGATCATCGCCGGCATCACGCTCGCCCATTGGCCGGTCTGGACGTGGGTCATCAGCACGATCATCGAGTTGGTCTCCAGCACCGGGGCGGGGAGGCCGCCGGCGCGCAGCAGGCGGGCGTCGATGATGCGGCGGTTCTGCATGTCGCCGGTGAGCAAGCTGAGCGGCAGGGCAGCCAGTTCCGCCCAACCGACCGACGCACGGGTGGCAAAGGCCGGGTCGGCGGTGAGCAGGCGGTAGCGCTCCTCGAACATCGGCCAGCTTCGCACGCGGCCGAGGCCCGCGGTTTCCACGTAGGTGATGCCCGCGTCGGCCTGCAGGTTTTCGACTGAGGCGAGCACCTCGGCGGAGGAGGAGGACCGCACCGCGAAGAGTATCTGGGGATGGGCCTGGCGCAATGGCGTGGTCAGGTGCGCCACCATGGGCAGGGCGGTGGGGATGACAGCCAGGCGCAGATGGCCGGACAGACCTTCGCGCAGCGCACGGACTTCGTCGCGCATCGCAGCCGCGTCGGCAACGATGCGCTGCGCCCACGCCAGGACGCGCTCGCCTTCCGGTGTGAAACCGCCAAAGCGGCCGCTTCTGTGGACGAGCAGGACGCCTAAGGTGGCTTCGAGTTGTTTGAGGCCGGCCGACAAGGTGGGCTGGGTCACGCCGCAAGTCTCGGCGGCGCGGCCGAAATGGCGCTCGCGGGCGAGGGCTACGAGGAAGGCAAGCTTATCGAGCATCGGTCACGGACCCTGCACCCTGCCCGCTTTCGGGCCTGGGTGCAGGGTGCGGGCGGCGCCTGTGTTCAGGACAGCCTAGTAGCCATAGCCGTAGCCGTAGCCGTAGGGGGCATAGCCGTAGGGCGCGTAATAGTACGGCGGATATACGCCCACCCCGAACCCAATGCCGCAGCAGCCGTAGCCATAGCCACCGCGGAAGCCGTAGCCGCCGCCATAGCCGTAGCCACCGCGGAAGCCGTAGCCACCATAGCCGCCACGAAAGCCGCCATAGCCACCGCCATATCCGCCCCGGAAGCCGCCACCATAGCCGCCGCCATGATAGCCGCCGCCGCCGCCGCCATGAAATCCGCCACCACCACCGCCGCCGTGAAACCCGCCACCGCCACCGCCGCCATGACCGCCGCCGCCGCCGCGCTGCGCATCGGCCGGACCTGCCGCCAGGGTCAGGGCGCCTACGGCAGCCACCGCCATCAGGGCGTTGCGCAAACTCGAACGTGAAACATTGAACATCACATCTGCTCCTTGCTGAATGGTATATGGTCCAGGCCTGTGTTCAGATCATGGCCGCGCAATCACGCCTGCGTGCGGGCTTCTGGCGGCTGCGCTGCGACTTGCGGAAGGAACACCGACGATGGAACTCAAACCGAGCTTGCGAAACACGCTGGTCGGGCTGGCCGTGCTGGCCGCCGCCTGGACGCACCCTGCCGCCGCCGCCACCGATGCGGCGCTGTCGGCCGCAGTGCAGTCGTCTGGGCGGGAGGCCAAGTTCGTGGCGCGCGACGCGATGCGCCATCCTGTGGAGGAACTCGCGTTCTTCGGCGTGCGGCCGGATGCCAACGTGGTGGAGATTTGGCCTGGTGGCGGCTACTGGACCGAGATCCTGGCGCCATACCTTGCGGCGCACGGCACCTACACGGTCGCGTTAGAGCGCGACGCACCGTCCGAGCCGGGCAAGACGACGTTCAAGCAGAAGTTCGCCGGCAAGCCGGGCTACACCCGATTGCACTACACGACCCTGGACACAAGCGAGACGGACATAGCGCCGCCAGGCTCGGCCGACTTCGTTCTGACCTTCCGCAACGTGCATAACTGGATGGGCGAGGGTTACGCCGATGCAGCGTTCGCCGCGTTCTTCCGCGCGCTGAAACCGGGCGGCATACTCGGCGTGGAGGAACACCGCGGGCTGGCGAGCGAGCCACAGGATCCCAAGGCCGAAAGCGGGTATGTCAGGCAGGATTACACGATCGCGCTGGCGCAGAAGGCGGGGTTCGTGCTGGCCGGCTCGTCCGAGCTGGACGCCAACCCAAAGGATACCAAGAAGTGGCCGAAAGGCGTGTGGACGTTGCCGCCCAGCTTCGAGATGGGGGCGGTGGACCATGCGAAATATGCGGCTATTGGCGAGGCGGATAATTTTATTCTCAAGTTCCGCAAGCCTTAAGAAAGCAAGCAGTTCTTTTTCGAGAAAAGAACCAAAAAGCCTTTGCTCCGCTGTCGCGCGCTCGTGGAAAAATCCGCGACAGCGGGGCAAAAGTCTTTTGCTTCTTTTCTTCGGAAAAGAAGGCCTTTCTTGCTTTTGGGAGCACCGTGGCCCGCCTCTCCATCACATCGTCGCTGTCCATAGACGAGGCCGAGCTGAGCGAGCGTTTCGTGCTCAGCTCAGGCCCTGGCGGGCAGAACGTGAACAAGGTGTCCACCGCGGTTGAGTTGCGTTTCGATGCGCGCGGGTCGCCGTCCCTGCCGGACGGGGTGAAGGCAAGGCTGATCCGCATCGCCGGCAGCCGGATGACGCAAGACGGCGTGATCGTCATCAGCGCGCAGCGTTTCCGGTCGCAGCCGCGCAACCGGGAGGATGCGGTAGAGCGGCTGTTCGAGATGATACGCGAGGCGGCGGTGGCGCCTGCGCGGCGTCGGGCTACGCGGCCTACGCTCGGGTCTCAAACGCGGCGGCTGGAGTCGAAGAACGTGCGGTCCGGGACCAAGGCCATGCGGCGGCGGCCGGATGACGAGTGAGTTTGCGCAAGGAAGCAAGACCTTCTCTTTTGCAAAAAAGAAGAGCTGCTTGCAAAACTCGCCCTGCAGCCGTCTGACGCGCGTTTGCTGCGCTCCGGTGCTCATGGCCACAAGGGGCCACTCCGCTCCGGTGCTCACAAACGCACGCCAGCCGACTCTCCATGCCGAGTTTTGCAAGCAGCTCAGAAGCAAAAAACTTTTGAACCTGCGCTGGTCGGCGGTTTCGATCTATCCGTAGGCAACCGGCTGCCGCAAATGCGGAGAGACAAAAGTTTTTTGCTTCTTTTTTTCAAAAAAGAAGGCCTTCCTTTCTTCCCTTACCCCGCCAGCAACTTCGCCTCGCGCCGCCGGTGATGCAGGATGAATTCCGTATATCCGTTCGGCTGCGTCCGACCCTGGAACACAAGATCGCGGGCGGCCAGGAAGGCGGGACCGTCATAGGCCGGCGCCATCGGCATGTAGCTCGGGTCGGCGGCGTTCTGCCTGTCCACCACCAGCGCCATGCGGCGCAGGGTTTCTTCCACTTGCGCGCGGGTGACGACGCCGTGGTGTAGCCAGTTGGCGATGTGCTGGCTGGAGATGCGTAGCGTGGCGCGGTCTTCCATCAGGCCCACGTCGTGGGCGTCCGGCACCTTGGAGCAGCCCACGCCCTGGTCCACCCAGCGCACCACGTAGCCAAGGATGGATTGGGCGTTGTTGTCGAGTTCCTGGCGCACATCGTCGGGCGCCCAGTTGCTGGCCTCGACGGGGATGGTGAGCAGGTCGGAGAGTTTGGCGCGCGGGCGGGTGGCGAGTGCGGTCTGCACGGCGGTGACATCGACCATGTGGTAGTGCAGCGCGTGCAGGGTGGCGGCCGTGGGGGACGGGACCCAGGCGGTGTTGGCGCCTGCTTTCAGCTGGCCGATTTTCACGCTGAGCATTTCGGCCATGCGGTCCGGGGCGGCCCACATGCCTTTGCCGATCTGGGCGTGGCCGCGCAGGCCGCTGGCCAGGCCGATGTCCACGTTCTGGTCCTCGTAGGCCTTCAGCCAGGCGGTGTTCTTCATGTCGTTCTTGCGGACCATGGTGCCGGCTTCCATGGAGGTGTGCATTTCGTCGCCGGTGCGGTCGAGGAAGCCGGTGTTGATGAAGAACACGCGGTCTTTTGCGGCGAAGATGCAGGCGGCGAGGTTTGCGCTGGTGCGGCGTTCCTCGTCCATGATGCCCATCTTCAGGGCACGTCGCGGCAGGGCCAGCATGTCCTCGACGCGGCTGAACAGTTCGCAGGCGAAGGCCACTTCGGCAGGGCCGTGCAGCTTCGGTTTGACGATGTACATCGAGCCGGTGCGGCTGTTGCGCAGGCGTGGCATGCCGCGCAGATCGTGCGTGGCGATCAGCGCGGTGATCGCGCAATCCAGCATGGTCTCGGGGATTTCGGTGCCGTCCGGCAGCAGCACGGCGTCGGTGTACATGTGGTGGCCGACGTTGCGCACCAGCATCAGGCTGCGGCCGGACAGCGTCAGGCGGCCGCCGGAGGGCGCGGTGAAGGTCTGGTCCAGTTCCAGCCAGCGGTCCTGCTGTTGGCCGCCCTTGGTGAACACGGCGGACAGCGTGCCCTGGGTTAGGCCCAACCAGTTGCGGTAAACCTCCACCTTGTCGGCGGCGTCCACGGCGGCGACGCTGTCCTCGCAATCCATGATGGTGCTGACGGCGGATTCCAGGATCAGGTCGGACATGCCGGCGGGGTCGTCGCGGCCGATGTCGGACGCGCGGTCGATCTTGATGAGGAGGTGAAGGCCGTTCTGCACCAGCAGGATGGCGGTGGGGGATGGCGCGTCGCCCTGGTAGCCGGCGAACTGGGCCTGGTCGGCGAGGTGCAGCGCGCCGCGCGCGGTGTGCACGGTGAGCCTGCCGTCCAGCACGGCGTAGGCGGTGGCGTCCGCGTAGGAACCTCCGGAGAGCGGCACGGTCTCGTCGAGCACCTGGCGGGCGCGGGCGATCACCTGGGCGCCGCGCGCCTTGTTGTAGCCGCGGCCGCGTTCGGCGCCTGGCGTTTCAGGCAGGGCGTCCGTGCCGTAAAGCGCGTCATACAGGCTGCCCCAGCGGGCGTTTGCGGCGTTGATCGCGTAACGGGCGTTGGAGATCGGCACCACGAGCTGCGGGCCGGCCACCTTGGTGATCTCGGCATCCACGTTGGAGGTGGTGACGGCGAAGGCGGGCGGCTCCGGCTGCAGGTAGCCGATCTCGCGCAGGAACGCCTCGTACTCGGCCTGGACGAACGGCTTGCCGCGGTTCGTCACATGCCAGGCATCGACCTTGGCCTGCATCGCGTCGCGCTGGTCCAGCAGGGCGCGGTTCCTTGGTGCCAGGTCGGCCAGCATGCCGGCGAAGCCCTGCCAGAACTGCGGGCCGGACAGGCCGCTGCCGCGCACCGCCTCGTTGGAGACGAAGTCGTACAGGACCTTGGCGACCTTCAAGCCGCTGGCTTCTACGCGTTCCATGCAGTGGTGGCCCTTTACGTCCGGCTATTCGGGTGTGTTTTGCCGGGATGGGGCGTTAAGGCAAGGGGAAGGAGGCAAGGCCTTCTTTTTTGAAAAAAAAAAGCAAAAAACTTTTGCTACTGCGCCTGCACCACGGCCCGCGCCGGTTTGCCGACCCGCGTCTTTGCAGAAGGAGGCCGCGTTTCGGTGCAG
>CAXTCL010000118.1:0-11842 GCA_964242035.1 uncultured Acetobacteraceae bacterium | reverse complement strand
CTGGCCGCACTGGTGCTGGGCGGCGTGGATACGGGTTGGACCTTTACGACGCCCCTCTCCACTCATTATCTGAATACCCACGTGATTACAGCGGCGACCGCAATCTTCATCGCGGGCTTCAGCTCGATCTTCACGGGACTGAACTTCATCGTCACGATCCATCGGATGCGCGCACCGGGTATGACCTGGTTCCGCATGCCGTTATTTGTCTGGTCGAATTACGCGGCCTCGATCCTGATGGTTCTGGGTACGCCGGTTCTCGCGATTGCGATCGTGCTGGTAGCGCTCGAGCGGCTCATCGGCATCGGTGTCTTTGACCCGACCAAGGGTGGCGATCCCCTTTTGTTCCAGCATCTTTTCTGGTTTTACTCGCACCCTGCCGTGTACATCATGATTTTGCCGGGGATGGGCGTCATCTCAGAGGTGATTTCCACTTTTAGCCGAAAGCGAGTGTTTGGCTACACCGCGGTCGCCTTCTCCTCGGTTGCGATTGCTGTTTTTGGCTTCTTCGTGTGGGCTCACCACATGTTCGTCTCTGGCATCAGCGTCGATACCCGCGCCTACTTCATGGCGGCGACGATGATCATCGCCGTGCCGACCGGCATTAAGATCTTCTCGTGGATCGCGACCATGTGGGGCGGTTCGATCGAGATGAAGACGCCGATGCTGTGGGCAATCGGGTTCATCTTCCTGTTCACGGTCGGTGGCGTCACCGGCGTGGTGCTCTCCAACGCCGGCCTCGACCAGATCCTGCACAACACCTATTACGTGGTCGCGCACTTCCACTACGTGCTGTCGCTCGGTGCGGTGTTCTCCATCTTCGCCGGCTGGTACTACTGGATAGGCAAGATGAGCGGCCACCAGTATCCCGAGTTCTGGGGCAAGGTGCATTTCTGGGTCACGTTCATCGGCGTGAACCTCACCTTCTTCCCTATGCACTTTCTGGGTGCCGCAGGCATGCCGCGCCGCTACCCGGACTATCCTGACGCCTTTGCCGGCTGGAACTACGTGGCCACGCTCGGCTCCTATGTCGGCGCCCTGTCCGTTCTGATCTTCCTCTACGTCGTCTTCCGCACCTTCACCTCGAAGGTCGCCGTGGCGGACAACTATTGGGGCGAGGGTGCGACCACGCTGGAGTGGACAGTAAGCTCGCCGCCGCCGTTCCACACCTTCGAAGAACTGCCGCGGTTCAGGTAATGACCTTAGTCACCAACGCTGCGATACTCGACAGGGGGGAGCAATCCCCCCTTTCTCTTAGCACCCTGGACGGCGCCGAGTGGCGGGACTGGCTGGCCTTGCTCAAGCCGCGGGTGGTCAGCTTAGTGGTCTTCACCGGCTGGATAGGCCTGTTCCTCGCGCCCGGTCACCTGCACCCCGTCCTCGCTTTCACCGCCATACTCTGCATAGCCGTGGGCGCCGGCGCCGCCGGCGCACTGAACATGTGGTGGGAGCGTGACATAGACGCCCTGATGCACCGCACCCGCCGCCGCCCGATTCCTGGGGGCCGCATCGCGCCGGAAGCAGCCCTAAGCTTCGGCGTTGCGCTCTCAGTAGGCTCGGTGCTCGTGCTATGGCTGGCCACCAACGCCGCCGCGGCCACCGTGCTCGCGCTGTCGATCGGCTTCTACGTCTTCATCTACACCATGTGGCTGAAGCGCCGCACGCCGCAGAACATCGTCATCGGCGGTGCCGCCGGTGCGTTCCCCGCCCTTATCGGCTGGGCCGCCGTCACCGGTAGCGTCGGTGTTCTGCCCCTGCTGCTGTTCGGCATCGTCTTCCTTTGGACTCCGCCGCATTTCTGGGCCCTGTCTCTCTACGCCTGCAAGGATTACGGCCGGGCCGGCGTGCCAATGCTGCCGGTCGTCGCCGGCGCCCGTGAGACCAGGCGCCAGATCTTCGGCTACACCCTCGCCCTCTCCGGCGTAGCCGTGTTGCCGTGGTGGCTCGGCTACACCGGCGCCCTCTACGGCATCTCCGCGGGCGTGCTCAGCCTCGTGTTCGTGGCCTTTGCCTGGCGCGTGCTGCGCGACAGCCAGGACCCGTCCGGCGTCAGCCTCACCGACGACAAGCCCGCCAGGCTCACCTTCCGCTACTCGCTTGCTTACCTGGCCCTCATCTTCGTGGCGATCGCTATGGACAAGCTGGTCCACACCCTATGAGCGATGAGTTCCCGCCACGTCCGACCGCGTCCCAGGCGGCGGAGATGATCCGCCGGCAGCGCGGACGCAATATGGCGTTGATCGTTGTGCTGAGCGCCTTGGCAATCCTTTTTTTTGCGATCACGCTCGTGAAGCTGGGGCATCTGGGGTAAGCAAGAAAGGCCTTCTTTTTTAAAAAAAAGAAGCAAAAAACTTTTGTTCCCGCGCCTGCACCCGGGCCAACCTGGTCCTGCAAAAACATTCTCCGGCAGAACCGGCGCGCGCCTTCGTGCAGACGCCAGGACTGAAAGTTTTTTGCTTCTTTTTTTCAAAAAAGAAGGCCTTTCTTTCTTGCTCCCGCATGCCGCATTGCGAAATCACCCAACCACCGGCACAACACCTAAGCCAGCACACGGATAGACCCGATGGATACGATAACCACCACCCACCCGAGCACCATCGGTGCTTCCTCCGGCATGAAGCAGCCCTACCACCTGGTAAATCCCAGCCCGTGGCCGATCGTCGGCGCGTTCGGCGGTGGCCTGTTGCTGACCGGCGTCGTGCTCGCCTCGCATTACAACAACTACATCGTGCTGGGCCTGGGTGCTGTCATGGTGCTGCTGACCATGACTATGTGGTGGCGCGACGTGCTGACAGAGAGCAGCACACCTGGCCTGCATTCGCCCGTGGTGCGCCTCGGCCTGCGCTACGGCATGACCCTGTTCATTGCCTCCGAAGTCATGTTCTTCGTCGGCTTCTTCTGGGCGTTCTTCCACTTCTGGCTCTACCCGGAACACGTATTGGGCACGTCCACGCCGATGTGGCCGCCCGCGGGCATACACACGTTTGACGCGTTCCGTATCCCGCTGCTCAACACCATGATCCTGCTGCTGTCCGGCTGCACCGTCACCTGGGCGCATCACAGCCTGATCGAGAACAACCGCCGTAGCATGCTGATGGCCCTAGGTATCTCCATCCTGCTCGGCCTTAGCTTCAGCTGTCTGCAGGCGGTGGAGTACTCCGAGGCGCCGTTCCACTTCGCCGGCGGCGGCATCTACCCGTCCGTGTTCTTCCTCGCCACCGGTTTCCACGGCTTCCACGTGATCGTCGGCACCACCTTCCTGGGCATCTGCTGGCTGCGCGCCAAGGCCGGCGGTTTCACGCCGACACAGCATTTCGGCTTCGAGGCCGCCGCCTGGTATTGGCACTTCGTGGACGTGGTGTGGCTGTTCCTGTTCTTCTTCGTCTACGTGCTGGGCGCGGGTGTCCCGGCGGTAGAGTGAGCGGCCCCGAAACCGCCGGCGCTGAGCCCAGCGTCACCCGGGCAACGCTGACCTGTCACTGCCCGCGCTGCGGCCGCGGCCACCTATTCGCAGGCCTGCTCGCCACCAGACCGGCCTGCGAGGTTTGCGGTCTGGATCTCTCCGGTGCAGACACCGGTGATGCGTTCGCCGTCCCTATACTGATCGTGCTCGGCGCCATAATCGTGGGCGCCGCGTTCTGGGTGGACATGCGCTTCTCACCGCGGCTGTGGGTGCACGCGATCATCTGGCCGCCGGTCACCTGCGTGCTGGTGGTCGTGATGACACGCTACATCAAGAGCTTCTTCACCGTGCAGCAATACCATACGCGGCGCGACGAGATGGGCGTGTGACCATCGCCGGGCTGCAGGCCAGGCCGGCAAGCCGGACGCCGATCGCCGGTGCAACTCTGGCAACGGCCATCGCGCTGGCCATCCTGATCGCACTCGGCGTCTGGCAACTCAAGCGCCTTGCCTGGAAGCAAGGCCTGCTGGCGCAGATCGACGCTGCCGAAACCGCGCCGCCGCAGCCGCTGACCACCGCTACCCCGCCGCTATTCACTCGCGTCACCGCGCGCGGCACGCTCGCCGGGGCGCCTACCGCGCTCTACGGCGTGGACGTGCAGAACGAACACCTCGGCGCCCAGCTCGTCGAGCGCCTGGACCGCGAAGGTGCGCCGCCGCTTGTCGTGGTGCTCGGCTGGGTGGCAACCGAGGCGGCCCATGCAGCCACAATCGTATCCGGCCCGGCCACGATCACCGGCTACGTGCGTCTGCCCGAACAGCCCAACTGGCTCTCCGCCGCCGACGATCCCGCCGGCCGACACTTCTACACGCTGAACCCCAAGACGATCGGCGCTACCATCGGCGCGCCGGATGCCGCCCCGTTCGTGCTTGTGGCGCTGGGCAAGCCAGGCGCCTGGGGTCAGCCTGTGCCGGCCGCCTTGCTGCCCCGGCCGATCAACAACCACCTCAACTACGCACTCACCTGGTTCGGCCTGGCTGCCTCGCTCGCCGGCGTGTTCGGCACCTGGGTAGCGCGCCGCCGCTAGGCGGTAATGTTCTGGCCGATTCGCCAGAGGACGCCGGTGGGGTCGATAACCACGAAATCGCGCATGCCCCAGGGCTTGTCGGACGGTGCCTCGAACCGCGTGCCGTATCTGCTAGGCAGGTCCAGCGCCTGCAGCCGGTCCCACCAGCCGTCCACATTCTCCACCAGCATGCTCATCATGAAGTTGCCCGCATGCGCCTGGACGTAGAAGTTCTGCAACAGGAACGCGGCGTCGTCGCAACGGATATAGGCGAGGTCTTCCGACGACCAGCCGATGGTGAAGCCGATCTCCTCGTAAAAACGCTTGGACAATGCGAAGTCGCGTGCCGGAACGAACGCCTTGATCTCGATGCAGCGCATGAGGGTGTTGTCCTGCAAGTGGTAAGAAAGGAAGGCCTTCTTTTTCGAAAAAAAGAAGCAAAAAACTTTTGTCCCCGCGCCTGCATCAAGGCCTCGCATGGTTCTGCCAGTGCGCCTGCCTGCAGAACCAGGCCGGGCCTTGATGCAGGCGCCAGGAGCAAAAGTTTTTTGCTTCTTTTTTTCAAAAAAGAAGGCCTTCCTTCCATTCCTATCACCCGGAGTCCCCCCAAGCATGCGCCAAGCCCTAGCCGCCCTACTCCTAGCCGGCTGCGCCTGCCCCGCTTGGGCCGCCGAACCGCCCGACCCCTATCTCTGGCTCGAGCAGGTTGAGAGCCCGCGCGCCCTGGCCTGGGTGCGCGCCGAGAACGAGCGCACCCTGAAGCCGCTGCTGACCAACCCGCATTACCAGCCCTTCCTGGACCAGGCACTCGCCTTGGCGCAGGCCAACGACCGCATTCCCACGCCCGAGTTCCTGGGCGGCCAGGTCTATAATCTTTGGCAGGACGCGGCACACGCGCAGGGTATTTGGCGCCGCACCAGCGTGGACGACTACCGCGCCGCCGCGCCGCACTGGCAGACGGTGATCGACGTGGACGCGCTTGGCCGCGCCGAGCACCATACCTGGGTCTGGAAGGCCGAAACCTGCGACCATCCCGCCGACGCGCGCTGCCTGGTCAGCCTGTCCGAAGGCGGCGAGGATGCGGTCACCACACGCGAGTTCGACCTGGCGAGCAGCAATTTTGTGCCGGGCGGCTTCCTGATCCCGCATGCCAAGCAGGTCGCGGACTGGGAAGATGCAGACACGATCCTGGTGGGCACCGATTGGGGACCGGGCAGCATGACGGATTCAGGCTACCCGTTCATCATCAAGCGTCTGCACCGCGGGCAGAAACTCGCGCAGGCAAGCGAGGTGTTCCGCGGCACCAGGCAGGATGTGGCCGTGCAGGTCAGCACCTTCACGGACGGGCAGGGACACCGCGCGGTGATACTGCAACGCGGGCTGGATTTCTTCCACGACGAATTCGAGCTGGTGTCGGCCACCGGCGTGACGAAGCTCGTTCTGCCGGAAAAGGCCGAGATCGAGGGGTTGGTGCACAACCAGCTCGTGGTGAAGCTGAACGAGGACATGGCCGCACTTCATGCCGGCAGCCTGGTGGCACTGGACATGGCCCATCCCGCGGCACCGCCCGCGCTGGTCTGGGCGCCTGGCGCGCGCCAGTCTGTCGACGAGGTTGCAGTGACTGCCAACACCATCGTGGCGTCCGTGCTCGACACTGTACGTGGTCGCGCCATGGTGTTCACCCAGGCGCCCACCGGCTGGGCTTCGCACACGCTCGCCTTGCCGGACAACGCGGCCGTCAGCGTGGTCACGACGACGCCGCGCAATGATCAGGTGATGCTGCAGGTCACCAGTTTCCTGCAGCCGAACACGCTGTACCTGGCCGATGCCGCAAAGCAGACAGCGCCGGCGCTGGTGAAATCGCTGCCGGCGAAATTTGATGCCTCGCGTGACGTGGCCGAGCAATTCGAGGCCACCTCCACCGATGGCACGAAGATCCCGTATTTCGTGGTGCATCCGAAGGACATGAAGCTGGACGGCAGCAACCCGACCCTGCTGTATGCCTATGGCGGGTTCCAGGTCAGCGAGACGCCGACCTACAGCGCAGGCCTCGGCAAATTGTGGCTGGAGCGCGGCGGCGTGTATGTGCTGGCAAACATACGCGGCGGCGGCGAGTTTGGCCCGGCCTGGCACGAAGCCGGACTGAAGACTCACCGGCAACGCATCTATGACGATTTTGCCAGCGTGGCGCATGACCTGATCGCGCGAAACATCACCTCGCCACGTCACCTGGGCATACGCGGCGGCTCCAATGGCGGGTTGCTCATGGGCGTGGAGTTCGAGCAGCACCCGGATTTATGGAACGCCGTGATCATCGACGTGCCGCTGCTGGACATGCTGCGTTTCGAGCAAATCGCCGCCGGGGCAAGCTGGGTCGGCGAGTACGGCACGGTATCGAAACCCGACGAGCGCAAGTTCCTCGCCACCATCTCGCCTTATGCCAACCTGCGGTCAGGCGTGCACTATCCTGTGCCGTTCATCTTCACCACCACGCGTGACGATCGCGTGGGCCCGGTGCACGCGCGAAAATTTGCGGCGAAGATGCAGGAGATGGGACTGCCGTTCTATTACCACGAGTCGATCGAGGGCGGGCATGCGGCAGGCGCCAATCTGCGAGAGGCGGCGGAGGAGCAGGCGCTGGAGATGACGTATCTGACGCAAGCTTTGATGCAGTAAGGAAGCAAGGCTTTCTTTCTTGAAAAAAGAAGCAAAAACTTTTGCTCCCTGTCGGCGAGTGTCCGGATAGAACCGCGACAGCGGAGTCAAAAGTTCTTTTGCTTCTTTTTCTCAAAAAAGAAGGCCTTACTTCCTTTGCTTCTATGCCGCCGCGCGTAACTGGGCCACGAAACGCTCCACTTCACCGGTCACCAACCCTGCCTGGCTGGTAACTTCGCCTGCGTTGCCAAGCACCTGTGTGACCGCGGCGCCCGCATCCTGTGCGGCCTGGCTAACGCCGGCGATGTTCGTGGTCACCTCCTGCGTGCTCAGCGCCACCTGCTGCACGTTGCGTGCGATCTCCGCAGTCGCCGCACCTTGCTCCTCGACCGCCGCCGCGATTGCCGCAGCGATGCCGCTCACCTCCTCGATCGTGGTCGTGATGCTGCGTATGGCCTCCACCGCGTCGCTGGTGGCAGCCTGCACCTGGGCGATCTGCGCGCCGATCTCCTCAGTTGCGCGCGCGGTCTGCTGCGCCAGGCTTTTTACTTCGCTGGCAACCACGGCAAAGCCGCGGCCGGCCGCGCCGGCGCGTGCCGCCTCTATGGTGGCGTTCAGCGCAAGCAGGTTCGTCTGCCCGGCAATGTTGGTGATGAGATCGACAACTTGACCGATCTTGTCGGCGCCGTCCGCCAGCGCGCGCACGATGCCGTCCGTCCGCCGTGCCTCATCGACCGCACGCCGAGTTATCTGCGTGCTCTGCGTCACCTGGTGGCTGATCTCATGTATCGACGACGTCAGCTGGTCGGCGGAGACGGCCACCGTCTGCACGCTGGTGCTTGCTTCCTCCGCGGCGGCGGCCACCGTGGCGGCTTGGCCGGTGGTGCTGTCCGCAGTGGCCGACATCGACCTGGCAGTGCCATGCAGGGCGCGGCTGGAATGGTCCAGCGTTGTCACGAGCTGGCCGATCCGTGTCTGGAACGCCTGCGCGATGGCGCCGAGCTCCGCCGTATGCGCGGCTTGTGTCTCGGTGAAGTAGCCTTCCACCACCAGGTCTATATCAAGCAGGATGGCGCTGTTGATCGCGCGGAGCAGAGTGCGTGTATGCTGCCGGCGCGCGGCGGTCTGCCAGCGCCGTGCCTCTGTCGCGAGCACGTATTCGCACAGCATGGTGCCTGTTAGCGCGTAGGCGCCGGTGAAGAAACGCGGCTCCAGACCGGTGCGGTTGTGCACCGAGCCGATGCGCGAGGCAGATGCGAGATAGCCGTCATCGAAGCGGCCACTAAATAACTTGCCCCAATGGGCCTGTTGCGCAGTCAGCGCCTGCTCCATCATGTCAGGATCACCGAGCATCGCCATCAGCTCAGGCCACTCCCGCAAATGCGCGGCAAACGCCTCTCTCATCGCAGGTAGAAGGAGAGTAAGGACAGGCGTGAACCCGGCCAGCGCGTCCCGTGCGGGCTCGTCTATACGGAGAAAGCGCAGCCTTTGGCCCATATCCGGTCTGGCAGACACGCAACACCCCTTGGCTTCGGTTTGGAAGCATAGGCTACAGGCCTCACGTGAACAGAAGATTAGCGCGGTAGGCCGGCATGCGTGGTACGGCGGCTGCGGAGCAAGATGACGCGACAAGCTCTTCGCCTCAGGAAATAAGATGCTTCCGTTTCCACGTGGTCTCAGCTACGTAGTACTGGTCGAAAACACTCGATCGTACGAATTCGGAAGCAAAAGTCTTTTTGTTCTGTTGTCCAGACAAGATTGCCTGCTTCCTGTGCGCAGCCCAAACGCCAGCGCAGATAGAACAAAGCCGCTTCGAGTGACGTGCCGGCAACAGATGCGGGCCGTGCAGAAGCCTGGCGGAAGCAAACGTGATTGGACTCTCACCCGTCATTTGCGGTCTCTTCCGAAAGGGTCGCTACCGACGCTTGCGCTCAAGGCTGAATGTCGAGAACGTCGATGTCCGGCTTATCGCTTGCGAGACGATAGCGGGTGTCTCGATTGTCTGACAAAACCGTGAGTGCAAGTTCGCTTGTGGTGATACAACTTCATCGCGCTCCGACGATTAAGAGCGTTCACACCCGGAGGTTAGTGGATGTCCATTGGTTGGTTTGACGACATCCAGTCCAGAAACACACCCAAGCATGTTCTCATCTGTTTTTCTCACCTGCGCTGGGATTTTGTCTTTCAACGCCCACAACACCTGCTGACCCGTGCCGCTGCGCAATATACCGTGGTATATTTTGAAGAGCCCGTGTTCGAGAGCGCCGAACTGACGTCTTGCCGGCTGGCAGTTCGCGTGGCCGGCAACGGCATCCTGGTCGCAACCCCGGTTCTCCCAGCCAACCTCGATGCCGTCGCCGTGGATCAGGCCCAGCAGGTTCTCCTGGACGATTTCCTGATCACGTTGAATATGCCGGTTGACGTCCTGTGGTTCTACACGCCAATGGCGTTCGGCTTCTGTGGCCATGTGCAGGCGCCGACCATCGTCTATGATTGCATGGACGAGCTGACCCTCTTCAGGGGAGCATCGCCGCGCCTGAAATTGCTGGAACGTCGTCTGCTCAGGAGAGCGGACCTCGTCTTCTGCGGTGGTAACAGCCTCTATCAGGCCAAACGGCAACTGCATGCGCAGACCTATCTCTTTGCCTCGAGCGTGGACGTGCGGCATTTCGAAAAAGCCCGCAACCACCTTCTGGCGGAACCTGACGACCTGGCGGGGCTGGCGAGGCCACGCATCGGCTATTTCGGCGTGATCGACGAACGCATGGATTATGCACTGGTCGATGCTGTGGCCGAGGCGCGCCCCGACTGGTCGTTGATCCTACTTGGTCCGATGGCAAAAGTGGAGCTGGCGGATCTGCCACGACGCGCAAACCTGCATTGGCTTGGCAGGAAACTCTATGAGCAATTGCCAGGGTATTTGTGCGGCTGGGATGTGGGGATGATGCCGTTTGCGCGCAACGAGGCCACCCGGTTCATCAGTCCGACGAAAACGCCGGAATACCTCGCGGCAGGTGTCCCGCTGGTCTCGACGTCCATTGCCGATGTGGTGACGGATTGGGGCGATGGCGGTTTGGTCGAGATCGCCGACAGCGCCGAAGACTTTGTCGCCGCGGTCGAGCGGCTGCTCGCCGCGCCGAAACCCGCCTGGCTGGCCGAAGTGGACAGGAAGCTCGCTGGTATCTCCTGGGATACGACCTGGGCACAGATGCAGATCCTGATCCAAAACGCCGGCAACGCCGGGCTTAAGGTCGCGACCGAGTCGCCTGCCCATGCCAACTAGATCCAGCATTTTCGCCGCAACGCGCCCAAGGCTGGAAGTCTGGGCGGGTGCGGAATGCAGCGTCGTGCGAGTGGGCGATTCCTGGCGCGACCAGGTGCACGAGACCGGATATCACGACCATGTCCGCAACGACATCAGGATGGCAGCCGGTCTTGGTGTGCGTCGCTTGCGGGTGCCGTTCCTGTGGGAACGCGTGGCGGCCGGTCAGGGTGCGGCCAGCGACTGGTCCTGGCATGACAGGCAGATGGACCAACTCCGGCAATCCGGCATCTCGGCCATCGGGGGTCTGATCCATCACGGCGCGGGCCCGATGGCGCACTCGTTGTTCGAGCCTGGCTTCATCGAAGGTCTGGCCGCGCACGCTTATGCCACGGCCACGCGTTACCCCGACATAGGCATGTGGACGCCGGTCAACGAACCTTTGACGACAGCAAGGTTCTCCTGCCTTTACGGCCACTGGCATCCCCATCTGCAGGATGAGCAAGCATTTCTGCATGCGGTTGTCATACAATCCGCCGCCATACTGGCCGCGATGCGGGCGATTCGCAGAGCTTCCCCACAGGCGCAGTTCCTGCATACCGAAGATCTGGGCAAGGTCTTTTCCACGCCGGCCATGTCAGCCCAGGCAACCTACGAAAACGAACGCCGCTGGCTGAGTCTTGATCTCCTGTGCGGGCGCGTCGACACGCATCACCCTTGGTGGAACAGGCTTCTGGACCACGGTATCTCTAAATTCCACCTCGACCAGCTCGCGAGCGGGGAAGCCGCACCGGACCTGATCGGGATAAATCATTACGTCACCAGCGACCGTTTCCTCGACGAGCGGCTGCACCTCTACCCGCCCAACCTGCACGGCGGAAATGGCCACGCGTCTTATGTGGATACCGAAGCAGTGCGGGCCGGCATCTTCGAAGCCGAGATCGGCTGGCGTCCCCGCTTGCGGGAGGCTTGGTCGCGTTACGGCGTGCCGTTGGTGCTGAGCGAGGTGCATCTCGGCTGCGACGATCCAGCCGAACAGGTACGCTGGCTGATGGAAGCTTGGGACGCGGCACAGGATCTACGTCTGGAGGGTATCGACATCCGTGCCATGACGGTGTGGGCTCTATTCGGCCTAGTGGACTGGAACAGCATGCTACGCAAACGCGACGGGCACTATGAGCGCGGCGTGTTCGACAGGCGGACGGAAAACGGCTCGACCCTTTTGGCCGAGGCGGTCAGCGCCTTGGCACGCGACGGCGCCTTTGACGATCACAGGCTGGTCACACCAGGCTGGTGGCGCCGCCAGGAACGCATGCTCCCGGCACTTGCGACTACCTGACGGCAGGCTCGCGTTAGCCAGACTGGTAACGTACATAAGCAAGGCCTTCTTTTGAGAAAAGAAGCCAAAAACCTTTGTCCCTGCGCTGTTCGGCAGCGTTAATTATCGTCCTCCGGC
>CAXTCL010000117.1:0-11916 GCA_964242035.1 uncultured Acetobacteraceae bacterium | reverse complement strand
CCATCTCCAACCCGGCCAACCTGGTGATCTACGGCAGCCACATGCCGCCGCTGCTGGCCTGGCTGCCGCGCTACGCGCTGCCGTCTGTGCTCTCCATCCTGGCCACGTATGCCGTGCTGCGCTGGAGCCAGCGGGACGACCTGCGCCAGGAGATCTCCGCCAACATCGAAGTCCCGGAGCTGTCGGCGGCGGGCAGGATGGCGGCGTTCGGCATCGTGGCGACCGCTTCCGTCCTGCTCGGCTCCTCCGGCTTCGGCATCCAGCTCGGGCTGCCGACCTTCCTGGCCGGGCTGGGCACCGCGGTCCTGGTGCTGACCCGGTCCAAGTGCGGCGCCATGGACGTAGCCCGGAACATCTCCTGGGGCGTGCTGCCTCTGGTGGCCGGCCTGTTCGTGCTGGTGGAATCGCTGGAGAAGACCGGCGTCACGCGGCTGCTCTCCGGCCTGCTGGCCCAATTGGTCCAGCGGTCCGCGACCCTGGCCGCCTGGGCGTCGGGCAGCGTGCTGGCCGTCGGCTGCAACCTGGTCAACAACCTGCCGGCCGGCCTGGTCGCCGGGCGCGTCGTCGAGATGGCGCATGTGCCCGACCGATTGCGCAGCGCGGTGCTGATCGGCGTCGATCTCGGGCCGAACCTGTCGGTCACCGGGTCGCTGGCCACCATCCTGTGGCTGACCGCGCTGCGGCGCGAAGGCCAGGACGTGGACGCTTGGACCTTCCTCAAGCTCGGCGCGCTGGTGATGCCGCCCGCCCTTCTGCTTGCCCTCGCCGGCGCCTTCGCGTTCGGCTGAACCCCCGCCTTGGAGAGAATCATCGTGCAGAACATCAGCTCCGCCTGGCTCTACCCGCTCATCCTGATCGCCGGCGCGCTGCAGGCTTGGGGGCCGCCGATGAACGGCGCGCTGCGAAAATCGCTGGAGAACCCGTGGCTCGCCAGCACCATCTCGTTCCTGCCGATCGTGGCCTTCCTGCTGGTGGTGTTCTTCTGCCTGCCCAACCCGATGCCCACGGCCAAGGGCATCGCCGGCCTGCCATGGTGGGCGCCGCTGGGCGGCCTGCTTGGCGCGTTCGCCGTGGTGATGGGCCTGCTGTTCGTGGACAAGATCGGCGCCGGGCCGTTCGCCGGGCTGACGATCACAGCGAACATCCTGATGTCGCTGGTGATCGACCAGTTCGGCCTGTTCGGCATGCAGCAGCACAGCCTGGGGCTGGGCCGCATCTTGGGCGGCGCGCTGATGACGGCGGGCATCGTTTTGATTGCGATGTTCTGATGCCTGGCGGGCTGTTGGTTGAGCGTAAGGAAGCAAGGCCTTCTTTTTTGAAAAAAAGAAGCAAAAAACTTTTGTTCCCTGCGCCGGCGGAGCTGCCTCGTATTTTCCGGAGGCAGCTAGTTGCTGCAAATGCGGGGTAGAAAAAGTTTTTTGGTCCTTTTTTTCAAAAAAGGACTGCTTGCTTTCTGTGTGTCACCTTCAGGGGGGGACGGCGTGCTGAACCAGGCGAGGAGTGCCGGGTTCCGTCCGCGCTCGCTAGACGCCGTGAACTTCCTGCTGGCCGACGTGCGCGGCGCGCTCGGCCCGTACCTCAACGTGTTCCTGGTCACCCAGCGGCACTGGAGCCAGACGGAGGTCGGCTGGGTCACCACCATCGGCGGGCTGATCGGGCTGGCGGCGCAGACCCCGGCGGGCGCGATGATCGACGCGACACGGCGCAAGCGCGGCGCGGTGGTGCTGGCGCTGGCCGTCCTGGCGCTGGGCGCCGCCCTCATCTTCGCAGCGCCATTCTTCTGGCCGGTGCTGGTCGCCAACACGCTGATGGCCGTGGTGGGCGACGTGTTCGGCCCGGCGGTGGCGGCGGTGACGCTGGGCCTTTACGCGCGCGGGCAGCTGGCGCGCCGCCTTGGGCGCAACGCCGCCTTCGACCACGCGGGCAACGTCGCCATCGCTGTAGCGGCCGGCGCGGTGGGCTACGCGTTCTCGCAGCGCGCGGTGTTCCTCATGGTGCCGGCCTTTGCCGGGCTGGCCGCGGCCGCGATGCTGTCCATCCCGCAACGCGCCATCGACCAGGACCTTGCCCGCGGCCTCGACGAGGGCGCGGCGGGCCAAGAGGGCGGCGCCGGGCCGTCCGGCATCGCCACGCTGCTGCGGTCCAGGAAGCTGGTGGTGTTCGGCATGTGCGCGATGCTGTTCCACCTCGCCAACGCGCCGCTGCTGCCGCTGGTGGGGCAGAAGCTGGCGCAGTCGCATCCCGCCTGGGCCACGGCGATGATGTCGGCCTGCATCATCGCCGCCCAGCTCATTATGCTTCCGGTGGCGCTGGCGGTCGGCAACACCGCCGAGCGCCTCGGCCGCAAGCCGATCCTGCTGCTGGGCTTCGCGGTGCTGCCGGTGCGGGCCGTGCTCTACACGCTGTCCGACGACGCCGGATGGCTTATCGCGGTGCAGCTGCTGGACGGCGTGGGCGCCGGCATCTTCGGCGCCATCACACCGCTGGTCGTCGCCGACCTGATGCGCGGCACCGGGCGCTACAACCTGGCGCAGGGCGCGGTGGCGACGGCGCAGGGCGTGGGCGCCTCGCTGAGCGGGATCGCGGCAGGAGTCATCGTCGACCATCTGGGCTACTCGGCTGCGTTCCTCGCGTCCGGAGGCGCGGCCAGCGTGGCCCTCGCCGCCTTGTGGATCCTCATGCCCGAGACAGCGTCAGGGCGTGCCTTCGACCGCCACGCATGAGTGCGCATCGGCGGGGAGCGCATCCGCTCTTCCTTCCAGAACCGGCCCACACCGGTGGTTTGGCCGAGCAGGCAAGTCCATCGAGGCCGCCCTACTGCACGCTACCGGCTCCCTGGGCGAAGTCGGCCCGGTCGATGACTCAAACGGGTCTCCCGTCAAGCCCGCAGTCGGGCCCGCCGGTTGCTCGACCCGGTAGCTGACCCGCCAAGCGCACGGACGATCGCGACGGCACCGATGACGACGATCGCATCCTCGACCAGGCCGGTCGATATCCGGCCGTAGCGCGGGATGGATGCCATCCGTGCGCGCCAGCCGGGGTAGGACGCCGCTATCGCGGTCGAGCCCCCGACTGCCGCTCCCAGCCAGCGCTGCCGGAGCGGCACCAGCGCCGCACCGGCGACCGCCGACGTGACCAGGCGCGCGGCCAGTCCGACCGGCACAATCCGGTTGGGTGCGGTCTTCATCTTGTCGCCAGCCAGCTCGGCGGCCGCGAGTGCCACCGTCAAGGCGGCGACCAAAGGGTGGGCGATAATGCGGGGTGCTCCGTGGTCGGCGGGCAGCGCGCCCGTCGCGGCAGCGACGGAGACCGCGGCCAACGGAGTCATGGCGCGCTGACCGCCGACCAAGCCAATGAGGAAAGAGGCCAGCATGTCTGCGTCCGATCCAGTTCGCAGGGACAACTCGCGCGTCACCACGGCGGTTTCTCACCCGCAGTGCCGATGTCACCTGGCCACCCGCATGGGATCGCCGCCTGGCGAACGCTCGCCAGCCTCTGACGCCCCTGCCGGGTGACATGCGCACAAGTGCCGTGACATCGTAGGGAGTCGCCCGTCATTGTGACTGACACGGGTAAGCGCCGGAGACCCGCCTGCTCGATATAGTCCCGACGACCACGCGTATCTTCCGCGACCGTGCCATGGCCGCGCCCTTCCCGGGCATCTCCGCCTCGCTGACGGACGCCTTACGGGTGCGCAGCTTCACGGGGTCACGAGGGGCCTCGTTCTGGCCAGGCTCGGTTCGT
Source organism: uncultured Acetobacteraceae bacterium (assembly GCA_964242035.1). Lineage (GTDB taxonomy): Bacteria > Pseudomonadota > Alphaproteobacteria > Acetobacterales > Acetobacteraceae > BOG-908. Next base: position 8,172 of record CAXTCL010000117.1, on the reverse strand, counting down.
CATGCGGCTCCGCTCTGCCGCCGCTCCAACGCGACGGTCCCGACTGACCTGGATCACGCCGCTGATCACGCCTCTGGGCAAGATCCTTTCCGCGGCCATACCGCCTTGGCGCGCAGCCCATCACACGTTTGAATGCGGTGCTGAAGGCGCTTTCGGACTCGTAGCCGAGCGACAAGGCGATCGCGGATACCGGCTCGGTGCCAATGGCCAGCCGATCGCCGGCCAGGAGCATGCGCCACCGGATCACGTACTCGATCGGCGAGGTTCCGACCGCCGCCTTGAATTTCTGGGCGAAGCGCGAGCGCGACATGCCCGCCTGCTCGGCCAGAGCCTGCAAGGTCCAGCGCGCGCCGGGGTTTGCGTGCACGGCGCCGATCGCTGTGGCCATCTGCGGGTCGGCCAGAGCGAACAGCCAACCGACGCCGCCGCCCACGCCCTCGGCGAGATAGAGCCGCAAGGCCTGCACCAGCATCATGTGGGCGAGGTGCTGGGCGACCAAAGCGGCGCCCGGCTTCGTCTCGACCAGTTCCTGGCGCATGCGCTCCAGCACCCAGCGCAACCCGGCCTTCTCGGCGTCCTCGCGCAGGTGGACGACCGGCGGCATAGCTCCCAGCAGAATGTCGGCGTGGCCCCCGGCGAAGGCGAAATGACCGCCGAGGATCATGGCATCGCCACCGCCGTTCAACACCGCGACGCCGCCGCGCCACTCGCCCGCACGCAGGTCAAGGAAAGGGACGGGCGCAAGGCCGAGGTCCTGGGCCAGGCGGAACGGCCGCCCGTTCGGCAGCAGCACGCAGTCGCCCGCCATCAGCCGCACCGGCCCGGTGACCCCGTCCACCGCCAGCCAGCAGGCGCCCGAGACCACGGCGTAGCACTTGATACCGCTATGCGCGTTGAACTGGATCGACCACGCCCCGCCCAGTTCGAACCCGCCGGCCGCATAGGTGTGGGGCTTCAGCAGCGACAGGACGTTGGACAGCGGATCCATGCGTATTCTGGACGATCACGAAAGTATGGCGGCATTCAGCGCATATATCGTGCCGCTTCGATAGCCTATCCCCTGCGTGGCGCGCCCGCTCCTTGTGGGCCGCAATTGTAGGAGAAGCATGATGCGCGTGTTCGTGACCGGAGCGACCGGCTGGGTCGGCTCCGCCGTGGTCGAGGAGCTCATCGGGGCCGGCCACCAGGTCCTCGGTCTGGTCCGCTCGGACGCGGGCGCCCAGGCGCTCGCCGCCAAGGGCGCCAGCGTGCAACGCGGCGACCTCCAGGATGTCGAAAGCCTGCGCCATGGCGCGGCCGCCTGCGACGGCGTGATACATACCGCCTTCATCCACGATTTCGCCACGTTTCAGGCCAACGCCGAGATCGACCGGCGCGCGATCGAGGCGATCGGAGACGTGCTCGCCGGATCAGGCCGGCCTTTCGTGACCACCTCCGGCACGTTGATGGTCGCACTCGTCACGCCGGGCCGCCTGGGGACCGAACATGACGCACCCGACGCCTCCGTGCCCCGGGTGCCTTCGGAGCTGGCGACGATCTCGCTGGCTTCGCGCGACATCCGCTCGTCGGTCATGCGCCTGCCGCCCTCCGTTCACGGGGACGGCGACAAAGGGTTCATGCCCCGCATCATCGACATCGCCCGCGAGAGCGGCGTCTCGGCCTATATCGGCGATGGGAGCAACCGCTGGCCTGCGGTGCACCGGCAGGACGCCGCGCGCGCCTTCAGGCTGGCGCTGGAGACGGGCGAGGCGGGCTCGCGCTACCACGCGGTCGGCGAGGAAGGCATTCCGGTCCGGACGCTGGCTGAAGTGATCGGTCGGCGGCTGCACCTGCCCACGGCGTCGAAGGCGCCCGAAGAGGCGGCCGCCCATTTCGGCTTCCTGGCCATGTTCCTCGGTCTGGACGCGCCGGCATCCAGCGCGTTCACCCGTGAACGGCTCGGCTGGACCCCGACCCGCGGCGGACTGGTCGCCGACCTGGAAGATGGCCGCTATTTCGAGGGAGGCAGCAGCAAGTTCAGTTAGGCTGATCGGCCACGGGCGGGCACCGGAAAGCAAGGAGCCAAGCTGCCGGAGCACGTCGCCGGCTCGGGGTAGCGCCGCATGGCCCTTCACCCGGCCGCAATCAGGTCACAGCGCCGCGCCGACCATCTCCTCGCTCGCAGACCAGAGCGCACGGGCATCTCCGGCACCAGGGCATAGCCGATGCTCCTGCGACCGGCATCCCGCGATGAGCGGCGAGGAAGCCGTTGCTGTCGGAAAGCATTGCGATGCAGGTAGCCAGGAGCGCTGGTGCCTAGCTCCGCCGGATGTTGGCGACCAGGCGCTCCCAGTTGCCGTGCGCTATGGCGGCCTTGTCGGCATCGGTCAGGTGCGCGTCCTGCAGGAAACGACGCGCGCCGCCTTCGGGGGTGAAGCGGTAAGGGTAGTCGGTCGAGAACATGATGCGCTCCGGGCCGAGAACTTCGAGTGCCCAGCGCAGATAGCGCTCGCTCCACAGCCCGCTCGGCGTCACCGAGACGTGCCGGCGGAAGTAGTCAGACACCGGTCGGGCCAGCTTGGCCGGCCCTGCCAGGTTGTCGATCCGGTCGAGGTAGAACAGCACCACCTCGCCCCAGTGACCGGTGATGAGCTGGAGGTCGGGGAAGCGGTCGAACACGCCGGCGAGCACCATGCGCAGTATCTGCACGCCCGTCTCGTAATGCCAGCCAAGCCCGAACGTGGCGAACGCGGCGTCGGTCGCCTCGCCGAAGCCACCGTAGAGGGCGTCGCGCACCGCCGGCACCGGCGATTGCGGGTGGATGTAGAGCGGCGCGCGGAGTGCGGCGGCGGCCTCGAAGATCGGCCAGTTATCGGCATGGTCGAGGTTGCGGTCGCGGGTGCGGCCGAACAGCATGGCGCCGTTCAGCCCCAGCCGCGTCACCGCGCGTTCGAGTTCGCGCGCGGCGGCCGGCGCGTCCGGCGTGGCCAGAGTGGCCAGGCCCTGGAACCGGTCGGGCCGGCGACGGACGGTCTCGGCGAGCAGGTCGTTCGACGCGGTCTGCAATGCGATCGCCTCGCCCGGCGCCTGGCTCTGCACGCCTGGCGCGGTCAGCGTCAGGACCTGCACGTCGAGGCCGGTCTCGTCCATCGCCGCGATCCGTCCATCGGCGAGATCGGCGAGCCGCGCGCCGATCTCGCCGCCATTCGCGTGCTGGAGCGCCACGTCCTGCCAGTGCGGATCGAGCGCGTGCCAGGCCGCAAGCACGTCCGCGGTGACGAAATGTTCCTCGAGGCCGATGATCTTCATGGTTGTCCTGCGCGGGGTTCGCGGCTCCAGCGATCGCCGCCGCCGGCCGGTTCCCTTCAGCGGCCTTGGGAGTATGAACATGTTACGACAGACGCCGTAGATGTTAAATCGCGCCAGAAAGGGACCAGTCCTACATTGTGAAAAAGGACTATAGACTTCCGCTCCCCCCGCACCTGCAGCGGTCGCCCATCCCAGACAAACACGTTTGTCAAAGATGCGGGAAAGAAAACGTTTTTATTTGCTACGCAACGAACGGGTGCAGGAACGGCGGGCGGAGCCGCATGTCGATGATGCGTGGCAGAGTGCCGGTCATGCGGAGCGTCCATTGGGTGTGTTACCGGAAGAGATGGAAGCAAGGCAATTTTGTTCCTAAACGGAAGAAACCGCCTCGTTCTATCCGGACGCAGCAAGAAGCTGCAAATGCGAGGTAGCAAAAGTTTTTTGGTCCTTTTTCTCAAAAAAGGACTGCTTGCTTCTTTGGGTCACCTCGCAGGGCGCCTGGCAGAAATGCCGGCCATCAGAGTAAATCGCAGTAGCAACCAGGCCAGCGGATAGCCCGCCGCCGCGGCGCAGAAGCTGGGCTGCAGGCCGTAGATCGGCAGCAGCCTTCCAGCCGCATACAGGCTGAGCGCACCACCGCAATTGCCGGCGAACGCACCCAGCCCGATTGCGGAGCCCACGCGCGAAGCGGGAAACACCGCCGCCGCGATGCCGAAGATGTTCGTGGCAAATCCCTGGTGGCCGGCCAACGCCAATCCCACCAGGAAAACGCTCGCCCACAGCCCGTCCACATGCAGGATGAAGAGGATCGGCGAGACGCATGCGGCGAACATCGCCATCGCGGCCCAGAGCGCCGTCTCGCGCGACAGGCCGGCACGCGCCAGCAAAGCCGGCAGGGCGCCGCCGGAGAGGGAGCCCAGGGCCGCCATGGCATACACGGCCGCTACCGGCAGGCCGATGTCGCGCATGTCCAGATGGAAGCGGCGATGGAAGAAATCCGGCAGCCAGAACAGCATGAACCACCAGGCCTGGTCGGTCAGGAACTTGGCGCCGGCCAGCGTCCAGGCCATGCGGTCCCGCCAGGTGGAGCCGCCGGAAGCAGCGGGCAGCAGCGCAGGCTCGGCGCTGACATCGGTCATGCGGCCGAGCGGCAGGGCCAGCCAGAAGGCGAGGCACACCAGCCCGGCGGCCCCCAGCGTCACGATGGTGCCTTGCCAGCCGATGCGCACGTATAGGGCCGAGACGACCAGCGGCGTCAGCATGGCGGCGATGTTTGGCGCCATGTTGCCGACGCCGATCACCAGCGTGCGTTCGCCCGGGCGGAAGAAGGTTGCCACCGCCTTCATGCCGGCCGGGGTTCCTACCGCCTCGAAGACACCCAGGGCCACGCGCGCGGCGATGAATTGCGGAACCGTGCGCGCCGCGGCGTGCAGGATGGAGGCGATGCTCCAGCCGCCAAGGCCGGTGGCGAAGCCCCAGCGCAGGCCGGCGCGGTCCATGAACCAGCCGGCGCCGAGCAGTGCGGCCGCGATCGCGATCTGGAAGGCGGTGGTCATCGCGCCGTAATCCGCGCCGGTCCAGCCGAAGCGCTGGTCCAGGACGGGCTTCAGCAATCCTAGCACCTGTCGGTCGGCGTAGCCCACCATCGTCACCGCGAAGGTGAGCACCAGGAACACCCAGCGCAGCCACGCCACGCGGCTTGCTGCGACCGGCGGGGAGGCGCGCTGCATGTCCGTGTCAGAAATCCTTGTGCAGCTCGATGCCGAAATAGCGCCGGTAGTCGCGCGGCACGTAGCGCACGGTGCCGCCAAGCGCGCCGTTCAGGTTGCCGTCCACCAGATAGGATGCGTAGTTCGTATCGAGTATGTTGCGCACCAGGCCGGTGACCCGCCAGTTATGGTCGAGGTCTGCCAGGCCGATGCTGGCGTTCCAGATGCCGTAGGCTTTCTGCACCGTGTTCGGCGTCTCGGTGAGCTGGTATTGCGTGGAGGTCTGCCAGTTGAAATCGGTGTTCAGGCCGAGATCGTACCTGTCACTGAGCGGGATGGTGTAATGCGCGCGCGCATCGAGCTTCCATTTCGGCGCGAAGGGCAGCGGCTCGCCGTTGATGTCGCAACTCGTGGCGGCATTTGCCGGGCAGGCGAACCGGTCCACGGTGGCTTCGGTGTAGGCGAACAGCCCGGTCAGATCCAGGTTGCCGACCGGGCGCGCGGTGAGGTCGCCTTCCACGCCCTTGGTCGATACGCTGCCGGCATTGATCAGCCGGGTGACCAGAGCGCCGGCGACGTCGGAGGCGAAGTTGGCCTGGTAGTCGGTGAAATCCTGGATGAAGCCGTCGAGGTTCGCCTGCACGCGATCGTGCAGGAAGCGCGATTTCAGGCCGATCTCGTAGGCGTTCGAGGTCTCCGGCTTCAGCGCGTTGGTCTGCAGCGCGGTCTCGTTGAAGAACACGTTGAAGGCAGGGCCCTTGTAGCCGCGTGAGTAGGTGAAATAGGCCATGCTCTGCGGCGTCAGATCGTATTGCAGGCCGAGCCGGTCGGAATAGGCGGGAACGGTCGTGCTGCCGACGCTGTGGAACGAAGGCGCAATGCCGGTCAGCGACACGTCGGAGCTCGAGATGCGGCCCTGCTGGTAATCCAGCGTGTCGACCACGCCGCGCACGCCGACCACGCCCCTGAAGCGGTCGGTGAAATGCAGGTTGGCTTCGCCGAACAGGGCCACGTCGTTGCCGTCCGTGCTGTACTGCGCCTGGCCCACATTGGGCACCTGCCTGGGCCCGACCTGTTGCAGGATGTCACGGCCGTACTGCTCGCTGTCCACGGCAAGCGCGTAGAAGAGTCCGGCCTGGTAATCGATGAAGCCGCCCTTCGGCGAAGCGAGGCGCACTTCCTGGGTGAACTGGTTGAACAGCAGGTAGCCGGTATCGGCGAGCTGCGGGTATTTTGGCTCCAGGATCGATGTCTGGTCGTAATCCTGGTGCTGCGTGTTGTGCCAGATGCGGTAGGCGGTGATCGAGGTCAGCGTGTAGTCGCCAAGCTGCTTGTCCACGCGAAGCGAGATGCCGCCGTTGTCGTCGTTCGCGGTGCTCGTGAAGTTGTTGTTGACCGTGGTGTTGCCGTTGCCCGCGACCACGCCGGATGCGGCCAGGTCCTGCGCCAGCAACGGGCTTTGCGTGATCAGGCCGGACGGGTAGGCCGTCTGCGCGGTGCTGGAGAACACGCCGTTCGGCACCGTGTCGTGCGATTTCAGGTAGTCGAATTCGAGCCGGATCTTCAGGTCGTCGGATGGCTGGTATTCCAGCTTCGTGCGGAAGCCGTCATGCGTGTAGCCGTTCACTTCATTGTCGTTGTAGAGGTTCTTCACGTCACCGTCGAAGCCGCCGGCGAGTATGGAGGTGACGCCGGTAAGATTGGGTGCGAGCGTTCCCGACACGCCGCCTTCGAGGCGGTACTCGCCGCCGGCGGAATAGCCGGCCGCGTCGGCATAGGCGTGCAGATCGGCCGTCGGCTCGCGCGTGGTGATGTTGACCACGCCGGCCGACGCGTTCTTGCCGAACAGCGTGCCCTGCGGGCCGCGCAGCACTTCCACCTGGTCCAGGCCGGACAGGTCCAGCGTGGACTGGCCGGCGCGCAGCAGCACCACGTCATCCAGCACGGTAGATACCGACGGTTCCACGCCTGGCGACGTGGAGATGGTGCCGATGCCGCGCAGGAAGATGGTGCGGTCCTTGTTGGACGAGCTGGTGCGGAAATCCGCGCTGGGCACCTGGGCCAGGATGTCCTGGACGTTGTTGAGGTTGTCGCGCTTGAGCTGTGCCGCGCTCAGCACGGTGATGGCGACAGGGACCTTCTGCAACGGCTCGGACCGCCTTCGTGCGGTGACGACGATGTTCTCCAGCCCCTGCGGCGCGGCGGCCGGCGCCTTGCTGCCGGCGGTGCTGGAAGCGGTTTGCGCATAAGTGTTTGCCGGGATGCAAGCGGCTGTCAGCAGAAGGCCGGTGCGCAGCATGGCGGCACGCGCCGGTGACAGGAATGGCCTCTGCATGATGTGCTCCCCCCGCGGCTTTTCGCGCGATTATGGTCCCCTGGAACGATCACATACCTTGAGGCTATGATACGTCAAGCGGCCCGTGCTGGAGGTGCGGCAGCACGTGGCGGGCGAACAGGTCGCACTCGGCCGCGTGCGGGTAGCCGGACAGGATGAAAGCGTCGATCCCCGCCTGGCGATAGGCTTCCAGCTTGGCCAGCACCTGGTCCGGATCACCGACGATGGCCGCCCCGCACCCCGAGCGCGCCCGGCCGATGCCGGTCCAAAGATTGGCTTCGGCGTAGCCCTCGTCGTCCGCGGTGTCCCGCAGTTCGGCCTGGCGCCCGACGCCGAGCGAATTGCTGTCCAGCGAGCGGGCGCGGATGCGCGCGCCTTCCGCATCGTCCAAATGCGAGAGCAGCCGGCGTGCGGCGAGCCGGGCTTCGGCTTCGGTTTCCCTTACAATCACGTGCACACGGTAGCCGAACCGCAGGCGACGGCCGTGCGCGGCGGCGCGTGACGTGAGATCGGCGACGATCTCGCGTACGGCGGGCAGACGGTCCGGCCACATGAGGTACACGTCCGCCTGGCGCGCTGCGGTATCGCGTGCTGCGTCCGACAGACCGCCGAAGTAGAACAGGGGCGCCCGGCCGGCGGACATACGCAAACGTGGTGGAGAGATCTTCAGCTTGTAGAACTCGCCGTCGAAATCGACGTCGCGCCCGTCCAGAAGGTCGCGCAGGATCGTCATCGCCTCCAGCGTGCGACGGTAGCGCGGCGCGCTGTCCAGCACTTCGCCGGGAATGTCGCTGGAGATGATGTTGACGCGCAGGCGGCCGCCCAGCATCTGGTCGATCG
>CAXTCL010000116.1:0-12024 GCA_964242035.1 uncultured Acetobacteraceae bacterium | reverse complement strand
CGGCTGACGACTTCCTTCATGATCTCGCTGGTGCCGCCGAAAATGCGCGTCACCCGCGCGTCCCGCCACAACCTGGCCACCGCGTACTCGTTCATGTAGCCGGCCCCGCCATGCAGTTGCAGCGCCGCGTCGATCACCCTGCCCTGCATCTCGGTGTGCCACAGTTTCGCGGCCGAAGCCTCCGCCGTGGTCAGCTTGCCCTGCATGTGCCGGGCGAGCGCCCAATCCAGATGCGCCCAGCCGACCTGGAGCTGCGTCTTCATGTCGGCCAGCGTGAACTTGGTATTCTGGAAGTCGAACACCGTCTTGCCAAACGCGCGGCGGTCCTTGGTGAACGCCACCGCCTCGTCGAAGGCGCGCTGTGCGCCGGCCTGGGCAGAGAGCGCGATCGAGAGGCGCTCCTGCGGCAACTGGCTCATCAGGTAGATGAAGCCCTTATTCTCCTCGCCCAGGCAGTTCGTCATCGGCACCCGCACGTCCTGGAAGAACAGCTCGGATGTGTCGGCCGAGTGCTGGCCGATCTTGTCCAGGTTGCGGCCGCGCGCGAACCCCTCGGTGTCGCGCTCCACCAGGATCAGCGACGTCCCCTTGGCCCCGAGATCGGGTTCCGTCTTGGCGACCACGATGACCAAATCGGCCAATTGGCCGTTGGTGATGTAGGTCTTGGAGCCGTTGATGACGTAGTGATTGCCGTCGCGCCTGGCCGTCGTGCGTATGCCCTGCAGATCGGAGCCGGCACCTGGCTCGGTCATCGCGATCGCGGTGATCACCTCGCCTGTCACCATCTTCGGCAGATACTTCTCGCGCTGTTCCGGCGATCCGTATTTCTCGATGTATTCTGCGACGATGTCGGATTGCAGCGTGATGCCCGCGGCCGACCCCGCATAGGCAAGCTCCTCGGCGACCACGGCGTTGTAGCCGAAATCGAGCCCCAGCCCGCCGTGCTCCTCCTTCACCGTGGGACACAGCATACCCGCCGCGCCGCACGCCAGCCAGAACGGCCGGTCCACCTTGCCCTCCGTCTCGAAGCGCTCGAGGTTCGGGATCAGCGCGCGGTCGAACACCTTGCGCACCGTGTCGCGGAACATCTCGTGGTTTGCGTCGTAGGACGTGCGGCAGGACGTATCCAGCATGGCGGTTCCCTTTTTTTTGCGCGGTGTGAGGCCATCACGAAGCCAGGAAGAAAGAAAGGCCTTCTTTTTTGAAAAAAAGAAGCAAAAAACTTTTGTCCCTGCGCCGTTTCAACCGCCTCGATTCATCAGTAGGCACCCGACTGTCGCAAATGCGGGGAGCAAAAGTTTTTTGCTTCTTTTTTTCAAAAAAGAAGGCCTTGCTTGCTTAGAACACCACCACCTGCCGAACCGCCAGCCCATCCGCCAACCGGTCAAACCCCTCGTTTATCTCCCCCAACCCCAACCGATGCGTCAGCAACCGGTCCACCGGCAACCGCCCCGCCTGGTACATCGCCACGAACCGCGGCAGATCCCGCCTTGGCACCGCGCTCCCCATATAACTCCCTTGCACGCACCGCTCCTCGGCCACCAGGCTCACCGCCGGCACCGAAAACATCCGGCTCGGGTGCGGCAACCCCGTCGCCACCGTCATCCCCCCGCGCCGTGTCGCCCCATACGCCTGCGCCAGCACCGTCTCGCTGCCCACCGACTCGAACACGAACGCCGCCCCACCCTTCGTCGCCTCGCGCACGCCCGCCACCGCCCCCTCGCCCGCCTCAATTGCATGCGTCGCCCCCAAATCCAGCGCCAACGCCCGCTTCTCCGCCACCGGATCCACCACCACCACCGGATTAGCCCCCGAAGCCACCGCCCCCAGCACGCAGGCCAGCCCCACCCCCCCCAGCCCGAACACCGCGACACTCGCCCCGGGAGGCACCCGCGCCGTGTTCACCACCGCGCCCACCCCTGTCATCACCGCGCAGCCGAACAGCGCCGCCACATCCAGCGCCAACCCCGCATCCACCCGAACCGCCGAGCGCGCACTCGTCACGATCCGCTCCGCAAACCCCGAAACCCCAAGATGATGGTTCACCACCCCCCCGGCGCTTCCATCGTCACACCACCGCCGCCCCCCACCCAGAAGCGTCCCGGCCGTGTTCGCCGCCGCCCCCGGCTCGCACAAAGCCGGCCGCCCCTCCGCACACGGCAAACACGCCCCGCAACTCGGCACAAAAGCAAAAACCACATGGTCGCCGACGGAAAACTCGACCCCCTCCCCGCAAGCCTCCACAACGCCGGCCGCCTCATGCCCCATGACCATCGGCATCGGCCTGGGCCTGGTCCCATCGATCACCGACAGATCCGAATGGCAAAGCCCCGCCGCGCCCACCCGCACGCGTATCTCGCCCACCCCCGGTGCTCCCAGCTCCATCTCCTGCACCACCAGCGGGCGCGACTGCGCATACGGCCGCGGCAATCCCAGTTCGCGCAGGACGGCAGCTTTCGTTATCATCTTGGCATATCCTCAGAAGTAAGAAAGCAAGGCCTTCTTTTTTGAAAAAAAGCAGCAAAAAACTTTTGCTCCTGTCGCCTGCACGGATGCTTCTGCATCTTCGGCTACGCCCGTCTTGCGGTCATGGTGGCTTCAGGCCGCGCCTCTTCGAACGGACACTGACATATCCTTCACCTGCTCGTATCGTCCCGGTAGGTGCGACGCTGCCTGACTGCATTCCGATACCAACCGGAGCCGCCCTTTGCTGAAACGTGCCCTCGCCATCGCGCTGCCCGTACTAGTCGCATCGACCTGTCACGCCGCCGACACCGCATGGACCGGAACCTGGGCGCTCGACCAGACCCGCCCCGAACCGGACGGCGCCGCCGACGCCTACAGGTTCACCGTCTCGCCCGACGGTACCCTCATCTGGGAAATCCCCTCCCTCGGCGAAGTGGTCCGCGGCCGGCTGGACGGCCAGCCAATGCCCATACACAGGAGCAAACCTACACCTGGCCTCACCATCGCCGTCACCGAAGAAAACCCCCGCGTGTGGACCTACGAGGTTTCCAAAAACGGCACGCCAGCCGGCGCCGGGCGGATGGCGCTGGCCGCCGACGGCAAATCCTGGACGGACGTCCCGCTGGATCACGGAACACAGGTCGATCGCCTGCTCATGATCTACGTCAGGAAGTGACACCTGTCCCCGCCAGACTCCTTTCAAAACACAAACGGCATAGAACCTGCCTAGAACGAACGCCAACGCAGCAAGCGCTCAACCAACCGGCACCGTAGCATCCACCAGCAACGCTCCCAGCGCGCCCCGCAACCCCTCGCCGATCTCGCAGGGCCGCCTGCTCACCCGATCCACGAACACATGCACGAACCACCCCTCCGCCGCCGCCACCGCACTCCCTTCCGCGAACAACCCTACCCCATACCGCACGCTGCTGCGCCCCAGCCTCTCCACCCGCAAAGCCGCCTCCACTACCCCGGGGAAAGCCAGCGGCGCCGCATACGTGCAGTGCGACTCCACACACAACCCGATCTGCGCCCCCGCATGGATGTCCAACCCGCCATGCGCGATCAGGTAGTAATTTATCACCGTGTCGAAATAGCTGTAGTAGACAACGTTGTTCACATGCCCATAGACGTCGTTGTCCATCCACCGCGTGGCGATCGCATGCACAAATCCATACCCCGCCCGCATCTCACCCCAGCCCAGTAAACAGCGCCGTCGACAGATACCGCTCCGCAAACGACGGCACGATACCCACGATCACCCGCCTTTCGTTCTCCGCCCGTTTCGCCAACCCTATCGCCACATGCAGCATGCCTCCGGACGATATCCCGATCGGCAACCCCTCCAGCCGTGCACACCGACGCGCCGCCGCAATCGACTCCCGCTCGGACACCGTCACCACCTCGTCCACCTCCGCCATGTCCAGCACGGATGGCCTGAACCCAGGGCCTATCCCCTGTATCCCATGCGGCCCAGGCTCGTCGCCCGACAGCACCGCGCTTTCCGCCGGCTCCACCCCCACCATGCGCAATCCCGGCCGCCGGCTCCTCAGCGCCCGGCCGATCCCCGTCAGCGTCCCCCCCGTCCCCAGCCCCGCCACCACCACATCCACCGCGCCCGCGGTATCGGCCCAGATCTCCTCCGCCGTCGTCGCCTCGTGCACGTCCGGATTGGCCTCGTTATCGAACTGCTTCGGCATCCACGCCCCTGGTGTGCTCGCCAGTATCTGGTTGGCCCGCGCGATCGCGCCCGCCATCCCCAGCTTCTGCGGCGTCAGCTCCACTTGCGCGTCCATCAGCCGCAGCATGCGCCGCCGCTCGATGCTAGCACTCTCCGGCATCGTCACGATCAGCCGATACCCGCGAGCCGCCGCCACAAACGCCAGCGCAATCCCGGTATTCCCGCTGGTAGGCTCCACCAGCACGGTCCGCTCGGGCGAGATCTCCCCGGCCTGCTCCGCCGCATCGATCATCCCCAACCCGATCCTGTCCTTCACCGAGCCCAACGGATTGAAGAACTCCAGCTTCAGCAGCAGATCCGCCACCAGCCCCTCCTCGCGCGCGATACGCGGAACCCGCACCAGCGGCGTCCCCCCCACCGTCTCGGTCACGCTCCCGTAGATACGCCCCCTGGGCGCCGCCACCGCGAAAACCGGCTTCTTCCGCGCCATTCGGTTGGACATCACAGCTTCCCGGGGCAATTATCTGATATACATTGAGTCTTGCGGGAATTCCGCCATGGGGCAACCCTCAGGCGGCCCACTCCTCCCGCCCAGAGGTGCCCACATGCTCGTCCGCCGAGACCGCGGGATGCTCGCCGTCCTCATCATGCTGGACGTGGCCTTCCACGCCGGGCGCACCAGCACCGTCAGCGCGGCAGACATCGCCGAGCGCGCCGGCCTCGCCCGCCGCGGTATCGAACCCCTGCTGCAATCCCTCTCCCGCTCCGGCCTGCTGGAGAGCATACGCGGCCCCCGTGGCGGCTACCGCCTCGGCCGCCCCCGCCGGGACATCCACCTCGACGACATCATGCGCACCGCCCTGTCCGACGAATCCCCCCACGAAGACGGCCCCACCGGCGACCTGCAGCGAGAAGTCATCGACCCCGTCTGGACCTGCCTGGACGAAGCCTTCGCCACCCACCTACACACCCTGACGCTCGACGACCTGATCCGCCGCGCCGAAGCCGCCGGCCTTGCGCGCCCCTTGGCCGAACCAATCACGTTCTCGATCTAGGAAAGGCAAGGCAAGGCAAGCAAGGCCTTCTTTTTTGCAAAAAAGAAGCAAAAAACCTTTATCCCCGCTGTCGCCGACTCACCACAAACGCCCGTCGTAGGGTGGGGTGCGCTTTGGCACCCCACCAACCAAGCGTCCAACCAAGCTCTCGCGGTTCGGCCCGGGACTCCTCAAAGAGAATCGTCCCCAAAACCTAAGTAACGTCCCCAAACAGGTGGGGGTCCGGGGCCTCAAGGGGCCCCGTCACGCGAATGCGTGCTTCGCACGACGGGGTTTGGGGCAGAGCCCCATGCTTGCTACAGATCAAGACGTCCCCTTTCGGCATCAAGGCGCTACAAAACTCATAGTGTGCTGTCCGCCACGAAGTGCCACGGGTGCCAGATCCACGCTCGGCACCCCATTCATCGCCATGCCATCGAAATACAGCTTACGGCTCATGTAAGCCGCGGCCGCAGGCAGGTTGTTGATGTAAGTCACCGTCACCGTATGCACACCCGGAGCATAGGTGCCATAGAACAGAAACCTCTGGCTCTGGCCCTTCGACTTCTGCGCAACCGCTTCGAACACGCCAGGTATCGCAGCCCCGTCGATCGCCACGACGAATTTCGCATCGTGGGCGTAATAGTCTTCCGACATGGACAGCACCAGCGCGGCAGGCCCGGTGCCGGTCACCACGTCGGGCGCCAAAGGCGTCACGTAGGAAGGCGTCGTGTCGACCGTGTCCGGCGAGGAGATCGCCTGCTGCGCCACCACAGGGTCAGCCGCATTGTTCGAGAACGCCCGTATGTAATCTATCTTATACTCGGCAGGGATCGACGCGGCAGGTGCGGCACCCGGCCAGCTCCCAGGACCGCCCACAGCCAGGTTCAGCAGCAGGTACATGTTCAGGGACGCAAATTCCGGCGGCGTCGGATACTCCGCGATCGCCTTGTGGTCGAAATAGAACGTGACCGTCTGGTCGTTCCACTCGACGCCATATTGGTGATAGCCCTTGTAGATCGCCGTCCCGCTCTGCACAAAGCCGCCATTGCTGTCGGTGGGCGCCGTGGCGTGCAGGAAATACAGCCCCTTGGACCCAAGGTTCGGATCCTCGAGGATGTCCATCTCCGGATAGTCACTCAGCGTCGTCGGCAGCATCCAGAACGCGCCCCACAGCCCCTGCTTGCCAGGAACCTGCGCCCGCACCTCGAAATACCCGCCATGCTGAGAGAAGGTATTCTGCGTCGTGATCAGGCCGGACGTGTAAGGCTGTCCGCCGTAAAAGGAGGGATCGGGCGCCGGCGCCGCCGTGATCGTGAACTCCCCCTTCTGCATGCTGAACGGGTTCACCGCGAACGCCGGATCGGAATAGAACTCCGCCTCATGGTTCGAGGGATTATAGCGGCCACCCCAGTCAAACTGCGTCTTGAACGTCGTCCCATTTCCATCAGGGGAGACGGTCACCGGAGCACCGGACGAGAATTCCTGGTCGTAGGTCATGTGATAGGCGGAGAGGTCGAGGAACATCGGGCACCCAGTAACTAAAAGTAATGATCTCGGAATAGACGCCAGTGATAACGAAATGTTCGCCCGGGTGCTCACACGTCTCCGTGAAAGACCATGCCCCGCCGTCTGCCGGCGAAACCCGCCCGCAAGCATCCAAAACCTGGAGAACCCGCCGGGCAGGTTGCCCAGACTGAAAGCCAGGCAGGCCTGGCCTCGGCTGGCCGATCGCGGCCGCCGCCGAACAGCCCTGTTCACCCACCGGCCAAACACCGCGCCGGGCCACGCCCCGCCAAAAAACACCCTCTCGCTTGCTTTCCCCCGCCGCCATTCCACGTTATCCGGGAGCGTAATTCCCGAGGCCCGCCATGACCGCCAAGCTGTCCGCTGTAGAATTGCTCAAGACGGAGAGCCACCGCCTGCGCGGCACCCTGGCCCGAGAGCTGTCCGAAGGCGGCATCCAGGTCAGCGAAGACGCCTACCAGCTCCTGAAATTCCACGGCAGCTACGAGCAGTTCGACCGCGACACCGCCACCGCCCGCAAGCAGCACGGCGAGGAGAAGGAATACCAGTTCATGCTACGCTGCCGCATGCCCGGCGGCCGCATGACCACCGCCCAATATCTCTATTTCGACCACCTGGCAGACACCCGCGCCAACGGCTCGCTGCGCATCACCGTACGCCAGGGCATCCAGTTCCACGGCATCCTCAAGGGCGACCTGAAGCCCGCGATCGCCGACATAAACACCACCCTGCTCACCACCATGTCCGCCTGCGGTGACGTCGTCCGCAACATCATGGCCAGCCCCACCCCCATCCACGACGCCCGCCAGGCCCGCATCGAGTCCGATGCCCGCCTACTGTCCGAGCACCTGAAACCCAAAACCCGCGCCTACTACGAGATCTTCCTCGACGAAGCGCCGTCCGCCAACGCCGAAGAGGAGGAACCCCTCTACGGCCCCACCTACCTGCCCCGCAAATTCAAAGTTGGCATAACCCACGCAGCCGACAACACCATCGACGTCCTCACCAACGACCTAGGCATAATCGCCATCTTCAACGGCGACACCCTGGAAGGCTACAACATCGCCGTCGGCGGCGGCCTGGGCATGACCCACAACAACCCCCGCACCTACCCCCGCCTCGCCACCCCCATCGCCTTCGTCCCGCCCACCGACCTCATCCCCATCGTGGAAGCGGTGATCAAGCTCCAGCGCGACCACGGCGACCGCACAAACCGCCGCCGCGCCCGCCTGAAATACGTCGTCGACGACATGGGCCTCCCCTGGATACGCGACACGCTGGCCACCTATTACGGCCGCCCCCTGCCCGACCCGCGCCCGATGACCCTGCAAGTCCCAGACATCCTCGGCTGGCACGAGCAGGGCGACGGCCACCTCTGGCTCGGCGTTCCCGTCGCCGCCGGCCGCATCATCGACGGCGGCCCCTCCCAGCCCGAAGGCGCCCGCCTGCGCACCGCCCTGCGCCTCATCGGCGAACGCTACGCCCCCAACTACACGATGACCCCACAGCAGGACGTCCTGCTCACCGACATAGACCCCGCCAACCGCCAAGCCATAGACACCCTGCTGGCCGAACACGGCGTCACCCCAGCCCAGGCCATGTCCCCCATGGCCCAATTCGCGCTCTCCTGCCCCGCACTCCCCACCTGCGGCCTGGCGCTGACCGAAGCCGAGCGCATGCACCCCGAGATCGTCGCCGGCTTCGACGCCCTGCTGTCCCGCCACAACCTCGCCGCCCAGCGCATAAGCATACGCATAACCGGCTGCCCCAACGGCTGCGCCCGCACCTACGCCGGTGACATCGGCATAGTCGGCCGCATGCCCGGCTTCTACGCCATCTACGTAGGCGGCGACTTCGAAGGCACCCGCCTGAGCTTCAAGCTCCTCGAAAAAGTCCCCCACGCCGAAGTAATCAGCCTCTTCGACCCCCTCTTCGCCGCCTGGTCCGCCACCCAAGACGAAGGCTTCGGCAACTTCTGCACCCGCCTCGGCCGCGACGCCCTCCTCAACCTGATGCCCCAGGCCCAATCGGCCGCTTAAAAAAGCAAGCAGTCTGCTCCGCTGTCGCCAACCGTAGGGTGGGGTGCGCTTTGGCATCCCACCGACCACACCCCAAAACTTTCCCGTCCATCAAACGTCACGTCTCCACGCGCCAGCGCCAGGAGACACACCCCATGTCCGACACCTCGCAATCCGTAATGCTCCAGATCGTAGCCCTGCCAAACGGCCGCTACAGCGTCATCGGCATAGGCGAGACCGCCATGGACAACGACGAAGGCGCCTTCGCCACCCGCGACGAAGCCGAAGACTGGATGTTCCGCCGCACCCAAATGCTGGACGCCAAAGCCAACGAGCTCGACATCATAGTCCCCGGCGGTGGACAAGCCGTTCGTTAGCGCGGAAGTAAACTCAGCCATTGCCTCCGGGTACTCATACCAAATTCCAATGCGCCCGGAGTGTATCCGGCCAGTAATCTCACGCTCCGTGCATGGGTAAGCAAGCAAGGCCTTCTTTTTTGAAAAAAAGAAGCAAAAAACTTTTATTCCCGCGCATTTGCAGCGCGTCCGCCTCTCCCGAGAATACTCGGCTGCCGCAAATACGAGGGACAAAAGCTTTCAGTCCGTCACCTGCCCCGCAACCCGTCGGTGAAGCGCACAGGTCAGCCTCCCGCGACAGCGCAAGCAAAAGCTTTTGCTTCTTTTTCTTTCTCGAAAAAGAAGGCCTTCCCTCTCTGCGATCCCAAGCCCCGCTTCACTGAAGAAACGGATTACCCACCCGCTCCGCCCCGATAGACGAAGCCGGCCCATGCCCACAAACAAAACGCACATCATCGCCCAGCGGCAAAAGCTTCGTCCTGATCGAAGAGATCAACGCCGCATGGTCGCCGTAAGCGAAATCCGTACGCCCCACTGACCCCGCAAACAACACGTCGCCCACCTGCGCAAACCGGGCCGCCCTGTTCACGAACACCACATGCCCCGGCGTATGCCCCGGGCAATGCAGAACCTCGAACACCTGCCCGCCCACCGAAACGGTATCGCCCTCACGCAGATACCGGTCCGGCGTACAATCGCGCAGCCCCGTCAGCCCATATCCCGCCGCCTGCTCCGCTATACTGCCCAGCAGCATCGCATCGCGCGCGTCAGGCCCCACGATCTCCAGCCCCAGCCGCTCCGCAAGCTCGGCCGCCCCGCCCGCATGATCCAGATGCCCATGCGTCAGCCAGATCGCCGCCGGCAGCAACGCGTTCGCATTAAGCGCCGCCACGATCCTGTCCACATCACCGCCAGGATCGACGATCGCCGTCTGCCCGCTCGCGGCATCGGTGATAAGCGTGCAATTCTGCTGAATTGCCGTCACTTGCACCACCGCCACTTTCAAATCGGCCACGTGTGCTCCTACAAAAGAAAGAAAGGCCTTCTTTTTTGAAAAAAAGAAGCAAAAAACTTTTGACTCCGCTGTCGCGGACCTTTCCGGCGAGTCCGCGACAGCGAAGTCAAAAGTCTTTTGCTTCTTTTCTTCAGAAAAGAAGGCCTTGCTTTACTTAAACCGCCTTCTTCAAATTCGGGCTGGCCTTGAACCGCACCGTCTTGCCCGCCTTCACCTTCACCGGCTCGCCCGTCCGAGGATTCATCGCCTTGCGCGCCTTTGTCTTGCGCACCGTGAACGTGCCGAAAGACGGCAGCGTAAACCCGCCCTCCTTCTTCAGCTGCTTGACGATCGCGTCGATCAGCGTGCCGGCAGCCGCGTTGGCAGCCACACCCGTGCATTCGGTGCTTTCCTGGATGACGCCGGCAATGAAGGCTTTGCTCATGATGGTGGTCGAACTCCTCTGTTGCACCGGCCGGGTGCGCGGTCACCGATGATTGGCAAAAACGCCGGACATGCACGTGACGGGCGGCCGGCAGCGCCAGGAACCCCCTGCGACACCACCCCCTCACGCGACTCCAGCAGCATCAACCTTTCGTGTTGCGCAATACGTGGTTCCGCCACCGCGCGCAACACCGCCTTGCAAAATCGTCAGCGCAGTGCTGCATCCTCGCCACGTATCCAGCTAAACGGTGTCAGGCGCGGCGGAAATGCCGGCGTGAACTCCCGTCCCACCTCGAGGGACGCCTGCAGGTTGTAGAAAGGATCTGCTGCAATCGCAGATTGCCAGGTGTTCCGCAAAAGTCGCACTTCCACCGCTTCCAGCGCTGCCCTGGCGCCGCTGTAATGCCGCCCCAGCGATGCCCCCTCGTAATGATACAGTTCCACCGACGCCAACATGGTAACAATCGCCCCCGCCGCCCGGGCCCGCAAGCAGAAATCCACGTCGTTCAGCGCAATCGCAAATGCCGTGTCCATCCCGCCCACCGCGTCCCACACCGTGCGCCGCACCAGCAGGCAGGCCGCCGTCACCGCGGAGACCTGCCTGTCCAGCAGCGCGATCCCGTGCGGCCCGCCGTCGCCGCGCGCCGTCAGCCGGAACGCATGCTCGCACAGATGCGCCAGCCCCAGGATCACGCCGCCATGCTGCACGGCCCCGTTGCCATACAGCAGCCGCGCCCCCACGATGTCCGCCCGCAGCGCCACCCCTTGCGTCGCCGCCACCATGCGCCGCAGCCAATCCCTGCGCACCGGCCGCACGTCGTCGTTCAGCAGCAGAACCAGCGCACCATCGCTCTCGCGCACCGCGGCGTTGTTCACCGCGGAATAATTGAACGCGGTCATGCCCAGATCCAGCACCCGCACGCCCGGCAAACCCTCCGCCACAGCCAGGGTCCGCGCCTGCACCCGATCGCCCCGCTCGCGCCGCGAAACCGCAAGCACCACCTCGAAATTCGGATAGTCCGTCCCCGCCAGCACACCACGCAAACACCGCAACACATGCGCCGCCCGCCCTGACGTCGGAACAACGATGCTGACCTTCGGCCACGCGCCAGCCGGCACAACAGGCAGCCCCACCGGCACCACCCGCACGCCAGTCACATGCGTCAGCACGAAAGGCACGTGCCCGAACCCCTCGGCCGACCCACCGGCCACCCCGTCCGGATGCACCGCATACGCACCAACCCCCAGCAACCCGCTACGCGCCAGCCAGGGATCAGCCCCAGGCTTGAACAACGGCGCCGCACGCTCGCCCCCAACCAGGCAGTCCGCATCGCCGTAAAACCCAGCCCTATCCGGCGCCCCCCGTATCGCCCGGGCAAAACACCCCACAGCATGCGCCGCCAGCACATCGCCCCCCGCCAGCACACCCAGCCAAGCCCCCGCCACCCGTGCAAACCCCGCCACCTCCGCCACGCAGCTCACTCGAACCGGCCGCACCCACTGC
>CAXTCL010000115.1:0-12085 GCA_964242035.1 uncultured Acetobacteraceae bacterium | reverse complement strand
AAGCAGTCCTTTTTTGAAAAAAAGGACCAAAAAACTTTTGACTCCGCTGTCGCGCATCTGTGGGAAGGTCCGCGACAGCGTTACCAAAAGTTTTTTGCTTCTTTTTTTCAAAAAAGAAGGCCTTTCTTCCTACGAGTGCTCGTCCCTCAGGATGGCGGCTCATCGCGCACCGCCCGGTGGTGCAGCAGCACCAAAGCGCGCCGCAACCGGCGTATGCCGCCACGTATCTGCCCGTCCTCACACATCTCCCGCCCTTCGGCGAGCAGACGCTGCACGTCGAGCGACTGGCTATGACGGTCGGCCACCTGACGGACGAGCTGCGCGCAATAGGCCGGCGTGTCGGTCGTCAGGGCAAAGCTTGGCGACTCATCGGCCGCGGCGCGCCCGCACAGGCCCAGCGATGCAAGCAGCACAGGCACTCTCAAGGCGCGGCGGATCGTCATCTGTGCAGGTCTGATGGCAGCGTTGCCGTGTCCTCCGGATGGGGCGCGGATGAAGCGCTGTTCATCTGCTGTTGCGCGGGCGACATGGCCGGGATGACGAGGGTAGCCCGCAGGCCGGGATGGGCGTCCTCCAGCAGCAACGAGCCGTCATGCAGAAGGGCCACAGCCTGCACCAGCGCCAGTCCCAGGCCGGAGCCTGGCGTGCTGCGTGCGGCCTCGCCGCGGAAGAAGCGCTCCGTGGCGCGCGGCCGGTCGGCTTCGGGGATGCCCGCGCCCTGGTCAGCCACGGAGAGCCGCACCTGCCGGTCCATGCGTGACGCCGCCAGCGTGATCTGGCCGCCATCCGGCGAGAACTTGATCGCATTGTCCAGCAGGTTGGCGACCGCCTGCTGCAGCAGGTCCCGATCCCCCAGTATGGCTAGCGTGTCGGGCACTTCCAGCCGCAGGGTGAGCCCGCCATGCTCCTCGGCCACTGCGCTGTACAGCTCGGCCAGGTCGGCGAGCAGCGGGCCGAGGTCGATTTCGGCAAACGCCGAACGGCGGGCGCCGACCTCTATCTCGGCGATGCGCATGAGCGCGTGGAACACGGCCGTCACGTTGTCCAGGTCGCTGACGGCGCGTTCCACGCCGGCGCGCAGCTCGGCTTCTGAGCGGGCGTGCAGCGAGGCATCCTCCAGCCGGGCGCGGGCGCGCGTGATCGGCGTGCGCAAATCATGCGCGATGGCGTTGCTGACCTGGCGCACGCCGTCCATCAGCTTGGCGATGCGCTCCAGCATCGTGTTGATGGATTCCGCCATGCGGTCGAACTCGTCGCCGCGGCCGGAGCGGCGCACGCGTGGCGTGAGGTCCCCGCCGGCGATGGCCTCGGCGGTGGCTGACACCTCGGCCACCATGCGGCGGAACACGTTGCGTATGACAAAGGCGCCGGCGGCACCAAGTGCCGCGATTACCAGCAGCGAGGAGAACAGCGCGTTGGTAAGGAGGCGCCGCAGCTCCACCCGCCCGCGCACGTCCCGCCCAACCAGAAGGTGGAAGCCGCCTGGCAGATCATAGCGGCGCACGTCCGCCAGGCTGCGCGTGCCGGCGCGCACCACCTGCAGCTCGTAGAACACGCCAGGCGTTTCCACCTTGACCGGCCACTGGTTCAGGTTGCCGGCCACCCAGCGCTGCAGCGAGTCGGTAACCTCGTAGATCGCGTCGTCATCGACGTTCTCGCCCAGCCGCTCCTGTATGGTGAGCAGCAGTGCCGGCACGCCGCCTTCGGACCAGCGCTCGACCAGGCCTTGCGCGTCCGCGTTGATGGCGGCTTCCACCTGCCGGTCCAGCAGGTTTGCCGTGGAGAACCAGAGGAAGGCCACGAGCGTGAGCGCGGAAAGCGCGAAGACGAGGCCGAAGAGGGTGGCGAAGCGTAGGCTTGCGGATCTTATCAAGAGAAAGAAGGGCCTTCTTTCTTGAAGAAAAGAAGCAAAAGACTTTTGCTCCGCTGTCGCGCACCTGTCCTGTCAGTCCGCGACAGCGCAGACAAAAGTTTGCTTCTTTTCTTCAAAAAAGAGGGCCTTTCTTCACTCAGGCCGAAGCATGTACCCCGCATTCCTGATCGTATGGATCAGCGAAGACGGAAACGGCTTGTCGATCTTCTGGCGCAGCCGGCTCACGTGGACATCGATCACGTTCGTTTGTGGATCGAAATGATAATCCCACACGCCCTCCAGCAGCATGGTACGCGTCACCACCTGCCCCGCATGACGCATCAGATATTCCAGCAGGCGGAACTCGCGCGGCTGCAGGTCTATTTTCTGGCCGGCGCGGCGCACGCCGCGCGACAGCAGGTCCATCTCCAGGTCGCCCACCAGCAGCTTGGTTTGCGGACCGTCCGACTTGCCGCGACGCGTCAGCGCCTCCACGCGGGCCAGCAGCTCGGAGAACGCGAATGGCTTGGTCAGGTAATCGTCGCCGCCCGCCTTCAAGCCGGCCACGCGTTCGTCCACCTGCGCCAGAGCAGAAAGCAACAGCACGGGCGTCGCGTTGTTCTGGCTGCGTAGCGTCTCCAGCAGGCGTATGCCGTCGATCCCGCCGGGCAGCATGCGGTCCAGGATGATGGTGTCGAACGCCTCGCTGGCGGCCATGAACAGGCCGTCGCGCCCGTTGTCGGAGTGCTCGACCACGTGGCCGGCCTCGCGCAGGCCCTTGACCACGAACTGCGCGACCGTCGGGTCGTCTTCCACCAGCAGGATGCGCATCAGCAGATCTTCCGAAATTGTCTGGTCATTGTTCTGGTATGGCTTCCGGATCGGCCTGCGGCGGCTCGGGCGGACGGCGGCCGACGATCACGGAGAGGTCCAGGCTCTGCGCGCCGCGGCGCACATGCAGCCGGGCGGTCCCACCCGGGTTCACCGCCGAGACGTCGCGTATCAGCTCGCGCGTGCTCTCCACCCGCTCGCCGTTTATCGCGGTGACCAGGTCGCCGGGGTGCAAGCCGGCGCGCGCGGCCGGGCCACCGCGGTTCACGGCGGCGATGGCGGCCCCGGTGCGCTTGTGCGCCGTGGTGTCCAGGTCCACGCCCAACCAGCCGCGATCCACGTGGCCCTTGGCCAGCAGCTCGTCGACGATGCGTTGCGCGATCTCCGACGGTATGGCGAAGCCGATGCCCACCGAGCCGCCGGTGGGCGAGACGATGGCAGTATTCAGCGCGATCACCTGGCCGGACATGTTGAAGCTGGGGCCGCCGGAATTGCCGGGATTGATCGGCGCGTCGAGCTGGAAGAAATCGTCGAACGGGCCGGCGCCGATGTCACGCCCGCGCGCGCTCACGATGCCGGCGGTGACCGAGCCGCCCAGCCCGAACGGGTTGCCTGCGGCCATGATCCAGTCTCCCACCTGCACGGAGCGGCTGTCGCCCCAGGGCACGGCGGCCAGCTTGTGGTCGGAATCCACCTTGATCACCGCGATGTCGGTCAGCTCGTCGCTGCCGATGACGTGGGCGGGCAGCTCAGACCCGTCGGTGAAGCTGACGACGATCTTGTCCGCCTCGCCCACTACATGGTTGTTGGTGACGATTATGCCGGTCGGGTCTAGCACAAAGCCTGAGCCCGCACCTATCATCTGCTCGCGGCGGCCTTTAAGGCGGTCCCGGAACGTCTTCTCGAACGGGGTGCCCTTGAGCTCGGGCGGCAGGCCGCCGGCGGCCTGCGGGTCGGCGACGCTCATGCGCACGGCGATGTTGACCACCGCGGGCACCACGCGGCGCACCAGCGGGGCGAAGGTGAGCGGACCGGTCTGCACCAGCGGCTGCGCGTGCAGCGGCGTCGCGGCCAGGGCGGCGGCGAAGGCGAGCAGCGGGAGGGGAGCGGCGCGGCGCATGGTTACGATGTGGCATGGGCGCGGTGGGGTAACAAGGAAGCTCGCCTGGGGCTGAATTTTGTGTAACGCGGTCAGGAAAGGAAGAAAGGCCTTCTTTTTTGAAAAAAAGAAGCAAAAAGCTTTTCCTCCGCTGTCGCGGACTCTCCGGATGGGTCGGCGACAGCGGAGTCAAAAGTTTTTTGCTTCTTTTTTTCAAAAAAGAAGGCCTTTCCTCCCTTCCTTGCCTGAGCCACCTATTGCCCATGACCAACACCGCCCACCTACCCGCCCGAGCCGTGCTAGCCGTCACCGGCGCCGACCGCGTGGCGTTCCTCAACGGCCTGGTCTCCAACGACGTGGCCGACGCGGCACCTGGCCACGCCGTGTGGGCCGCGCTGCTGACCGCGCAGGGCAAGTGGCTCGCGGATTTCTTCATCTTCGCCGACGGCGAGCGGCTGCTGCTGGATTGCGAGGCGGCGCAGGCGGCGATGCTGGTGGCGCGGCTAGCGCGCTACAAGCTCAGGGCTGACGTGGCGATCGCGCCCACGGCGCTGCGGGTTCACGCCGCCTGGGATGGGGCCACGCCGTCCGGCCTGGCCGCTCCCGACCCCCGCCTGGCCGAGGCGGGCTGGCGCGTGCTGGGCGAGGGGTTGCCGGCCACGGCCGATTTCGCGGACTGGGACAGGCTTCGCCTGGCGCTGGGGCTGCCGGACGGCTCGCGGGACATGGAGGCGGAGAAGAGCGTGCTCCTGGAGGCCGGCTTCGACGAGCTGCACGGCATATCCTGGACCAAGGGCTGCTACATGGGCCAGGAGCTGACGGCGCGCACCCGCTACCGCGGGCTGGTCAAGCGCCGGCTGCTGCCGGTCCACGCCGACGGCGCGCTGCCCGCGCCAGGCACGCCGGTGACGAGCGAGGGCCGCGAAGTGGGGCAGATGCGCTCCAGCCGCGGTGGCGCCGGGCTTGCGGTGCTGCGGCTGGACGCGCTCGGCGGCGCGCTGATGGCAGACGGGCAGCCGATCCGGCACAGTGTGCCGGGCTGGGCGCGCCTGCCTGAATTGGTGTAGGCGCGGGCCTCAACTTGGCGCGGCGGCGTGCCTATATGTTGCGATCATGAAGACAGGTCTCCCCATGCGCCGCCTCGTCCCGCTGTTGTTCGCCGTGCTGATCGCGCTCGCACCGGCGCTGGCCGGGGCGCGGCCGGGTCAGGGCATGTCGTTCGGCAGCCGCGGCAGCCGGACGTATTCGTCCGCACCCAGCACCAACACCTCGCCGTTCGGGGCCGCACCCGTGCAACGCAGCTACACGCCCAATAACGGGTCCAGCTACGGATCGCCGGGCTACGGCAATTCCGGTTATGGCGGCGGTTACGGGATGCGGCCGCGCTCGGCATTCACCAGCGGGCTGCTGGGCGGCCTGCTAGGCGCAGGCCTTGGCGGCATGCTGTTCGGCGGCGGGTTCTTCGGCGGCATGCATGGGGGCGGCGGGTTCCTGGGCCTGCTGCTGCAGTTGTTCCTGCTGTACCTGCTGGGGAGTTGGATCTACCGGCGCTTCTTCGCCGGCAACCTGGCCGTCGCCGGCGGTGGCGGGATGCTCGGCCGCATGGGCCAGGGGCTGGGCCGGCAAGGCGCACGGCCGGCCGGCCTCTTCGGCGGCGGCGGGGCGCGCACGACGCGGCCGGTGGCCCTCGTGCCGGGCGACTACCAGGCGTTCGACCAGCTGCTGCACAACATACAGGCCGCCTGGTCCAGGCACGATCTGGCCGGGCTGGGCGCGCTGACCACGCCGGAGATGACCAGCTTCTTCGCCGAGCAACTGGCCGAGCAGACCAGCCGCGGCGTACGCAACACGGTCGCCAACGTGCAACTGATGAAGGGCGACCTGTCCGAGGCGTGGTCGGAGGGCTCGCGCGAGTACGCAACGGTGGCGATGCGGTTTTCCATGCTGGACGTGACGAAGGACGGCACGGGACGCGTGGTGGATGGCAGCCTGACGGAGCGGGTGACGGTGACGGAGCAATGGACGTTCCTGCGCGCGCCTGGCGGGCATTGGGTGTTGTCGGCTATTCAGCAGGCAAGGTAAGCAAGGCCTTCTTTTTTGAAAAGAAGCAAAAAACTTTTACTCCGCTGTCGCGCCACGTTTCAGAAGCCGCCGGCAGGGAGCAAAAGTTTTTTGGTTCTTTTTTTTTAAAAAAGAACTGCTTCCTTCCTTTGGAGCCTGTCCGCGTGGGAAACATAGATCTTTTAGCCCGCCGTAACGCCGCCGTACCGCGCGCATTGGGCCACGCAACATCGGTGTACGCGCACCACGCGAAGAACAGCGAAATCTGGGACGTAGAAGGCAGGCGCTACGTCGATTTCGCCGGCGGGATCGCCGTGCTCAACACGGGGCATTGCCATCCGCGTGTGATCGCGGCGGCGACCGAGCAGATGAACCGGTTCACCCACACCTGCGTGCAGGTGCTGGCGTATGAGCCGTACGTGGCGCTGGCCGAGCGGCTGAACGCGCTGGCACCGTTTGCCGGGCCGGCAAGGACGATCTTCTTCACCACCGGCGCGGAAGCCGTCGAAAACGCGGTGAAGATCGCGCGCGTGGCGACGGGGCGCGGCGGCATCATCGCGTTCTCCGGCAGCTTCCACGGCCGCACGATCATGACCAGCGCCATGACGGGGAAGACGCTGCCTTACAAGCGCGGTTTCGGGCCGTTTCCAGCCGAGATCTACCATGTGCCGTTCCCCGTGGCGCATCACGGCACGACGGTGGCGGACTCGCTGAAAGCGCTGGAGTTCCTGTTTCGCGCGGACATCGAACCGAGCCGGGTGGCGGCTATCATTATAGAGCCGGTGCAGGGTGAAGGCGGGTTTTACGAGGCGCCCGCGGAGTTGCTCGTGGCATTGCGCAGGATCTGCGACCAGCACGGCATACTGCTGATCGCCGACGAGGTGCAGAGCGGGTTCGCGCGCACCGGCCGCATGTTCGCCATCGAGCATTCCGGCGTGCAGCCGGACCTGGTGACGGTGGCGAAATCCCTGGCCGGCGGGTTTCCGCTATCCGGCGTGATCGGCCGCGAGGCGGTGATGCAGGCGGCCGAGCCGGGCGGCCTGGGCGGGACCTACGCTGGCAACCCCATCGCGTGCGCGGCCGCGCTGGCCGTGCTGGACGTGATACACGATGAAGGATTGCTGGCGCGCGCAGACGCGATCGGCGCGCGGATCAAGGCACGCGTGGGTGCGATGGCGCAACGCAACGACACGCTGCCGATCGGCGCGATACGCGGGCCAGGGGCGATGGTGGGTTTCGAGATCTTCAAGGAACGGGGCGGCACGGAGCCGGATGCGGAGGCCACGAAGCGGGTGACGGCACGGGCGCTGGAGCAGGGGCTGGTGCTGCTGTCCTGCGGCGTGTTCTTCAACGTGGTCCGGATATTAGTGCCGCTTACGGTCGAGGATGCTGTGCTGGAGGAAGGGTTGGGGATGCTGGAGCGTGCTTTGGTGGTGTGATCATCAAGGAAGAAAGAAAGGCCTTCTTTTTTGAAAAAAAGAAGCAAAAAACTTTTGCTACTGTTCGCTGTTTAGCCGCCTTATTTTTTCAGGCGGCACCCGGCTATTGCAAATGCGGGGTAGCAAAAGTTTTGTTTTTCAAAAAAAACTGCTTGCTTTTCTTTGTGTCTACCCCGACGCGGGTTTGTATCAGGCAATGCGCACCAGGCATTTGCCGCGTTACTCCTGATTGCTTCGGCCAGGTGGTCCCGTAATGACCAGTTCTGCACGGATGGACGCTCAACCTCTATTTGTACTGTATAGGTTGGCTGGGCTTGCACTCCTCCACTCGCTCCGGACGGCGCTGCGCTGAGTCGCGGACGAAGCACTCGTCGAACACCGAGCAGTAGCAGATTCGTATCCTTACCGCCAAGCGTTCGACGTTCGCGGCATCCCATAACACCTGACTGTTGCCTTCTGCTGGAAGGCTCACGAAATCGATGCTGTCCCTGGCCGGCAACACCTCGTCCATAACAGTGCTGGTCGAGAAGTTTGGCGGCCCTTTCGGCAAGCCAGCGGCAAAACCAGAGATATTGCTGATGGGCTTACCATGAAAGAAAACCTCGAATGTGTCGATCCGCGCAGGTCCAACACCCGTGTTCTTGAGCGTGAGAGAGATGACCTTTTTTTGGCCATCGTCGCTTTCGTTACCTGTGTCGTAGCTGATGTTCGGCCAGGAGTTTGCCGCGACAAGACGCTCCATGGTCTGGCCGTGGTGCACGGCGATGAAAACGGACACGCCGGACAGGAAGATGGCGGTAATGGCGAGTATCTTGTCGGCCAGGCTGTGGCCGGTCTTGTGGTGCATGTGCGGTTCGACTTCGGGCGCTTCCAGCATGGGTTGTGTCCTCGAGGGAAGGAAGGCGTTCTTTGCTAAAGAGGGGGAACCCTGCCGTCATCTAGTCTTGCGCGCACCGGCCAGGAACAAAACCTACAGCAGCCAGAGACCTTCCGGAGGCACCGATACATTCCAGCAGCGGGGTAGCAAAAGTTTTTTGCTTCTTTTTTCAAAAAAGAAGGCCTTGCTTGTTTGCGCACGCAGCCATCACTCCTCCGCCGCCAGCAAAGCCGCATCCCCGCCAGCCGCGGCCGTGTTGACGGATAGTGTCTGCTCCACACCGAAGCGCCGCAGGTAGTCCGGCCCACCCGCTTTCGGCCCCGTGCCGGACAGGCCGGACCCGCCGAATGGCTGCACGCCGACCACGGCGCCGATCATGTTGCGGTTGACGTAGATGTTGCCGGTGGAAAGCCGCGCGGCGATGCGTTCGGCCGCGGCATCGATGCGCGTGTGTATGCCGAGCGTCAGGCCGTAGCCTGTGGCTTCTATCGCATCCAGCAATGCGTCCTGCTCTGCCGCGCGGTAGCGCACCACGTGCAGGACGGGGCCAAAGATCTCAACTGCCAGGTCGCGCGGGTGGTCGAGTTCGAAGATATGCGGGGCGACGAAGTACCCGCGCTCGGGTGCCGCGCCGGCGTAGTGCACGCGGGCAGTGGTGCGCATCCCTGCCACGTGGTCGAGCAGGCGGCGCTGTGCTTCGGCATCCACCACCGGGCCGATATGCGTGCTGGGGTCACGCGGATCGCCGAGTTTCAGCTCGCGCGCCGCACCCGCGAGCATGGCGAACACGCGGTCGGCCACGTCCTCCTGCACGCACATCATGCGAAGCGCGGAGCAGCGCTGGCCGGCGCTGCGGAACGCGCTCATCACCGCGTCGTCCACCACCTGTTCGGGCAAGGCGGTGGCGTCCACGATCATCGCGTTTATGCCGCCGGTCTCGGCGATCAACGGTACGATCGGGCCGTCTTTCGCGGCCAGCGCGCGGTTTATCGCCCAGGCCACCTGCGTGGAGCCGGTGAACGCCACGCCTGCCACCTGTCTGTGCGCCACAAGCTGCGCGCCGATCGCACCGTCGCCGATGACGAGTTGCAACGCATTTGCAGGAATGCCGGCCTGGTGCAGCAGGCGCACGGCTTCGGCGGCAACAAGCGGCGTCTGTTCGGCCGGTTTGGCGACAACCGTGTTGCCCGCCGCCAGCGCCGCGCCGACCTGGCCGAGGAAGATGGCAAGTGGGAAGTTCCACGGCGAGATGCACACGAACACGCCGCGGCCGCGGTGGCGCAGCGTGTTGCGCTCGCCGGTGGGCCCTGGCAGCACCTCGCCGGCGCCGAAAAGCGAGCGTGCCTGCGCCGCGTAGTAGCGCAGAAAATCCACCGCCTCGCGTATCTCGGCGACGCCGTCGTCGAGAGTCTTCCCGCCTTCGTCAGCAAGCAACGCAAGCAGACGGCCGCGCTGCTGTTCCAGCAGGTCCGCCGCGCGCTCCAGCGCATCGGCGCGCGCGGCGGCCGGCGTGTGCGACCAAACGCGAAAGCCGGCTTGTGCCGCGTCCATCGCCTGGTCAGCCTGCGCCGGCGTAGCGTCCGTCACCTCGCCGATCACGCGCACGCCGTCCACGGGGCAGATGGCGGGCCGTGCGGCACCTGTCTGCAGCGCGCCGCCGATCACGGATGCGGCGGTGCCCGCTCCTTCGTGGCGCGTCACCTCGGCGAGCAGCGCCTCCAACGCGGCTGCATCACCGAACTCCACGCCCGCTGAATTGCGCCGCCCAGTGCCGAAAAGCTGTGCGGGAAGCGGCAAGGATGCGTTACGCGCCCGCGCCGGCGCACCGACGATCGCGGCCGGCCGGCGCAGCAGCGTATCGACCGGCACGTCCGCATCCGCGGCCACGGACACGAAAGATGAATTCGCGCCATTCTCCAGCAATCGCCTCACAAGATAGGCCAGCAAATCCGTGTGCACGCCCACCGGCGCGTAGGTGCGCACCGCCACGCCGGGATGTCCCTCCAGCAAGGACGCGTAAAGTGCGTCGCCCATGCCATGCAGACGCTGAAATTCGTAGCCTTCCGTGTTGTCGGCGCGCTCCATCACGCTGGCCACCGTCAGCGCATTATGCGTGGCGAATTGCGGATAGATCCGCGGGCGCTGCGCCAGCAGGCGTTCGGCGCATGCCATGTAGCTGAGGTCGGTCATCGGCTTGCGCGTGAACACCGGATAATCCGGCAGGCCTCGCTCCTGCGCGCGCTTTATCTCCGTGTCCCAGTAGGCGCCTTTCACCAGGCGCACCATGAAGCGGCGGTCCAGCGTCTCGGCCAGCGCGCCCACCCAGTCGATCGTCTCGCGCGCCCGTTTGCCGTACGCCTGCACCGCCAGGCCGAACCCGTCCCAGCCGGACAACTGCCTGTCTTCCGCCACCGCAGCGATCACGTCCAGCGACAACTCAAGTCTGTCGGCTTCCTCCGCATCCACGGTGAAGTTCAGCCCGTGTATGGCCGCGCGACGCGCCAGCTCGCGCACGCGCGGCACCAGCTCGTCCATCACGCGCGCCCGGCTCACCGCCTCGTAGCGCGGGTGCAGGGCGGACAATTTCACGCTTATCCCCGGCCGGTCCGGCAGCGGCTTGTTGCCGGCGGCGCGGCCGATCGCCTCGATCGCGTCGGCATAGCTGGTCTGGTAGTGCGCCGCGTCGTCCGCGGTGCGGGCGCCCTCGCCCAGCATGTCGAAACTGTAGCGGAACACCCGGCCGGCGCGCGATCCGGCGCGGGCCAGCGCCTCCTCGATCGTCTGGCCGAGCACGAAGTGGTTGCCCATCACCCGCATCGCCTGGCGCAGCGCGCCGCGCACGGTGGGCAGGCCGAGCCGCCGCACTACCCCGCGCAGGATGCCCTCCGGCGTGTCCGTAGGCCCGATCAGCCGGGCGGACAGGCCCAGCGCCCAGGCCGATGCCGACACCAGCAGAGAGTCCGGGCGCGTCTCGGGTCCCGCCGCAAACCCGCCCTGCCCCAGCTTGTCCTCGATCAGCCGGTCCGCGGTGGCGTCATCGGGTACGCGCAACAGACCCTCGGCCAGCACCATCAACGCCAAACCCTCAGGCGTGGACAGCGAATATTCCCGCAGCAGCGCCTCGATACCGCCAATCCCGCTGGCGCTGGCGCGTATGGCGGTGACCAGGCGACGCGCCTCCCCGTCGATGCGCGCTTCGCGGGCGGGCGAAAGCGCCGCCCCAGCCAAAAACTGCTCGGCCAGCGCCGCATCGTCCGGCGCATAGGGCGCGTGGAAGCCGGGCATGGGCGGCCGCGAAAGGGCCGCGCTCACAGGCGGTCCCTCACGGAGTCAAGGAAGCCGATGAGCGCGGCGTTCACCTCCGCCGGACGCTCTTGCTGCACCCAATGACCGGCGCCGGGCAGGCTGACCTCCACGCGTAGATCGGCGCACATCCTACGCAAATTCTCCAATTGGTTCGGCAACATGCGCAACACCATCTCGCGGTCGCCGGCCAGGAAACCCGCCGGCTGACGCACGATGTTGTCGCCATACGCGCGCGCATCCGCCGCGTTCTGCGGGAAGTTGCGATACCAGCTCAGCGGCCCGCGGAACCCGCCGGCCCGGAACGCCGCCGCATAGGCGCGCAGCTCGTCATCGGACATGAAACCGAGCGGCCCAGGCGGCGGCTCGTCCAGGCTGCCGAGCATTGTGCTATCGCGCGGCACATGCCGGCCGCTGCGCTGGCCCACACCCTCGCCGCCGGCCCAATAATACACGCGCTTGAGCGACTGCTCCCAGTCGCTGCCCTCGAACTCGGCCTCCGCCACGCCTTCGTCCTGGAAGTAGCGGATGTAGAAAAACCTGTCCGGATACAGCCGCTCGATGATGTCGAAGAACGGCGCCGGCGGCGGCCCGCTATGCGGCACGCTGAGGCAGAACACGGC
>CAXTCL010000114.1:0-12135 GCA_964242035.1 uncultured Acetobacteraceae bacterium | reverse complement strand
CGAAGAACGGCGCCGGCGGCGGCCCGCTATGCGGCACGCTGAGGCAGAACACGGCGGCCACGGCATCCGGAAACCGCAGCGCGCACCGCCAGGCGGCCGGCGCGCCCCAATCGTGCCCAACTGCCACCCAACGCTTGGCCCCCAGATGGTCCGCTATCGCCTTCATGTCGTCCGCGATGATGTCCAGCGTGTAGGCGCCCGTCTCCCGCGGCTTGTCGCTGGCCCCGTAGCCGCGCATGTCCGGCACCGCAACCTGGTAGCCGGCCGCCACCAGCGCCGGCACTTGGTGGCGCCAGGACAGGCCCAGCTCCGGCCAGCCGTGCATGAGGATGACCAGCGGGCCTTGGCCTTGGACTTCCACGGCCAGGTTGATGTCGCCGGAGCGGATTTGCTGCATGGGTGGGAACCTTGGGGGTAGGGGAAGGAAGGCAAGGAAGGCCTTCTTTTTTGAAAAAAAGAAGCAAAAAACTTTTGCTCCTGGCGCTGCTGCGGGGGCTTCTGTCTAGCCGGACGCGCCCGGCTGGTGCAAAGGGCGGGTGGATGGCGCTTCACCTGATTAAGCTGGCCGTGGGCGTGTCCAGCCTGGCCGAATTGCGCACGCGGCAAGCCGGCGCCCGTGCACCGCTGCGCCACACAACCCGCAACTTCCCGCGCCGCGCGCCGGAAATCCTGGACGGCGGGTCGATCTACTGGGTGATCAACCGCGTGGTTCTGGCCCGCCAGAAGCTGCTCGGCATCGTGGCCGGCGACCGGGACGACGGCTCCAAAGGGTGCGACCTGCTGCTGGACGCGGCGCTCGTCCCGGTGCGCGGGCGGTTCATGAAGCCGTTCCAAGGGTGGCGCTACCTGCGCGCCGACGACGCGCCTGCGGACGATGTTGCGGGTTTTGCAGCTGCCGAGGCGCTGCCAGAGGAATTGATGCGGGAGCTTCGGCGGTTGGCTTTGTTGTAAGGCCGGCGCGGCAAGCAGTCCTTTTGAGAAAAACCAAAAAACTCTCGTCTCTTTGCATGTGTGACACGTCAGGTGGTTATTTGGGCCCTTCGGTGTTCTTGCCATTATGTGGTCTGTGGCGCCAGATCCAGCGGGTTCACATTCACAGCCCGCAATCAAATCAACGAATTGCGCCCGACAATCTTTGGCATGGCAGGTGCAATCGGGTTTGCGGGCGCTTTTGTCCGCGGAGCATACGCCATGCAATTTGCCGTCGAGGTCGTGCGCAATACGCCACCATGGGTGTTCCTGTTACTCGGTTTCCTGGTGTGGCAAGGCGTACAGGCGAGCCGTGTTCGCACAGTGCCGATCTGGCGGCCTTTCATAGTTCCGCTCGTGTTCCTGACCATGGGGCTCATGGCCCTGCTCGCGCGCCGGACCGAAGGGCCAGCGCCGCTGTTCGCCTGGCTGGCCGCTGCAGTGCTGATGGCCCCGCTCGGGTTCGTGACTGGGCCACGTCCTCTGGCATGGGACCGGGCGGCGCAACACGTAACGCTACCTGGCAGCCTGGCGCCGCTGCTGCGCAATGTGCTGGTGTTTTGCTTGCAATACGGCTTCGCGGTCGAACTGGCGCTGCACCCGGAGCAGCACGGCGTTCTGGTGACGGTCGGGCGCGCGGTCTCCGGTGCGACAGCCGGCTATTTCATAGGCTGGGCGTTGGGGTTTTGGCGGCACATCCAAAAAACGAAGGCTGGGATGACTGTGTAATACCAGCCCGCCTTTAGGTTGACTCTCAGGCAAGTAAGCAAGGCCTTCTTTTTTGAAAAAAGAAGCAAAAAACTTTTGATCCGGCTGTCGCGGACCTTTCCACAGCCGCCGACAGGGAGAAAAAGTTTTTTGGTCCTTTTTTTCAAAAAAGGACTGCTTGCTTTCTCTGTGTCATTCGCAATGCCGGTTGATATATATGCTATAGGATCGGACTGGGCCAGCCGGGTATCACCCATAATAACAGTGCCTAAAAAAGCGTGAAAACCGGACGACCAGTTGTCCTGTACCGGCTCGCCATGTCCTTCCTGCTCGACTTATCGCAGCAACTGCCTGGCGCTTCAGCGGGTCACCTGCAAGGTCAGGTCGGGGCGGAGCGACGCTGGGTTGGGCGCGTGCACGGGCACGGCGTCGTTTCCGGCACTAGGCGCGAAGGCGTAAAGGTCGCCGCTGGCAGTGGCGATAAAGAGCCTGCCGTCCGACACGGAGGGGGAGCCGAAATACCCGGCGCCGATGGAAGCTGTCGCCAGGAGGCTGCCATATGGCGTGATGGCGTAAGCCAGATTGTCCTGCGACGTGAAGTAGACGACGCCATTCGCGGCGGAGGCGGAGCGCACGAGCCCGTTTGTCGGGAAGCTGAAATAAAGGGAGCCGTCGCGCGCGTTTAGGGCGTAAAGATTGTCGTCGGCTGAACCGATGTAGACACGGTTGTTGTAGATCGCCGGACTGGCGTAGACCTGTGCCCCAGTCGTATAGGACCACAGCAGATAGCCTGCATTGGCGCCCGAGGTGCCGATTGCGTAGACCTTGTCATCGTCCGAGCCGACATAGAGGGTGCCGTTGACAATTGCGGGCGCGCTCTCGACATGGCCGCCTGTCGTATACGACCATACCATCGCGCCGGTGGCGGCATTCAGGCAATAGATGTTGTTGTCATAGCCGCCGACATAGACTTTGCCCCCCACCAGCGCCGCGGAACTGTCCGTGCCGGATGAGAGGGCAAAGCTCCAGATGACTGCCCCGCTGGTGGCATTCAGCGCGTAGAAGCTGCCTTCGTAGCTGCCGACGTAGATCCTGCCAGCGGCAACAACGGCGGAGCCGTAGAAGGCGCCAGAGAGCTTCACCTTCCAGAGTGTGGCACCGGTGCCGGCGTTCAGAGCGTAGAAATTGCCGCTGAGGTCACCGATATAGAGCGCATTGCCCACCAAGGTCGGCGACGCAGCGAAGTTCGCGCTGAGGTTCTTGTTCCAAATCGTGGCGCCGCCTGCTGCGGCGTTGAATGCCGCTACCCCGGTGGCGGTGCCGACATAGACGTGGTTATTGGCGATGACAGGCGTGCCGCCGGTGGTGCCGACGGACACGCTCCACGACGTGCCCAGCATCGGCGCATTGCTGGCGGAAAGCGTGTTCTCGTAAGGGTTGACGCCGGCATGGGCTGCGCCAAAACCGAATTGCGTCCACGGGGTGGAGACGGCCAGCGCGCTCTGGGCGGCATCGCTGCTGCGTCGGCCTATGGCGGTTATGCTGTGCGTACCCGGCGTGGCCGAAGCGGGGATGGTAATCGATCCCGTCAGCGTGCCTGTTGCGGAGCTGACCAGCAAAAGCGTGTCGGTCGTATCCAGATACACGTCCACAGCTTCGCTGTTGGCGAAGCCGCTACCGCTGATGGCGATCGTCTGACCCGGATGTGCGCTCACTGGCGCGGGCGTGATGAGAGTTGCTGCTGCCGCCACGCCGAACATGGAGGCTGCAGCAATCGCCACCGCGAATACTCTTATAATCATTTGTCACGCCCCGGTTTAGCCGCGCAATAGCATCGTCCTGCCCCGAAACCAAGCAAAAGCGACACTCTGTTCGAGAGCAACACGCAGTCTTGCTTGCCCTCATACTTTGGTATGAAAGAACGCGTAAATCCGCCGGGCCGTCTCCTTGTTTATGCCAGGCGCCGCCTGCAGGTCTTCCAGCCCCGCCTGCTTCACCCCACGCGCGCTGCCGAAATGGTTCAGCAACGCCCGCTTGCGTGCTGTGCCGATCCCAGGCACCTCGTCCAGCTCGCTGGTGACCAGCGTCTTGGACCGCCCGGCCCGATGCGTGGTGATCGCAAACCGGTGCGCCTCGTCACGCAGACGTTGCAAATAGTACAATACCGGATCGCGCGGCGGCAGCTGGAACGGCGGCTTGTCGGCAGTGAAGAACCACTCCCGCCCCGCGTCACGGTCCGGGCCCTTGGCGATGGCGATCAGCGTCACGTCCGTGACACCCAGATCGTCCAGCACCGCGCGCGCTGCGGAGTACTGCCCGGCGCCGCCGTCGATCAGCACGATGTCCGGCCAGTCGGATGACGGCGCGCCCTCGTCGCGTTCCTTCTGCGCACGGGCAAAACGGCGTTCCATCACCTCGCGCATCATGCCGAAATCGTCGCCCGGCGTGATCGCGCTGCGTATGGAGTATTTGCGATACGCGTTCTTGCGGAAGCCTTCCGGCCCGGCCACCACCATCACGCCGTACGCCGACGTGCCCATGATGTGGCTGTTGTCATAAGTCTCGATGCGCTCGGGCGGGGCGGCCAGGTTGAACAGCCCGGCCACACCTTCCAGCAATTTCGCCTGCCCTGCGGACTCCGCCAGCCGGCGTTCCAGCGCCTCGCGCGCGTTGGTCTCCGCGTGCTCCACCACCTGGCGCTTTTCGCCGCGCTTCGGCACCGCGATCTCCACGCGGCGGCTCGCCTTCAGGCTCAGCGCGTCGGCAATCAAATCGCCTTCCGGCAGGTCATGGTTGGCCAGGATCAGCGCCGGCGGCGGCTTGTCGTCGTAGAACTGCGCGATGAACGCGGACAGTATCTCGCCCGGCTCGTCGGTCTTCACCGTGGTGGGAAAATGCGCGCGGTTGCCGTTATTGCGGCCGCCGCGGATGAAGAACACCTGCACGCAGCTCTGCCCGGCGATCTGCCACAGCGCGATGATGTCGGCATCCGTCAGGCTCGCCGGGTTGATGATGCCGGAGCCCTGCACGTGCGTCAGCGCGCGTATCCGATCGCGCACCGCGGCCGCGCGCTCGAACTCCAGCCGCTCGCTGGCGGCCTCCATCTCGGCGGACAGTTCCCGCTGCAACGTCGCCACCTTGCCCGACAGGAACGCCTTGGCCTGCGCCACCAGCGCCGCGTAATCCTCTGGCCCAATGCGCCCCACGCAGGGTGCCGAACACCGCTTGATCTGGTGAAGCAGACACGGGCGGGACCGGTTGGCGAACACCGTGTCCGCGCAGGAGCGCAGCAGGAACAGCCGCTCCATCGCGTTCACCGTCTGGTTCACCGCCCAGGCGCTGGCGAACGGCCCCCAGTAGCTCCCCGGACGGGACTGGTTGCCACGATGTTTCGTTACCTGCGGAAACGCATGGTCCTCCGCCAGCATCAGCCACGGATAGGATTTATCGTCGCGCAGCACGATGTTGTAGCGCGGCTTGAGGCGCTTGATCAGGTTGGCTTCCAGCAGCAGCGCCTCTGCCTCGGTATGCGTGGTGACGATCTCCATCGAGACCGTGTCCATCACCATCCGCCGCAGCCGCTCTTCCAGCCGGTTGATCTGGGTGTAGTTTACCACCCGCTTCTTCAGCGAGCGCGCCTTGCCGACATACAGCGCCTCGCCCTTGGCATCGAGCATGCGATACACGCCGGGCGACAGCGGCAGGGTGGCGACGACGGCTTCGATGACCGCCACGCCGCGCAAGGCGGGGGCGTCCGGCATTATCTGGTCAGGCATCAGGCATCTAGGGTGGGCCTGGCTGGCCCGACACTCAAGACGCGCCACTCAAGCCTCGTCACTCAAGCCTCGTCACTTAAGACGGGCCACCCAAGCCTGGGGATAAGCCTGTGGGTCGCCTGGCGCGCCAGGTCCCGGTGTGTGCCGCCACAATCCCGCGACCGCGTTGCACTTCGGAAGGCCGGTTAGGAATAGTGCTTGACTCTGCTGGATTTGCGACACCGGCACTGTCATGGAACCGTCGTAAAACCGTATCCCGTTGGAAACATGGAGGGGACAAGCAGCGCGGGGGATTAAACGACCGTGTGGCCCGCCGAGCACCGTTCTATCTCCACCCCCACGGCGCCCACATCCGGAAAGACATCCAATTTTTCCACCCGGACCCGTACCGAATGCACTCTGTTGTCCTCCAGGCAGACTTCGGCCAGGCGCTCCGCCAAAGTCTCGACCAGGCGCACATGGCCGGACGCCACGATCGCGCGCACACGGTTGGCCACCGCCTCGTAATCGACCACACGCGCCAGGTCGTCACGCGCCGGTGCGGGGCGGGACATCGGGGCCGCACCATCATCGGCCACGGCCAGGTCCAGGTTGAGGCGTATGCGCTGGCGGGCAGCGTGCTCGTGCGCGTGCACGCCTATGCTGGCGTGCAGGATCATGTCGTGCAGAAAGACGTGGCGCAGGCGCTGGGCGACGCTGGCTGGGCGGAAGGAGTCCATGAGGGGTGGTATAAGGCAAGGCCTTCTTTTTTGAAAAAAAGAAGCAAAAAACTTTTACTACCCGCCTGCACGCAGGCCCGCTTTCGTCCTGCACTTACCGTGCTGGCAAAACATGCACGCGCCAGTAGTAAAAGTTTTTTGCTTCTTTTTTCCAAAAGAAGGCCTTGCTTTCTTCGCCTCACCCCAACCGGATGACCTGCCCCGTAATCGACGGGCAAGCCGCAATAAAGCGTAGTGCACGCACGATATCGTCCAGCGTGGCCGGCGCTGCAGGCACAGGGCAAGCCGCCCGCCCGGCCTGCTCCAACGGCTCGAACGGGCCAAACACGCTGGCCCCCAGGCCAATGGCATTGACCCTGATACGGCGGGGCGCCCAGGCGCGGGCAGCCTGCTGGGTGAACGCCCACAGCATGGCATTCGCAGCGTGGCCTTCGAACGCGTCCAACCCCGGCGGATAGGCGTGCAGCAGCGTGATGACCAGCCCTTCCTGCCCTGCAGGCAAGGTGGCCGCGAAGTCGCGCGCGCGTGCCAGCATTTCGGCCGGCGCGGCGGTGTGGTCTGCGTTGACGAGTATTGCAGCCTCGGCCGGCAACGCGGCGGTCAGGGCATCGCTTAGCGCGGTCATAAAAATCAACAAAAGGAAGCAAGCAGTCCTTTTTTGAAAAAAAGGACCAAAAAACTTTTTCTCCCTGTCGGCGGCTGTTTCAGCACTCGCCGACAGGGACCAAAAGTTTTTTGCTTCTTTTTTTCAAAAAAGAAGGCCTTGCTTCCTTCCTACTTGCGCCGCTCGCTAACCCGCACCAGCATCCGCTCGTACCCTTTCACAAATGCCGAGTACACACGCTTCGGTTCCTCAACCACCTCGATCCGCCCGAAGCGCTTGAGTATCTCCTCCCACATGATGCGCAGCTGCAGCTCGGCCAACCGCTCGCCCAGGCAGCGATGCAGGCCGAAGCCGAACGACAGGTGCCGGCGCGGCCGGTCGCGCTCGATGTCGAACGCGTTCGGGTTGGCGATCACCTCTTCGTCGCGGTTGCCGCTGACATACCACATGATCACGCGCTCGCCCTCGCGTATCTGCTTGCCGCCAAATTCGATGTCACGCGTGGCGGTGCGGCGCATGTGCGCCAGCGGCGTCTGCCAGCGTATGATTTCGGGCACCATGTTGGCCACGTGGCCAGGATTGGCGAGAAGCTTGGTGTATTGGTCGGGAAACTTGTTGAGCGCCAGCAGGCCGCCGGTGATGCTGTTGCGCGTGGTGTCGTTACCGCCGACGATCAGCAGCAGCAGGTTGCCCAGGTATTCCATCGGCGTCTGGTCGCGCGTGGCGTCCGCATGCGCCATCAGGCTGATCAGGTCGCCGGTCGGCTGCGCGTTCACCCGCTCGTTCCACAATTCGGTGAAGCGCAGCAGGCATTCGAGCAGGATGCCCTGCCGCTCGGCCTCGCTCTCGATCAGTCCGGCGCCGGGGATTGCGGTGGCCACGTCGGACCAATGCGTCAGCTTGCGGCGCTCTTCCTGCGGGAAGTCGAACAGCGTGGCCAGCATCTGCGTGGTAAGCTCGATGCTGACGGTATCGACCCAGTCGAACACCTCGCCCACCGGGACCGCGTCCAGTATGCGGCCGGCGCGCTCGCGTATCAGGATTTCCAGCCGCGCCAGGTTGGTGGGCGAGATCACCGGGTTCACCGCCTCGCGCTGCAAATCGTGGCGCGGCGGGTCCATGGCGATGAACATCGGCATGATGAAGTCCGGCTCCGGGTCGCGTATGACGATGCCGCCGCGGTGGATGTCCGAGGAGAACGCCTCGTGGTTCGCTTCCACCTGCAGGATCTGCTTGTATTTGGTGATCGACCAATACGGCCCGAACTCGCTCTCCGGCGTGTAGTGCACGGGCGCTTCGCGGCGCAGGCGCTCGAAGAACGGCCACATCGCGTCCTGCGCGAACAGCGCCGGCTGGCCCGGGTTCAGCTGGTCCAGCGGGACGGCGTAGGCGTCCGTCTCGACAGGCGCGGACGGGTTGAAGGTCATGTCGTCCATTGGCCGCGTTCCCTGAGAGTTTGTTAAGGGGACGCTAGCACGTCGTTGGTTAACGGCAATCAGATAAGCAAGGAACGCCTTCTTTTTTGAAAAAAAGAAGCAAAAAACTTTGACTCCGCTGTCGCGGACTTGCCGGATACTCCCGCGACAGCGGAGCAAAAGTTTTTTGCTTCTTTTTTTCAAAAAAGAAGGCCTTTCTTCCTCTCTCCCTTTCCGTATGCTCCCGCAAAAACTGGAGCGTCCCATGCGGCTACCCACACGCGAGCTGGAGCACTACCCCCAACCCGCCGCAAGACGCTTCCAGCTAGGCCTGGTCGTGCTGATCACCGTCGCACTCTACTACGCGCTGTATGTGCAGGGCGGCGTGCTGCCGCTGATCATGCGCGACCTGCACATGCCGTTCACCTACCTGGTCGGCTGGCTGGCCATCGCCAACGCCCTTGGCGCGTTCGCCTCGCTGCTCGCCGGGCTGTCGGACAGGTTCGGCCGCGCCAACCTGGTCGTCTGGGGCCTGCTGCTGGTGTGCGTGCTGGTGGGCTTCGTGCTGCCGCACGCGCCGGACAAGCTGTCCTACGCGGCGCTGCAGATCATCCTCGGCTTCATCGAGGGCATAATCCTGGTGGCCACCCCGGCGCTGATACGGGACTTCTCGCCGCAGGTGGGCCGCGCCACGGCGATGGGCTTCTGGACCATAGGCCCGGTGCTGGGCAGCCTGCTGGTCAGCGGGGTCGATTCCGTCACGCTGGGCATGCTGCCGGACTGGCGCGGCCAGTTCCTGATCTGCGGCGTGTTCGGCCTGGCGGTGTGGGTGCTGGCGGTGCTGGCCTTGCGCGAACTCAGCCCTGCCTTGCGCGGCCAGGTGATGGTCAGCGAGGAGGACCGCGTGCTGAACGAGCGCCGCGCGGCACTGGTCCCCGTCGCTGGCCTGCAGCGCAACCCCTGGGCGCAGATGCTGCGGCTGGACGTGATCGGCTCCGCCCTCGGCGTCTCCCTGCTGCTGCTGGTGTACTACACCACAGTGGCGTTCGGGGTGATCTACCTCGTCACCGTCTATGGCTTCACGCCGGCGCGGGCCAACAGCCTGCTGAACTGGAGCTGGGGCGCCAACGCCGTGGCGCTGATAATCGCCGGCCTGTGGTCGGACGCGCTGGGCGTGCGCAAGCCGTTCATGCTGGTGGGCGGCGTGGGCTCGGCGGTGCTGATCTGGCTGTTCATGGCAGGCGGCTGGCCGACGTCATCGCATCCGGCCTTCGGCGTGATGGCGCTGGTGGCCGTCAGCATTTCTACGCTCATGGGCGCCGCCTACGCCACCTGGATGGCCAGCTTCACGGAAATGGTGGAGAAACTAAACCCCGCGCTGACCGCCACCGGCCTGGCCATCTGGGGCTGGCTGCTGCGCCTTGTGGTCACCGCCTCCTTCCTGGCGCTGCCGCACGTGGTCGATACCGTGACACCGCTGGTGGAGGCGCCGCCCACGATCGAGGCCTTCCGCCACCTGCAGGAGGCACACGCCACCGTGCCGCCGGCTCTGGTGGCCAAGATGCAGGTGATCGCGCAGGCGGCCGTGGCCGCACCCGGGCAATGGCAGAGCTGGTACCTGTTCTCGGCGCTGGGCGCGGTGGCGTTCGTGCTGCTGATCTTCGGCATGATCGGGCGGTGGAGCCCGGCGCGGGCGCGTGCGGATCAGGCGGCGCATGAGGCTTTGGTGGCGCGGGAGCTTCGGACGTAAGGAAGCAAGGAAGTAGTCCTTTTTTGAAAAAAAGGGACCAAAAAACTTTTGCTACCCCGCCTGCTCTGGCACGGAGTCTGGTTCTGCCAGCATCTACGCCTGCGGGACTGGGCGGTCTCTTCGTGCAGGCGCCAGGAGCAAAAGTTTTTTGCTTCTTTCTTCAAAAAAGAAGGCCTTGCCTTACCTAGCCGGCACCACGCCAAGCTCCGCGGCAGGCTGCCCCTCGATCGTCATCGTCGAGACCGGCACGGCAAGCGGCACACGCATGACCATAGCCACATCACCCAGACGCAACGTGCGGCCGCCGGCGCGCACCGGCAGATCAGCCACGCCCTGCAGGTCTCCGGCAGCTTCGGCCCGAAGCACGAGATGACCCGGCCGGCTCTGCGCCTGGTCAGCCGGCACGGCGGCCGCCAGGCTCGCCGGGGTCAGGCCGAAGCGCGCGAGACGATGCGGCGTGTACTCCACGGCGAGCCCCTGCTGACGCAGCCCGGTGATGGTGACCGCGCCCACGCCCGGCGAGCCCAACAACCTGGCACGCATCGCCTCCGCCTTGTCACGCAACGCAATCACGCTGCTGTCCTGCACGATCACAGGAGCGGTGAAGACGGGCGATCTCGCCGTGCCGTGCGGAACCGCCGCAGCTGCGCCAAAAAGCGCGCCAGCGGCTACGACTGCCAGCAGGCGACGGCCGATCACGCCCGGCTCCAGGGAGAAGAAGGCGTGGCGAGACGAGCTGTTGAAATTCTGCGAGGCGCAAATGGCGTGAGACTGTAACACGGAAAGCCTCCAGGGCTGGTTCGACACCCCGAATATACGTTACCAGCGTTCAGTTAACAAGGTTTATGTTGAAGAAAGTTGTTCGGCTGCCCTGTTGCCGACGAGTCCGGCCTCGAGCAGGTCGAGTGCCGCCTCGATCAGCCTGGCGGGCGCTGTCTCCAGGTTCTCTGCCTGGTCGAGCAGCAGGGACGTGACACCGTGCAGCATGGCCCAGATGGCTTCGGCCACCTGCGGCGCAGGACCGGCGGCGGTGAACACGCCGTCGCGCGTCAGTTCGAAGACGCGCTCCTGCAGTATGGCGAACGAGCGGTCCGCCATCTCGACCGTGCCGGGCGCCTTGGCGTCGCAGCGGCGGAACAGGCGGCTCATAAAAGTGAGCCGGTACTCGTCGGGCTTCTCCAGACCGAACTCTATGTAGGTGCGCAAGCCCAGCCGGAACTGGGCGCGCGGCGACAGGCCCGGCGTCTGGCTCTGCTCCAGGCGGCTGAGCAGCTCACCGAACGTGTCCTGGGCGATGGCGGCCAGCATCGCGTCCTTGTCGGCGAAATGCATGTAGAGCGCGGTGGGCGAGACGCCGACGGCGGCGCCGATGCGGCGCATGGTGACGTGGGCAACACCCTCCTCGGCAAACAGGTGCTTGGCGGCGGCCAGTATCTCGCCCCGGCGCGAGGCGCCCTGGCCACGTGGCTTGCGGCATTTCAGGATGGCTTGGGCGATCGACTGATCCATCGGATAACAGTGTTCAGTTGCC
Organism: uncultured Acetobacteraceae bacterium; assembly: GCA_964242035.1. Taxonomy (GTDB): domain Bacteria; phylum Pseudomonadota; class Alphaproteobacteria; order Acetobacterales; family Acetobacteraceae; genus BOG-908. Next base: position 663 of record CAXTCL010000114.1, on the reverse strand, counting down.
GTGGCGAAAGCAAGGCAGGCGGAGCTTTTGTGTCGAAGTGCCCTGAACGTCAGGCTGGCGACGCGCTTTGGGGTCTTACCCGGAGCCAGGTAAGCAAGGCCTTCTTTTTTGAAAAAAAGAAGCAAAAAACTTTTGTCCTGGCGCTGCTGTACTGCCCTGGTTTGTCCGCATGGATCCGGGCTGGTTTGAAAACCGTTTCTTCATCTTGCGCCGGCTAAACTGGCACGATGCGATGGGTGTTCCTGGCTCTCGGCCTGGCCGGCTGTGCGGAAGGCGGGCGCACGGTGGTGAGCACCTTGCCGCCGCAGCCGTTCTGCACGCGCACCCTGGGCGTGCCGCAGTGCTTCGCTGACCCGGCCGCCCTGCCGGATCATCCAAGGGAGCTGGTGGACACGCCAGTGCGCGAGCACGTGGCCTGCATACCCTGGCAGCAGGATGGCGGGCTGATCTGCCGGCTCATGCAGCCCGCCCGCCCCTAACGCCGTCTCCACCGCCGCGCTGCCTCCCGAGCCACCCGACCCGCCAATGCACGCGACGGGAGCAAACGTTTTTTGGTCGGCAGACTCAAAGTTTGGAGCCAACGCCTCACCGCTCAAGGCACTATTCTAATACCAATGGGCGGAAGTCCTGACCTGCCAGTAAGCATGGGGCTCTGCCCCAAAC
>CAXTCL010000113.1:0-12161 GCA_964242035.1 uncultured Acetobacteraceae bacterium | reverse complement strand
GCTTCCTGAGCGTCCGGCGTGTCGATCAGGCGGCGCTGGCCGTCCCGGGTGACGAACATGTCGGGGCCTTGGTTCATCGCCCAGAACGCGCCCAGCACCAGCGTGCCGATGTGGTGCTGCGCCATTAGGTCCTGGGCCAGGCGCGGCATGGCGCTGCAGGTGGCGAAACGGTCCGGGCGGGTGGCGCCCGGTATGGGGGCGCAGCTTGGGCCAGCGAGGAAATACACGCGCGCGCGGAGCTGGCCGGTCTCGTACAGGCGCTGGATGCGCGGGCCGTATTGCAGGAGCAGGCTGTCGCCGGTGAAGAGGATGGCGTGGTCGCCCTGGCCGATGGTGGCGAGCGTGAGGCCCTGCACGTGGCTGACCTGCATGTCGCGTGTCGGCGCGAAGGTGGCGTCGTTCATCGCCGCGTTCAGCTTGGCGATGTTCAGGCCGGCTTGCGGCGTGGCAGCGGGTGCCAGGCCGTGTGCGAGCGCCACGGCGGCGCCGGACAGGAAGATGGCGGCCATGGTGGCGGCCAGCCCCGCCGAGACGGCGCGCAGCTTTGGGCCGTGGCGGAGCGGGCGCTCGATGTAGCGGTAGGTCAGGGTTGCCAACGCCACGGCGGCGGCGATGAGGAGTGCGGCCAGGAGCGGTTTCGGCGCGTGACCGCGCCGTATGATGCTGGCGTAGGACAGCAGCGGCCAGTGCCAGAGGTAGAGCGGGTAGCTGATCAGGCCGATCGCTACCGGCAGCTTGCGGCTGAGCTGCCTGTTGGCGGGCGTGGCGGGGCCGGCGTGGATCAGGAGCAGCGTGCCGCCAACGGGGAGGAGCGCGCGCCAGCCGGGATAGGGCCTCGCTTTGTTGAACAGGAGGGTCGCGGCGACGATGGCGGCCAGGCCGGCGGAGGCTGCCAGGTTCGCCCGCCCGCGGGATGTGGCGGGTAGCGGCTGGGCCAGCGCCAGCACAGCGCCGGCGGACAGCTCCCAGAGCCTGGACAAAGGTGAGTAGAAATCGCCCACGCCTTGCTGCGTGGAAAGGGCGAGGTTGAGGGCGAACGAGGCGGCGGTGAGCAGGACGATGCCCAAGACTGGGCGCCGGGTGCGGCGGATCAGCAGCCACAGGGCCAGCGGCCAGGCGAGGTAGAACTGCTCCTCTACGCCGAGTGACCAGAGGTGCAGGAGCGGCTTGGCGGACGAGGCCGGGTCGAAATAGCCGGCCTGGCGCCAGAACAGCAGGTTTGCGGCCATGGCGGCGCCGGCGGCGGTCTGCTGGCCGAGCTGGGCGAGCTCGGTGGGGAGCAGGACGACCACGCCGTAGGCGAGCGTGGCGAGCAGGACTGTTGCCAGCGCCGGGAAGATGCGGCGTATGCGGCGCTGGTAGAAATGGGCAGGGCGGAAGGTGCGCTCGCGCAGGTCCCGGGCGATGATGCCGGAGATCAGGTAGCCGGAGATGGCGAAGAAGACGTCCACGCCGGCAAAACCGCCTGGGAGGGTGGCGGGAAAGGCGTGGAAGAGGATGACCGCGGTGACGGCCAGGGCGCGCAGGCCGTCTATGTCTGGGCGGTAAAGCAAGGAAGGCCTTCTTTTTTGAAAAAAAGAAGCAAAAAACTTTTGGCCCCTGTCGGCGGCTGCTGAAACACGCGCCGACAGGGAGCAAAAGTTTTTTGGTCCTTTTTTTCAAAAAAGGACTGCTTTCTTCCTTCCGGTCAACCGTCGTAGCGCATAGCCGCAAGGTCCTCGATCAGCCCAGGCCCGCTAGGATGCCAGCCGAGCCGCGCCTGCGTCAGAGCGCTGGAGGCCCGCATGTCGAGCCCCACGAACATCCCGAGCCAGCCGAAATGCCCGCCGGCTTCCTCTGGCGAGAGCGAGACGACGGGCAGCTTCATGCCGCGGCCGATGGTCTCGGCGATCTCGCGCACGGGCACGCCTTCTTCGGCCACCGCGTTATAGCGCGCGCCTGGCTCCTGCTTTTCCAAAGCCAGCCGGTAGAGGCGGGCGGCGTCGCGCACGTGGACCGCGGGGAAGCAGTTGGTGCCATCGCCCACGTAGGCGAACACGCCCTTTTCGCGGGCCAGTTCGATCAGCGGGGTGATGAGGCCCTGCTTGACCGGGTCGTGCACCTGCGGGAGGCGCATGACGGAGACGTTCACGCCGCTTTGCAGGGCGGCGGCGCCGGCTATTTCCGAGGCGCGGCGGGGGTTCGGGTAGTCCGGGTTGAAGGAATCTTCGGTGGCGGGCTGGCCTGATCCGGTGTCGCCCAGGCCGGTGCCAGAGGTGATGACCAGGGGACGGTCGGAGCCGCGCAGGCCGGCGCTGAGCGCCTCGATGGCGCGGCGGTCCTTGTCGCAGTTTGCCACGAAGTTGGAGAAGTCGTGGTCGAACGCTGTGTGTATCACACCGTCCGACTTCGCCGCACCTTCGCGCAGGGTGTCCGGGTCTTCCAGGGAGCCGCGGTGCGGTTCGGCACCGGCTTCGGTGAGGGATCTCGCACCTGCGTCCGAGCGGGTCAGCCCGATCACCTGGTGGCCGGCGGCGAGCAGGTCGGCCACGACGAGGGTGCCGATGAAGCCGGTGGCGCCGGTTACGAATACGCGCATGGGGGGGAAGTCTCCGGTGTTGTCCGGGGCTGATATCAGCTAGGCTCCATGCTGTTAAAGTAGTGACGTTATCGTGGTATAGTCAGCAACAGGATCGGCATGTCGCTGGAAAATGGCAAACTGCTCGGCAGCTATCTGAAGGATCGCCGGACGCGTCTCGATCCGGCGGCGCTGGGGTTTTCGGTGGGGCGCCGGCGGACGCCGGGACTGCGTCGGGAGGAGGTGGCGCAGCGTTCCGACATCAGCCCGACGTGGTACACCTGGCTGGAGCAGGGGCGCGGCGGGGCGCCTTCGGCTGGCGTGCTGGACCGGATCGCCGGCGCGCTGATGCTGACCGAATTGGAGCGCGAGCACCTTTTCCTGCTTGGGCTCGGGCGGCCGCCCGAGGTGCGCTACAGGGGCGCCCAGGGGGTGACACCGCGCTTGCAGCGCCTGCTGGATGCGCTCGAGACCAGCCCTGCGCTCATCAAGACGGCGACGTGGGACGTGGTGGCCTGGAACCGCGCGGCCGCGCTGGTGCTGACCGATTACGGCAAGCTGCCGCCGGACAAGCGCAACATCCTGCGGCTGATGTTCGGCAACCCTGCGATACGGGCGGCGCAGCATGATTGGGAGAGCGTCGCGCGTTTCGTGGTCGGCGCGTTCCGGGCGGATGCGGCGCGTGCGGGTGCGGTGTCCGAAGTGAGGCAGCTGGTGGACGAGCTTTGCAGGCTCAGCCCGGAATTCGCAGCGTTGTGGCAGGACCAGGATGTGGCCGTTCACGGCGAGGGGGTGAAGCGGCTGCGCCATCCTGTGCTGGGTTCGATCGCGCTGGAGTATTCCGGGTTTGCCGTGGATGGACGGCCGGATTTGAGCATGATCGTCTATAATCCTGCGACCAGCGCGGACGCGGAACTTATACGGTCGTTGCTTTCAAAGTAGTAAAAAGCAAGGAAGGCCTTCTTTTTTGAAAAAAAGAAGCAAAAAACTTTCGGTCCCTGTCGGCGAACGCTTCAGCACCCGCCGACAGGGAGCAAAAGTTTTTTGGTCCTTTTTTTCAAAAAAGGACTGCTTGCTTTCTTCCTGTTGCCACAAACACGAAACGTTAATCCCAACAGCGTAAGCTGCCACAGTCCAAGTTTAAGAAGCAGATGATCGTGGCTGGCATATGTTTCACAGATGCGAATGGCCTGCCGTTTGCCCATGATTGGCACCTGGTCGCGCTGTCTTACATCGTGGCGTCGTCCGGGTCCTACGCCGCCCTGGCCATGGCCGAACGCCTGCGTCAGAAAAGCCGTGCCGGTTCGAACATATGGCAGATGGGCAGCGCGCTCACGCTCGGCGGCAGCATCTGGTCGATGCACTTGGTGGCCATGCTGGCGCTGCACATCCAGCTTCAGCTCAGTTACGATTTATTCGGGACGGTGATGTCGTTCGTGGTCGCGGTCGCCTCCGTGGCGATCGGGCTGACCATCGCGCGGCGTGGCGAGCTGTCCTGGTGGCGGCTGCTGGCGGCGGGCGCAGTCATCGGGTCCGGCGTGGCGACGATGCATTACCTCGGCATGGCGGCCCTGGTGTTCCCCGGATCGCTCGCCTACCGGCCGGCCTTGTTCGTGCTCTCCATCGCCGTGGCGATCGTGGCGGCCGTGGCCGCCCTTTGGCTGGCCTTGAAGCTGCGGCCGGACTGGCGCCTGCGCAGTGCTGCGGCGCTGGTGATGGCCACGGCCATCTGCGGCATGCACTACACCGGCATGGCGGCCGCGGTGTTCCAGCCGGAGCCCTGGGCGAAGACCGTGGAGGGCTTGCAGACCGGGCCGTTGGCGATCGCGGTGGCGGGCGTGACGCTGGCGCTGCTGGCGACGGCCCTGGTGATCGCGTCGGCCGACGGACGGCTGACGGCGCAGGCGGCCTGGGTTGTGGATACGGAGCAGAAATCCGCCGCCGACCGGCACGCTGCAGAGCAGGAGCGCGCTGTTCTGGGGCGCGATCTCAGCCGGACGAAGCAGGAGGCCGAGCAGGAGAAATCCATCCAGGGCCTGCTGGCGACGGTGTTCAAGGTGGTGACGACCCCGGTGGCGATCATCACTGCGGACGGCCGGATCGTGATGTGCAACCCGAGCTTCGACCAGTTCGTGGGGCATCGGCCAGGCGCGCTCGCCGGCCGGGGTTTCGAGCAGCTGCTCGTGGCACAGGACCGGGCAGGCTTCCTCGCCAAGGCCGTGGCCGCAGGCGGCAATGCGGGGCAGCTCTCCCTGCGGCCGATCGCCACCACCCTGCTGCGCGGCGATGGCAACGAGATTGCGAGCAAGGTCTTGCTGACCTGTGCGCCGCAGGCCGAGCTGCGGCAGTTCCGGGTGGTGACCGTGGACGGGGCGCTGGACGGCGAGCAGCTCCAGGTCGCCAGCAAACTGCGCTTCATACGACTGGAGGACCTGCGCGCGCTGCTGGGCGACGATTGGGAAAGACTGGCGAGCCTGGCGATGCAGACGGCCGAGCAGGTGATACGCCAGCATCTCGAGCCTGCGGACAGCCTCAGGATCACGCCCGACATGGGCTTTGTCATCGGTTTCGGCGGAGCCACCGAACTGCAGGCCAACGAACGCTGCGCGCGCATGATGGCGGAGATCGCAGGCGCGCTTACGGATGCCGGCGAGGATGCCTCCACTCTGGAGATGGCCAGCGTCACCGCGGCGTTGCCGGCGGATGCCTCCCCGCACGCGGTGGAGCGCACGCTGGCGAGCCTGGACGAGGGCACCAGGCCCGGGCGCCGCATGGCGGTCCTGCCGGGCTGCAGCCTCGAGATGGTGCAGGGATGCCAACGCGGGCAAGTCGTAGGCTGGTTCGTGGACGCGGATTCCTCCACCACCCGGGCGGCGGGCCTATCGCCGCAAAGCAGCTACGACGACCTCGCGCTGCAAGGCCTGGTGGCCCAGGCGGAACAGCTGGGAAGTGCTGACGAACAGCTTTTCATGCGGGTGAGCTTCCTGGGGTTCGATACGCGGCCGGGAACAGAGCGCATACTGGGCATGCTGCAATCGGTGGAAGGCCGCCTGAAGACCCGCCTGGTCGTCGTTCTCTCGGACATCCCGAAAACCATTCATGTCAGCCGGGTGCAGGATGCGATGGCACGGCTACAGCCGTACTGCGCGGCGATGGGGATCGACGTGAACGACCTCGATATCCCGCGCTTTGACCTTTCGCTCCTGCCGTCGCCCATCGTCACGGTGAGCAGCAGGGTGCTGGGAGACACGCTGCCGGTGGCACGGCTGGGCCGGTTCGCACTTGGGCTGCATCTGAAACGTGCGCGCCTGCTGGTGCGCCATGTCGATTCTGCCGTGCTTGCGCGCCAGCTTCGGGCGGAGGGAGTCGATCTCGTCAGCGGCGGCGCGGGGAGTGGCGTGTTTTTGCAGGCTGCCTAGAAGGCCAAGAGGGCCTTCGTCTTTGAACAAAAGAAGCAAAAAACTTTCGGTCCCTGTCCGGGAGTGCTGAAACAGCCGCCGACAGGGAGCAAAAGTTTTTTGGTCCTTTTTTTTCAAAAAAGGACTGCTTGCTTACTTCCCTGGCCTGACCCCCAAAACATGCGCGATAGAATACGTAAGATCAGGCCGGTTCAGCGTGATGAAATGGAACTCGTCCACCCCGTTCGCCTGCAGCACGCGCACCTGCTCGGCCGCGATCACGGCGGCCACCACGCGGCGGGTTTCGGGATCCGCGTCGGTGCCTTCGAACAGGCTGATCATCCAGTCCGGCACGGAGGCCCCGCAGGCGGCGCTGAATTTCTGCGCCTGGGCGAAGTTGCTGACGGGCATGATGGCCGGCACGATCGGCGCGGTGATACCGGCGGCCAGGCAGCGGTCCAGGAAGCGCAGGAACACGTCGGCATCGAAGAAATACTGGGTGATGGCGCGTACCGCGCCGGCGTCCAGCTTGCGCTTGAGGTTGTCCAGGTCCGAATCCGGGTGCAGCGCGGTCGGGTGGGTCTCGGGGTAGGCGGCGACCGTGATCTCGAAATCGGCGACGCGGCGCAGGCCGGCCACCAGGTCGGACGCGTATTCGTAGCCGCCCGGATGGGGCTCGTAGGTGCCCATGTTCGGCGCGTCGCCGCGCAGGGCCACGATGTGGCGCACGCCGGAATCCCAGTAGGCGCGCGCCACGTCGTCCACCTCGCCGCGCGGGGCGCCGACGCAGGTGAGGTGGGCGGCCGGGGTGAGGCTGGTCTCGCGCACGATGCGCTCCACGGTGGCGTGGGTGCGCGCCTGGGTGCTGCCGCCGGCGCCGTAGGTGACCGAGACGAAGCGCGGGCACAAAGGTTCGAGCCGGCGTATGCAGGACCAGAGCTGGGCCTCGAGCGCCTCTGTCTTGGGCGGGAAGAACTCGAAGCTGAGCGCGGGCGCCGCATCCCTGGCCGTGCGCGCCGGCAATCGTGCGAAGCGCGGGCCGGTGAGCCAGCGCTCCAGCGTGTGGGACGGCGGTTGTGCAGGCATCATGTCCATGGGTGTTTCATGAAGCCTTGGCGGGGCAGACTGCAAGGGTTTGTGTGCGTGGCCGGAACCCCCCAGGGAGGCGACGCGTTGCCTCGCCTGCGTCAGATGCTACATACCCGGAACCGACTAGTGTCTCGTGCCGTGGGCGCCAGCCGCCAGTCTTGGGCTAACCGGTCGAGGATTTCCCATGCCTAAACGTTTGGCGCTTCTGTTGGTCACGGCTGCACTCGGGGTATCGGGGTGCGCCACGAGGCCGCCGGCGAGCGACAAGGAGGCGACGGCGGATTTCGAGCAGACGAACGATCCCTACGAGCCGGCGAACCGGTTCTCCTACAGGGTCAGCGACGCGATCGACCGCTACTCCTTCAAGCCGGCCGCCGAGGGCTACGTCTATGTGGTGCCGGCACCGGTGCGTACCGGCGTGCACAACGTGCTGGCCAACCTCTCCAGCCCGGTGCTGTTCGCCGACGACGTGAGCCAGGCCAACCCGCGCTACGCCGGCGACACCTTCATGCGCTTCCTCATCAATTCGACCGCCGGCGGTCTGGGCGTGTTCGACGTGGCGAGCGGCCTGGGATATCCGGCGCATACCACGAGCTTCGCCGTGACACTGGCGCTCTGGGGCGTGCCGAGCGGGCCGTACCTGTATCTGCCGCTGCTTGGGCCGAGCAGCCCGCGCGACGCGACGGGGTTCGGCATCGACAGTGCGCTGGATCCGTTCTCCTACGTGCCGCACGGCTACGGGCTGAAGACGTTCAACTGGGCACGCTACGGCATAGCGCTGCTGGACGTGCGGTCCAGGCACCTGACGGATCTGGACACGGTGAAGAAAGGCGCGCTGGACCCGTACGCGACGTTCCGCAGCCTGTATCGGCAGAACCTGGAAAGCCAGATCGAAGCGTCGCGGCACGACAAGGCGGAGACGGCGCCGGCTTGGGTGGCGCAGTGACAGAAGGAAGCAAGGCCCTCTTTTTCGAGGAAAAGAAGCAAAAAGCTTTTGGTCCGCTGTCGCGCGAACGCTGAGGTAGGCGCTTCGGCGACACGCACCTCACGGAGACAAAAGTTTTTGGTCTTTTCTTCAAAAAAGAACTGCTTCCTCGTTCGATCTTTCAGCTCTGATTTTTGGAGTCCGTCCATGCCGATGATGACAACGCGACGCAGCTTCCTGGTGCTGTCGGGCGCTGCGGCCTTCCTGATGGCGACGAGCGCGCTGGTGCCGGCCTGGGCGCAGAGCAGCCAGGCCGCCGGGTTCGTGCGCGGCTTTGCCGACGCGCTGGTAGGTATCGTGAATGGTCCGCAGCCTTACGCCACCAAGAAGGCCGCGCTGGGGCCGGTGATAGACAGGAACGTGGACGTGCCGCGCATCGCGCGCTTCTGCCTCGGACGCTACTGGAGCACGGCGACGCCGGAGCAGCAGGCGCAGTACAACACGATCTTCCACCGGGTGCTGCTGAACAACATTGCGGGGCATCTGGGCGAGTATTCGGGCGTGAGCTACGTGATGCATGGCGAGAGCCCGCAGGGTGACAACACGCTGGTGGGCACGTCGATCGCACGGCCGAACCAGCCGACGGTGAACGTGCAATGGGTTGTGGAGAACGCCGGCGGGTCGATGAAGGTGGTGGACGTGGTGGCGGAGGGGACGAGCCTGCGGCTGACGCAGCGTAGCGATTACGCGAGTTTCCTGTCGCGTCATGGTGATTCAATTCCGGAGCTGTTGAGCGCGCTGCAGCGGCAACTCGACAATGCGGGCTGACCCTGCGCCTGGGACGGCCATCTGACGCGCGTGTGTCAGGCGCCGGCGTGCTGCTTGCACGACGCTCCGGGCTCTGAACGCGCGCCGGAAGGACACTCCAGCCGCATCTCGGATGTGGGCTGTGCAGAAATAGAGGTTTGCCCCTGATACTCGGGCGTCAACTGGTTCTGCCGAAACGCGAGTCGGCAGAACCAGAGCGCCACTTCGTGCAGGCGGGGAAGCAAAGGTTTTTTGGTCCTTTTTTTCAAAAAAGGACTGCTTGCCTTACGACGTATGATCGTAAGCGATACGCCAGCCCTGCACAGTCCGATGCATAAGCAGCGTGAATATCCCCGAAGCATTGCCGCCGTCTGCAGCGGGGCGGCTGAGCGCGAAACGGCCGGTGACAAGCGCGTAGTCTGCGGAAAGCGGCCGGTCGTCCAGGAGGGTGAGGGCAAGCTGCCCCATCTTGCCGGTGCCTGATGCGTAGTTTGCGGCGTAATGGCTTTGCAGCGCGTCGTAGCCCTTGATCAGGCCCTGCCGCGTGACAAAGGCGGTCTCAGGCGCATTCTCGTAGCTTCGCATGAAGGCGGACAGGTTGCCCTGCGACCAGTCCGCGGCGCTGGTTTGCAGAACCTGCGCGATGGCGGCCTGGTCCGTGGTGGCGGCAGGTGCGGATTGCGCAATCGCCTGGGTGTTCAAGGCGAGGGCTGCGACGGCTGCGAGCAGTGGGCGAGTGGCGTTCATTTGACGACCTCCAGGAGTGGCGCGAGCTGCGTATGCACGCCTCTTCTGCGCAGCGGCGGGCTGTGGCAAGCAGGTAGCCTGGCACGTCCGTGCCGTCTTGGCAGCCAGCGTTTCGCGTAGGATGACCGATGCCTTCCCTTTCCGCATTGCTGAACACGATGGCGCCGTCCGGCGAGGGATACGCGATTGAAGCGACGCCCGACTGGCTGCAAGGACGGACCCTGTATGGCGGCATGTCGGCCGGATTCTGCCTGGAAGCGGCACGGCTACGGTTTGCGGATCTGCCGCTTCTGCGCACCGCACATTTTACGTTTGCCGGACCAGCGTCGGGACGGTTGCTGGTGGTGCCGAGCCTGTTGCGAAGAGGCAAGTCCGTGGCGGTGGTCGGCGTGGATGTCGTGGCGGAGACCGGGCTGGCGGTTCGCGCGGTGCTGACGTTCGGCACGGCGCGGGAGAGCGAGCTTTCCTATCTGGCGTTGCCCATGCCGCAATGCGCGACACCCACAGAATGTGAAAGCCTGTTTGACGATGCAGGACCACGGCCGGATTTCTTCGGACATTTCGACGTGCTGTCGGCAGGACAACATAGACCGTTAAGCGGGGCGGCGGTGCCGGAGTTCCTGCTGTGGGTGCGCCACCGCGAACCCGGCGAGGTCGATCCGTTTGTGGCACTCCTCGCGTTGGCCGACGCGCCGCCGCCGGCCGCGTTCGCGATGTTCCCGCGCCGGGCGCCGATCAGCACGGTGAATTGGGCAGTGAACATCGTGGGCCTGCCCGGCTCGGGCGCGTGGCATCTGATCAGCACGCGGGCGGATTCTGTGCTGGACGGGTATTCGAGCCAGCAGATGGTAGTATGGGGCGAGGATGGGCGGGCGCTGGTCAGCGCGCAGCAGAATGTGGCGGTGTTCTTGTAGGAAGAAAGGCCTTCTTTTTTGAAAAAAGAAGCAATAAACGTGCAGCAGCCGGCTGCCGTTTGTGCGACGCGCTCGGTTGAGCACCGTCAGTAGTGAAAGTTTTTTGCTTCTTTTTCCTTTCTTCCTTACCCAGTCACACTCTCATAAACCAACATCATATGCCCATCGCGCAGAAACACATCGCACTCGCGCATGCCGATCGAGCCCAGCACCATGCGCGAGCCGAAATTTTCCGCCCGTGCCACGGCGATGACGCGCGGCACGCCGATACGGTCCTGCGCGTAGCGCAACGCGGCCGAGGCGGCTTCGCGCGCCAGGCCGCGACCGCGGGCTTCTGGCCACACGGCGAAGCGTAGCGCCAGGCCGCGGCCATCCGGCCGGTCATGTATGCCGGTGGTACCTTGGAAAATACCTTGCTCCCGTATGGAGAACATGCCGATCTGGTGGTCGGACCAGAACGCGCGGTCCTCTGCGAGCTCGTCGACTACTTGCCACGCGCTGCGTACGCCGCCCAGCATTTGGCCGTACACCAGGGGGTCGGCTTTCAGGGCGATCAGGGGCTCCAGGTCTTGGCCGCTGACGGGTTCCAGATGGAGCCGGGCGGTTTGGATCAGCGGCATGGTGAGGCTGGCGGAAAGGAAGGAAGGCCATCTTTTCTGAAGAAAAGAAGCAAAAGACTTTTGCTCCGCTGTCGCGGACTTTTCCACCAGCCGCCGACAGGGAGCAAAAGTTTTTTGGTCCTTTTTTCCAAAAAAGGACTGCTTGCTTGCCTACCTGGCAAGCGGCCGATACTTGATCCGATGCGGCTCGGTAGCATCAGCACCAAGACGGCGTCGCTTGTCCTCTTCGTAGGCCTGGAAATTACCCTCGAACCACTCGACGTGGCTGTCGCCCTCGAACGCCAATATGTGCGTCGCCAGGCGATCGAGAAACCAGCGGTCATGGCTGATGATGACGCAGCAGCCGGCGAACTCGGCGATCGCCTCTTCCAGCGCGCGCAGCGTGTCCACGTCGAGGTCGTTGGTCGGCTCGTCGAGCAGGATGACGTTGCTCTCCTTCTTCAGCATCTTGGCCAAATGCACCCGGTTGCGCTCGCCGCCCGAGAGTATGCCCACCCGCTTCTGCTGGTCGCTGCCCTTAAAGTTGAAGGCGCCGACATAGGCGCGCGACGGCACCGCGCGCTTGCCTATGTAGATCACGTCCGTGCCGCCGCTGATCTCCTCCCAGACGGTCTTCTCGCCGTCGAGGTCGTCGCGGCTCTGGTCCACGTAGCCGAGCTTGACGGTGTCGCCGATCTTCAGGTCACCGGCGTCGGGTTTATCCTGCCCGGTGATCATGCGGAACAGCGTGGTCTTGCCTGCGCCGTTCGGCCCGATCACACCGACGATTCCACCAGGCGGCAGCTTGAAGTTCAAATCGTCGATCAGCAGGCGGTTGCCATACGCCTTGCGCAACTGGTCCGCCACGATCACCGTGCCGCCCAGGCGCGGCGGCGGCGCGATAACGATCTCCGCCGTGCTCGTCGCCAACTCTGCCGATTTGGCCTGCATCTCCTCGTATTTGGCAATACGCGCCTTGCTCTTGGTCTGGCGCGCTTTCGGGCTGGCGCGTATCCACTCCAGCTCGCCGGCGAGTGCACGCTGACGCGAGCTCTCTTCCTTTTCTTCCTGCTGCAGCCGCTTGCGTTTCTGTTCCAGCCAGCTCGAGTAGTTGCCCTCGAACGG
>CAXTCL010000112.1:0-12162 GCA_964242035.1 uncultured Acetobacteraceae bacterium | reverse complement strand
AGGCGGAGAGACAAAAGTTTTTTGCTTCTTTTTTTCAAAAAAGAAGGCCTTGCTTACTCCCCCAGCCGCGGCACCAGCTTGTAAAACCGGCTAAGCTGGCCAGGAAACTCCCGGAAATCCAGCGCCAGCTTCTCGGTCTCGAACACCGCGAAGAACTCGTCCCAGGCAATCTCACGCAATCCCGGCTCGGGCGTGCCGAAATCAAACCGTAGCAGCGGGTTTCCGGCTGGCGTCAGACGGCCTTCCACAAAGGCCGGGCGGCCGTCGCGTGCTTCGGCCCAGGCGCGAATGAAGCCGTGGTCGAAGGTCGTCTCGTCGCTCATCGGCCTGTCCAGATGTTCACAGGTTGATCAAACGATATTTGCCGCCCGTTGTTCCCCGATGTCGGTCGCGTGGGCGGCGGCGAAGCCCAGCCCGAGCAGCAGGAACACCCAGCCGCCGTTCGGCATGGAGGTGAGCGCGGAGGTGGACGCGACGGGCCACAGGGCCACCACGGCGCCTACGAGCAGGCCGGAGCGCAGGGGAGAGAGCCGGTTCTGGAAGCCTTGGCTCAGCCGCGCCACGGCGGCAGCCACCATGAGCGTGAACAGGAGGAGGCCGGGCAGGCCGGCATTGTCCAGCGCCTCGAGATAGTAGTTGTGCGGGTGGAAGTTGCAGGCGGCCGGGCCGCCGTTGAGGCCGGCAGTGGGTATGCCGAGCCAGGCGATGCCATGCATGCTCGCGGCCTCGTGGCAGCCGCGGCGGAAGCCGTCGAAGCCCAGGCCCAGCCAGGGGTGAAGCTCGCCGACTGTGATCGCCCGGGTGAAGATCAGGCCGTAGTCGCTTTGGCCGAAATGGCTCATCTGCAGGGTGGTTTCCTGGACCAGCTTGGCGGCGGCGGCCGGTGAGACCCAGGGCAGGGCGGCGACAAGTGCGGCGCCGGCGGCGACGGCCGCGGCCATCGCCAGGCGCAGGCGCGGCACGAGCAAAGCCGTCGTGGCCAGTCCCAGGAGCATGAGCGCGGTGGGCATGCGCTGTCCGATGAGCACCATCGTCAGGGCGGCGAGCATGGCCAGGCCCATGGCGGCAAGCCGCGGACCGGGGCCGGGCCTGGCTGCCAGGCGGGCCAGCCAGGGGAGCAGCGCCGGGAAGAACAGCAGGATGAAGGCTGGCCCGGCGCGCGGCTTTCCGAAAGGTCCGGTGAGCGCGCCATCCGGCCAGCGCGGCTGGCCGAACAGGTTGGTGCCGAACAAGTACTGCTGCCAGGCTTCCAGGGCGATCCAGCAGAATGCGACGGCGAGCACGATCCAGGCGGCGTGCCGGACCGCGGCGCCGCGTGGCGTGTCGCCGGCGAGCACCCAGGTTCCGAGCGCCATCGCGAGCACCGGCAGGCGTATGGCGAGCAGGCCCATCAGCAGCCCGCCGGTGCCGAGCGCGGAGCAGACCGACAGCCAGACCCACCAGCCGAGTGCAGCCTGCATGAACGGCTGGCGCAGCCAGGCGGCCTGCCGCGCGGCGATGCAGCGGGCGAGAAACAGGATGTCGATGCCGGCGATCAGGATTTCCGCCACGGCGCGGGCGTGCAGCAGGGCGAGCGGCAGGAGCAGGCAGGCGGCAAAGGCTGCACGCCAGGCAGTGGGCACCCAGCCTGGTTCGGCCGGCACGGTGGTCAAGGCGGCGGAATGCATAATTGCATGATCGGCGGGGTTGCGTGGCGCCGCAAGTTGGTGCGCCACGCCAGATGTTGGTAGCCGACTGCAACCCATGTTGCTGCATTCGGTGCTGGGCAGAGAAATATCGTGTTTTGTCAAACAGTTAGTTCCTGGCACGCCGGCTGCTAACTGTTCCTGCATGGGACTTGCTGCAACACGTTACGCAATCTTAGGGCCGCCTCCACCGTGCCAATCTGGTTCGGATGCGAACCTGATGGTATGGGCGGCGGCCGTCTGCGGCCGGGGAGAGAGCGTCATTCCATCTAATGATCCCAAAACGGGAGCCCGTCGTTCGGGGCTGCTGTTGGCTGCCGCGGGGTCTGTGCTGGCGGGGTGCGCCGTGGGGCCGAACTACAGGCAACCGGCACCGCCGGCGGCTGACCGGTTTACCGAGGCGGCCCTGCCCGGCAGCACGGGCGGCGTGGCCGCCCGCGCCGGCGCGAACCAGGTGTTCGAGCCGGGCGGCGACGTGCCTGGCGATTGGTGGAGCCTGTTCCATTCGCCCGCGCTGACGCGGCTGGTAACGGCGGCGATCCGGCAGAACCCGACGCTGGAAGCCACGGCCGAGACGTTGCGCCAGGCGCAGGAGAACACGATCGCGCAGCAGGGCGCGTTCTTCCCCACCGTCTCCGCCCAGTTGACGCGCACGCGGGAGAAGGTGAGCGGTGCCGAGGCCGGCCTGGTGGGGCCGCAGGCGGTCAGCGAAAGTTTCGGCTTTTACCAGGGCCAATTGAACATCTCGTACACCTTCGATGTGTGGGGCCAGGTACGGCGCACTGTGGAGGCGTCGGCCGCGGCGGCACAGGTGCAGCGCTTCCAGCTGGAAGGGGCCACCAACATGCTGGCCGCCAACACGGCGACGGCGGCGATCAACGCGGCCTCGCTGCGGGCGCAGATCGCCGCCGAGCAGGATCTGGTGGATGCCGAGCAGCACCTGCTGACCACGGTGCGTAGCCAGTTCCAGCTCGGCGGCGCTACGGGGACGGACGTGGCGACGCAGGAGGCCCAGCTCGCCAACACCCAGGCGCTGGTGGTGCCGCTGCAGACGCAGTTGCAGCAGGCGCGTGACCAATTGGCGGACTATCTCGGCCGGGTGCCGGAGGATGCCGACCTGCCGAGCCTGCGATTGGAGGACCTCAAGCTGCCTGGCGCCTTGCCGGTGAGCGTGCCGTCGCGCCTGGTGGATCAGCGGCCGGACATCAGGGCGGCGGCCGAGCAGCTCCACCAGGCGACTGCGCAGGTAGGGGTGGCCATCGCCAACCGCCTGCCGCAGTTCACGCTGCAAGGCGCGCTGGGCAGCGCGCCGGCGAAGATCGGCGACCTGTTCACGCCAGGCAACGGCATCTACACGATCATCACCCAGGCGCTGGCGCCGGTATTCGAAGGCGGCACGCTTCTGCACCAGCAGCGTGCGGCATATGCGGCGGCGCGGTCTGCGGCGGCCAACTACCGCGCGGTGGTGGTGGGCGCGTTCCAGAACGTGGCGGACGTGCTGACGGCGCTCGAGGGCGACGCGCGGGCGCTTGCGGCCAACGAGGCGGCCGAGCAGGCTTCGGCGCGCAGCCTGAGTTTGGCGCGGCTGCAGTATGGCGCGGGCGGGGTGGCTTACCTGACGGTGCTGACGTCCCAGACGCAGTACCAGAACGCGGTGATCGGGCTGATACGGGCGCAGGCGGCGCGCTACACGGACACGGTGGCGCTTTACGTGGCGCTGGGCGGCGGCTGGTGGCACCGGGACGATCTTCCGCCTGCCCCTGAGAAACTGTTGAGGTCTTTGCTGCCATGAAGAAAGCAAGCAAGCAGTTCTTTTTTGAAAAAAAGAACCAAAAAACTTTTGTTCCGGCTGTCGCGGACTCACAGGACAGGTGCGCGACAGCGGAGCAAAAGTCTTTTGCTTCTTTTCTTCAGAAAAGAAGGCCTTTCTTCCTTGCCTTGCTCATGGTGACCCCCGCGCACGCGCAGGAACCAGCCGCCACCGTCAGCACGATCGTCGCGCGCGTTTCCGACTGGCAGGACACGCTGCAGGCGGTGGGAACCGTGCGCGCGGTGCGCGGCGCGGACCTGGCGAGCGAGCTATCCGGTGTTGTGGACAGCGTGGAGTTCGATTCCGGGCACGACGTGGCGGCCGGCACCGTGCTGCTGCGGCTGCGGCCGAATGACGATGCGGCGCACCTGGCGGATCTGCAGGCGGCGGCGGACCTGGCGGCAGCGAACCTGGCGCGTGACACCAAGCAGTTCCGCGCGCAGGCGGTGAGCCAGGCGAGCATCGACGCCGATGACAGCCATCTGCGATCCGCGCGCGCGCAGGTGAGCCAGGCGCAGGCGCTGGCCGCCGAGAAGATCGTGCGCGCGCCGTTTGCCGGGCGGCTGGGGCTGCGCATGGTGGACCAGGGGCAGTACTTGCCGGCTGGCACGACGGTGGTGACGCTGCAGGCGCTCGACACGCTGTATGTCGATTTCTACGTGCCGCAGCAGGCGCTGGCGCAGGTGAATATCGGCGAGACTGCGGTGCTGCACGTGGATGCCTATCCTGACCGGGACTTTGCCGGGCGCATCACGGCGATCAGCCCGAAGCTGGATGCGAACAGCCGCATGGCTCAGGTGCGCGCCACGCTCAGCAACGCGGACCACGCGCTTGTGCCAGGGATGTTTGCCAGCGTGGAGCTGCGCACTGGCGCCGTGCACCATTACGTCACGCTGCCGAACGCGGCGATCGTGTATAATCCCTACGGCAGCCTGGTCTATGTTGTGGAGCACGGGGTGGCGCACCAGGCGGTGGTCCGCACGGGCCCCACGCGTGGTGATCAGGTGGCGGTGACGGCGGGACTTGCCGATGGCGCCACGGTGGTGACGGCGGGGCAGATCAAGCTGCGCCAGGGGTCGCAGGTGGTGGTGAATAATAGCGTGCTGCCGTCTGATGATCCTCGGCCGCATCCGGCGGAGGAGTAAGTGAAGAAAGCAAGGCCTTCTTTTTTGCAAAAAAGAAGCAAAAAACTTTTGCTCCTGACGGCTGCATTCGGGCGAGGTCTGGTTTTGCCAGTGCAGGCACTTGCAGAATCGCGCGATGCCGTTTTGCAGGCGCGGGGACAAAAGTTTTTTGCTTCTTTTTTTCAAAAAAGAAGGCCTTGCTTGCTTGAAGGAGCCCCCCCATGCGCCTGACAGACATGTTCATCCTGCGCCCCGTCCTGTCCGTCGTCGTCAGCGTGTTCATCCTGCTGATCGGCCTGGGCTCCGAACGGGTGTTACCGGTTAGGCAATTCCCGAAGACGGTGAACGCACTGATCCAGGTGGAGACGACGTATTACGGCGCGGACGCTGGCACCATGGCGGGGTTCATCACCACGCCGATCGAGAACGCGATCGCGCAGGTGGACGGGATCGACTACCTGACCAGCACGAGCATGACGGGTGACAGCACGATCACCGCGCATTTGCGGCTGAACCAGGATCCGGACAAGGCACTTACCGAGATACAGACGCAGCTCAGCGCGGTGCATGACCAGTTGCCGCGCGAGTCGCAGACGCCGACGGTGCATCTGCAGACGGGCGGGCAGGGCGGCACGCTGATACTGGCGTTCACCAGCGACATCATGACGCCGGCGCAGATCACCGATTACCTGACACGCGTGGTGCAGCCGCAGATACAGGCGACACCCGGCGTGCAGGTGGCGCAGGTGTGGGGCGCGCAGAACTTTGCCGTGCGCGCCTGGCTCGATCCGGTGAAGCTGGCAGCGCATAATCTGACCGCAGCGGATGTCTCCGCCGCGATGGCGGCGAACAACTTCACGTCGGCCGCCGGTTCCACGACCGGCCAGATGGTGCAGATGCCGATCGGTATCACCACCGGCGTGCACACGCTGCCGGAGTTCCGTAACCTGGTCATCAAGCAATCCAACGGCGCCATCACGCGGCTGGGTGATTTGGCGACGGTGGAGCTGGGGTCGGACAACTACCAGCAGGCGCTGCTGTTCAGCGGCAAGCCCACCATATTGATCGACGTGGAAGCAGTGCCGACGGCAAACGTGCTGGACCTGGTGGATCGCGTGCGCACCAAGTTCGAGGCGCTGAAGGCCGACCTGCCGCAGGGCCTGCATGCCGACATCGCCAACGACGTCACCGCGAACGTGCGGCAATCCATCAGCGAAGTGGTGAAGACGCTGTTGGAAAGCCTGGCGATCGTGGCCGTCGTGGTGTTCGCGTTCCTGCGGTCTGCACGTGCCTCGATGATACCGGT
The DNA here is from genome assembly GCA_964242035.1 of uncultured Acetobacteraceae bacterium. GTDB lineage: Bacteria > Pseudomonadota > Alphaproteobacteria > Acetobacterales > Acetobacteraceae > BOG-908. The sequence continues at coordinate 6,237 of CAXTCL010000112.1, read as the reverse complement.
GATCACCATCCCGCTGTCGCTGGTCGGCACGTTCGCCATACTCTGGCTGTTCGGCTTCTCGATCAATCTGCTCACGCTTCTGGCGCTGGTGCTGGCCACCGGCCTGGTGGTGGACGACGCGATCATCGTGGTGGAGAACGTCAGCCGCGAGATGTCCGAAGGGGCCACACCGCTGGAGGCCGCCATGCGCTCGGCGCGCAGCCTGGCGGGGCCGATCGTGGCGATGACGGTGGTGCTGATTGCGGTGTACGTGCCGATCGCGTTGCGCAGCGGGCTGACCGGCGCATTGTTCCGCGAGTTCGCGCTGACGCTTGTCGGCAGCGTGACGGTGTCGGCGGTGCTGGCGCTCACGCTGTCACCGATGATGTGCCGGTTCCTGCTGCGCGCACCGCGTGTGCCCGAGCGGCGCGGCACGCTTGGGCCGTTGCAGCGCGCGTATCGTCCTGCACTGCGGCTGGCGCTGACGCTGCGGCCCCTCATGGTGCTGTTCGGGCTCGGGATATTTGTCGGCAGCTACTTCCTCTATGCCGGATCGACCACCGAGCTGGCGCCGCAGGAGGATCGCGGGTTCCTCGAGATGGGCGGGTCGGTGTCGCCTACCGCGGGCATCGACCAGCTCAGGCTATATGAAAAGCAGGTCATCGCGATCGAGAAATCGTTGCCTGAGTTCAAGGCGTCCTACCTGTTCGACCAGCCGGGACAGTCGGGCGGCGGCATCGAACTGAAGCCGTTTTCACAGAGGACGCGTTCCTCCACACAGGTGATGGCGGATCTGCAGCAGAAACTGGCGAACGTCGCGGGTGAGAACCTGGCGGTGTTCCAACCCGCGCCGCTGCCTGGGAGTTTCGGCGAACTGCCGATCGGCTACGTCATCAAGACCACGCGGCCGTTCAGCGAACTGGACGGTGTGTCCAGGCGCTTCCTGGAAGCGGCGCAGAAGACCGGGCTGTTCGCGTTCATCGACCGCGACCTGAAGATCGACCTTCCGCAAGCGACCATCGTACTCGACCGTAACAAGGTGGCCGCCCTCGGGCTGGACATGACGCAGGTGGGCGGCGTGCTGAACACGCTGCTCAGCGGCGGCTACGTGAATTACTTCGATCTTGCTGGCCGATCCTACAAGGTCATCCCGCAGGTGATGCGCGCCAGCCGTCTGAACGCGGACCAGTTGCAATCCTTCACGATCGCCAATGTGGGCGGGGTGCCCATCCCGCTTTCCGCGGTGGCGCATATCGAGATGACAACAGTGCCGGAGAACATCAGCCACTTCCAGCAGATGAACTCGGCGAGCCTGACCGGCGTGCCGCTGCCGGGCGTGACGCAGGGCGACGCGATGCGGGCGCTGGACGCGGTAGCCGCGCGCGTGCTGCCTCCCGACTACGCGACCGACACCAGCGGGCCGTTGCGCCAGTTTGTGCAGGAATCGTCAGGGTTCGCCGCCACGTTCGGCTTCGCCGTGGTGGTGATCTACCTGTCGCTGGCGGCGTTGTTCGGCAGCTTCCGCGATCCGCTGATCATCCTGATTTCGGTGCCGATGTCGCTGGGCGGCGCGCTGCTGTTCATCTATTTCGGCGTGCACGGCGCCACGCTGAACATCTATTCCGAAGTGGGGCTGGTGACGCTGATGGGGCTGATCAGCAAGCACGGCATCCTGATGGTGGAGGTCGCCAACGAGCAGCAGGCGCTGGGGCGGACGAAGCGCGAGTCCATCGAACACGCGGCGCTGCTGCGCCTGCGGCCGATCCTGATGACGACGGCGGCGATGGTGCTTGGCGTGGCGCCGCTGGTGTTCGCGACGGGTGCGGGTGCGGCGGCGCGGTTCTCCATGGGTCTGGTGATCGCGTCCGGGTTGGCGATCGGGACGCTGTTCACGCTGTTCGTGGTGCCGGCGTTCTACCTGGTGCTGGCGCGGCGGCATGTGGCGGAGGCGCATGTGGCGGCGCCCATGCGGGGGGTGGCGGTGGCTTCGGAGTGAAGTAAGAAAGGCCTTCTTTCTTGAAGAAAAGAAGCCCCGCCTGCATCAATACCGTTCCGGTCCTGCAAAAGCGCGTATTGGCAGAACCAGCGCGGGCCGTGGTGCAGGCGGGAGGACAAAAGTTTTTTGCTTCTTTTTTCCAAAAAAGAAGGCCTTCCTTCCTTACTTCGGGAGCATCCAGATGGAACACCGCCCCTTCGGCCCCCAGCGCGCCAGCGTGGCCGCGATCGGTCAAGGCACCTGGCAGATCAGCACCGGAACCGGGCGTGCGGTGCGTGCCCTGCAGCGCGGGCTCGATCTTGGCATGACGCATATCGACACCGCCGAGATGTACGAGGGCGCCGAGGCGATCGTGGCCGAGGCGATAGCCGGCCGGCGCGAGCGGGTGTTCCTGGTCTCCAAGGTGCTGCCGTCCAACGCGTCGCGCACCGGCACGATCGCAGCCTGCGAGCGTTCGCTGGCACGGCTGCGCACGGACCATCTGGATTGCTACCTGCTGCACTGGCCCGGGCGATACCGGCTGGAGGACACGATAGGTGCGTTCGAGTGGCTGGTGCAGCAAGGCAAGATCCGCTCCTGGGGCCTGAGCAATTTCGACGCGGACGGCCTGGCGGCGGCCGAGCGGGTCAGCGGCGGCGGCAGGATTGCGTGCAACCAGGTGCTGTATCACCTGCAGGAGCGCGCGATCGAGCATGACGTGCTGCCCTGGTGCGAGGCCCACGGGGTGAGTGTGGTGGCCTACAGCCCGTTCGGCAGCGGCGAATTTCCGGCGCCTGGGTCGGCCGGCGGCTTGGTGTTGCAGCGTGTGGCGGACGCACATGGGGCCACGCCGCGCCAGGTTGCCCTGCAGTTCCTGTTGCGCGAAGAGCGTGTGTTCGTGATACCCAAAGCGTCCTCCATCGCGCATGTGGAGGAGAACGCCGGTGCCGGCGGGCTAAGGCTGACGGAGGCGGAACTGGCATTGCTGGATGGTGCTTTCCCGCGCGGGAGGCGGCCGGCTGCGCTGCCGATGTTGTAGGGCGCGGCGACGCGGACGGCGTGGTAGGTAAGGCAAGCAGTCCTTTTTTGAAAAAAGGATCGAAAACTTTTGCTCCCTGTCGGGGGCTGGCTGGATGGGCATTTGTGAAGGCGGCGCTGGTTATTTTCCCCGGGACCAACCGGGAGCGGGACGTGGCTATCGCGCTGGGGCAGGCGGCTGGGCAGGCGCCGCGGCTGGTGTGGCATCGGGAGACCGAGCTGGGGGATGTGGACCTGGCGGTGCTGCCTGGCGGCTTCAGCCATGGCGATTACCTGCGGTGCGGCGCCATGGCGGCGCAGTCGCCGATCATGCCGGCGCTGCGGGCGTTCGCGTTGCGCGGCGGGCATATACTCGGAATTTGCAACGGGTTTCAGATATTGACCGAGGCTGGGCTGCTGCCCGGCGCGCTGCTGCGCAACGCCGGGCTGCGTTTCATCAGCCGGGACTGCCATCTGCGGGTGGAGCGTGCCGGCACAGCGTTCACGCGTGAGTATGCGCAGGGCCAGGTGTTCCGCGCGCCGATGGCGCATGGGGACGGCAATTACTTTGCGGCACCCGAGACGGTGGCGATGCTGGAGGGCGAGGGGCGGGTGGCATTCCGCTACGTGTCGGCTTCCGGCGAGGCGATTGCTGCGGCGAACATGAACGGCAGCCTGAACGCGATCGCAGGGGTGTACAGCGAGAACCTGCGGGTGCTGGGGCTGATGCCGCATCCGGAGGACCTGGTCGATCCGCTGATGGGTGGGACCGACGGTCGGCCGTTGTTCGACGGCCTCGTGCACGCGCTGGCGGCGTAGCGCGCATGAATGCTCCCGTAGATGCCGCACTCGCCAAATCCTTTGGCCTGAACGCTGAGGAATACGGCCGCGTCCTCTCCATCATGGGCCGCGCGCCGACGCTGACCGAACTCGGCATCTTCTCGGTGATGTGGTCCGAGCATTGCAGCTACAAATCCAGCCGCGTATGGCTGCGCGAGTTGCCGACGACGGCGCCGTGGGTGATCCACGGGCCTGGCGAGAATGCCGGCGTGGTGGACATCGGCGAGGGGCTGGCGGCGATCTTCAAGATGGAGTCGCACAACCACCCGAGTTTCATCGAGCCATACCAGGGCGCGGCCACGGGCGTGGGTGGGATATTGCGCGACGTGTTCACCATGGGCGCGCGGCCGATTGCCAATCTGAACGCGCTGCGGTTCGGACGGCCGGAGCATCCGGCGACGAAACGCGTGGTGGATGGCGTGGTGCGTGGCATCGGCGGGTATGGCAATTGCGTGGGCGTGCCGACCGTGGGCGGGGAGGTGAACTTCCATGCCGCCTATGACGGCAACCCGCTGGTGAACGCGATGACGGTGGGCATCGCGCGGCAGGACCGCATCTTCCTGAGTGCTGCGGCCGGCGTGGGCAATCCGGTGGTGTACGTGGGTAGCCGGACGGGGCGGGACGGCATACATGGCGCCACCATGGCCTCCGCCGAGTTCGGCGCAGATGCCGAGAGCAAGCGGCCGACGGTGCAGGTGGGCGACCCGTTTACCGAGAAGCTGCTGATCGAGGCGTGCCTGGAGCTGATGGCGACCGACGCGATTGTGGCCATACAGGACATGGGGGCGGCTGGGCTTACCAGCTCGTCCGTCGAGATGGCTGGCAAGGGGGACGTTGGCATAGAGCTGGACCTGGATGCCTGCCCGCAGCGCGAGACGGGGATGACGGCCTACGAGATGATGCTGTCGGAGAGCCAGGAGCGCATGCTGATGGTGTTGCGGCCGGACCGGCAGGAGATGGCACGCGCCATCTTCGAGAAGTGGGAGCTGGATTTCGCCGTCATCGGCCACCTGACCGATACCGGGCACATCGTCATACGTCATCAGGGGCGGGTGGAAGCCGACATTCCGCTGGAACCGCTGGCTGAACTGGCGCCGTCTTACAGACGCCCTTACACGGAGCCGCCGGTGCCGGCGCCGCTCGGCGAAGTGGCCGATCCGGTGGGGATCGAGGCAGCGCTGCTGATGCTGATCGCGTGCCCTGATCTGTGCAGCCGCGCCTGGATCACCGACCAGTACGACAGCACGATCGGCGGCCAAACGGTGCGCCGGCCTGGTGCGGCGGATGCGGCCATTGTAAGGCTGGAGGGAAGCCGGCGCGCGCTGGCGCTGACTACCGATTGCACGCCGCGGTATTGTGCGGCCGACCCGCGGATGGGCGGCGCGCAGGCGGTGGCGGAAGCGTGGCGCAACATTACGGCGACCGGTGCAAGGCCGCTGGCGGTGACGGACAACCTCAATTTTGGCAACCCTGAGAAGCCGGAGATCATGGGCCAGTTCGTGGCCGCCGTGCAGGGCATGGGCGATGCCTGCCGCGCGCTGGACTTCCCGATCGTGAGCGGCAACGTCAGCCTGTACAACGAGACGCAAGGGACGGCGATCCTGCCCACGCCGGCGATTGGCGGGCTGGGCGTGCTTGATGACGCGGCCGCCTCGATGGGTTTGGCGCTGACCGAGGGCGACACGCTGGTGCTCGTCGGCCGCACGGAAGGCCATCTCGGCCAGTCGCTATGGTTGCGCGAAATCGCGCGCCGGGAAGAGGGCGCGCCGCCGCCGGTGGATCTGTCCGACGAGCGCCGCACCGGGGACTTCGTGCGGCGGATCATCGGCACCGGAGAGGTCAGCGCCTGCCACGATCTGTCAGATGGCGGGCTGCTGGTGGCGGTGGCCGAAATGGTGATGGCAGGCCCGGTCGGCGCAACGCTGGCGGCCGCACCCGCGAGCCCGGCGCCGCATGCGTGGTGGTTCGGCGAGGACCAGGCGCGCTACGTGCTGGCCACGCGCAACCCGGCCACGCTGCTGCGCGAGGCGGTGGCGGCGGGGCTGGACGTCCGCGTCATCGGCCGCGCCGGCGGAGATGGTTTGACACTGCCCGATGGCGTGACCATATCGGTAGCAGTGCTGCATGAGGCCCATGACCGCTTCTTCGCCTCGTGGATGAAGGACTGAACCCAGATGGCGATGTCGGCCGCCGAAATAGAGACCCTGATACGCACCGCCTTGCCGGACGCCGAGGTGAGCGTGGAGGACCTGGCTGGCGACGGCGATCACTACGCCGCACGTATCGTCAGCGAGAGCTTCAGGGGCCGCAGTCGTATCCAGCAGCACCAGATGGTGTTCTCTGCGTTGGGCGGCCGCATGGGCGGCGTGCTCCATGCGCTTGCGTTGCAGACATCCGTGCCGAACCAGGAGATTTCCCGATGAGTG
>CAXTCL010000111.1:0-12235 GCA_964242035.1 uncultured Acetobacteraceae bacterium | reverse complement strand
GTCCTCTCCGGGAAGTCGCCGACAGGGAGTAAAAGTTTTTTGCTTCTTTTTTTCAAAAAAGAAGGCCTTTCTTCCTTACCTACGACCCAGGCGAAGACAAATCCGAAGGCGCTGGGCTGACCACGCTCGCCCCCCCGCTCGCGCCGATCTGGAAGATCGCCAGAGCCCGCCGCACGTGCCCGTCCGGCAGCAGCACGATCGCCCCGTCCACGCCGGAAAACCCGTCCTGCTTCGTCAGCGCGCCCGTCGAAAAGTCGTTGTCCTGCGCCAGGGAGCGCCCGATCAGCGTCGCGTCGAAGGCGATGTCCGCGATCGCCGGCGGTGCGAAACCGTACTTGCCCTGGAACGCACCGATGAAGCCGCTGCGCTGCGTGGGGTCCGGCACCGCGTACCAGCCGCCCGCCAGCTTGTGCAGATGCGATGCGGTCCCCGCCCAGAACGCCGGACCCAGCAGCCGCACCTGCGGCGCGATCACGTCGTATTCCCCCAGTCTGTCGGCCAGGCGGCGCAGCGCGTCACCGTTGGCGGCCAGAAGAAGGGTGTCGAACGGCGGCGGTGCCGAGGGCTGGGCTGCCAGCACGGCGGCCTGCTGGCGGGATGCGGGGTCCGTGCTGTCGCGCATCGCGCGTATGCGCTGCTCCACCTCGCCGCGCCGGCTCTCGTAGTCGGTCAGCGTCTTCAGCGCCGCGTCGGCACTGCCCGAATCGCCGCCGCCGCGCTGCACGTTGGGGGGCTCGAACCCGGCCTGGTTTGCGGCATCCACCAGGGCGGTCTGCAGCGCGTCGCCGAACGCGCCCTCCGGCAGCAGGGCGGCCAGATGCTGGCGCCCCTCCGCCCGCGCGGCCGCGACCAGGCGGCGCATCTGCTGGTCTGCGGTCACGCCCAGCACCCACACGCCGGGGGCGGCCACGTTCGGGTCGCTGCTGAACGACAGCACTGGGATGTTGGCCGGCACGGCCACGGTGGCCACCGCCTGCGTCTCCTCCGCGGTCAGCGGGCCGAGGATAAGCGTGTCGCCCGCGGCGATCGCCGCCTGCGCCGCGGCGGCCGCGCGTGCGGGATCGCCGCCGGTGTCGCGTATGTCCAGCGGCGGCGTGCCTGGCGAGGTGGCGGCCAGGCTGGCCGATTGCTGCATGGTGGCGGCCACGCCGGCGTTCGGCCCGCTCAGCGGCAGCAGCAGGGCGATACGCCGCGGCCCTTGCGGCTGGGCCAGCGGCGGTGCCACGGTGAGCTGCCCGGGCGGTGCGGCGCCGGGCTGCGGCCCAAGCACGCAGGCCGACAGCAGAAATGCGGATGCGAGTAGCCCCAATGCCGGACGAAGCCCTACTGCCGGACGCGGCCCCACTGCCTGACGAAGCATCCCTGTCCTCCCTTGCCGCCTCCGAACCCGAGGAGTCCTCCGGCAAGGATGCCGGCGTGCGTGCCGGTCTTGTGCTGGTTTCCACCCCCATCGGCAACCTTTCCGACATGACATTGCGCGCCATCGCGGCGCTCAGATCGGCCGACCTGGTGCTGTGCGAGGACACCCGCACCACCGCGCGCCTGCTGTCCCACCACGCTATCGGCGCCCGCACCGCCCCGCTGCACGAACACAACGAGGATGCCCGCACGCCCGCCATCCTGGCCCGCCTGGCCGCCGGCCAGACCATCGCACTTGTCTCCGACGCCGGCACGCCGCTGGTCTCCGACCCCGGGTTTCGCCTGGTGCGCGCCGCCATCGCCGCCGGCCATCACGTGGAGGCCATGCCCGGCGCGAACGCCGCCACCACCGCGCTCGTCCTGTCCGGCCTGCCGCCGCACCCCTACCTCTTCCTGGGCTTTCCGCCGCCGCGCCAGTCCGCCCGCGCCGCCAGCTTCGCCCGCCTGCGCGCCGCCGAACGCGCCGGCCTGTCAGCTACCCTCATCTGGTACGAAGCGCCGCACCGCCTGGCCGAGACCCTGGCCGACCTGGCGGCAGCCTTCGGCGACCGGCCCGCCGCCGTCGCGCGCGAGCTCACCAAGCGCTTCGAGGAAGTCCGCCGCGCCACGCTCACCGAACTGGCCGCCCACTACGCGGAACACGCGGCGCGCGGCGAAATCACGCTGGTGGCCGGGCCGGCGCCGGAGGAAGACGCCGGTGCCGCCGACCTGGACGCGCTGCTCGCCTCGGCGCTGGAGACGCAAAGCGTGCGGGAGGCGGCGGCGGGGGTGGCGGAAGCTACGGGGCTGCCGCGCCGGATCGTGTATGCGCGGGCTTTGGCGCTTCGGGGCGGGTAGGGGAGGGGGAGGCTAGGCAAGGCAAGCAGTCCTTTTTTGAAAAAAAGGACCAAAAAACTTTTGCTTCCCGCGCATGTGCCTGGCCGGGCTGGACCTGAAACGGGTGGACGTTGGATCCTGCTTTCGCTTCTGGCACGCGAGATTCCTTTGCCCAGCGTGGATTTAGCGTTGTATTCACTTTTCCGTGATCATGATGCGATTATCTGGAAAGGTTGTGCCATGACCCTGTTCCGTGTTCTCGCCATTGCCTTGCTGGTATGCGGCCCTGTTTCGAATGCGCTGGCCACGCCGGACGCCACGCCCGCGAGTTCACTGCCCTTGAGCCTGAAAGTGTGCCTGGTCGGCGCTGCCCTCGGCGCCGCTTTGGAGCGTCTGCGCTCCGGGCCGAACACGCGTAAGCCGTAGAGCCAGCCTGCGCTCGGGCTGACGTTGCAAAAGCAAGCAAGCCTTCTGTTCAAGAGATGAAGCAAAAAACCCTCGGTCCGCTGTCGCGCGCCTTGCCGCAGCCGCCGACAGGGAGCAAGAGTTTTTTGCTTCTTTTTTTCAAAAAAGAAGGCCTTGCTTCCTTACCACACCTACAGATACGGCATGCAAAGCCGAGCCAACGCATCGCGCAACCGAACCGCGAGGCGCCGCCTCCCCAGGTCTGCGGCCGTCAGCTCCGCCCCGCGGCACCCGTGCACGAAGCGCGACAGCGCCGCCGCCTCATCCGCACCGTAATTCTCCACGCACAGCTCGAAATTCAGGCGGAACGAACGCATGTCCCAGTTGCAGCTTCCCACCAGGAACCACGCGCCATCCACGATCATCAGCTTGGAATGCCGGAACGGCGGCGGCGACAGCCACATCCGCACGCCATCCGACAGCATCGGCCCCACGTTCGCGCGCGCGGCCCAATCGACCAGGGTCTGATTGCTCCGGCGCGGCATCACCACGTCCACGCAAACCCCGCGCATCGCCGCCAGTGACAGCGCCGTCCCCAGTCTCTCGTCGGGCAGGAAATACGGTGTCATCACGACGATGCTTTCGCGCGCGCACGCCACCGCCTGCAGCACGGCGAATTCGATCTTCTCCACGTCCTCGTCCGGCCCGGAGCTGATCACGCGCGAGGCGACGCAGGCATGTTCCGCGGCCTGCAGCTCCGCAAACCACGCCTCGCCGCCAAGGGTCTCGCCGGCCGCGAACAGCCAGTCCTGCGCGAACGCTTCCACCAGTTGCGCCACGATTGGGCCCTCGAAGCGAAAATGCGTGTCCTGCACAGGATGTTTGGTGTGACAGGCCAGCACGTTGTCATCGGCGATGTTCAATCCGCCGGTGAACCCTACTCGGCCGTCGATGACGAGTATCTTCTTGTGCGAACGCAGGTTCAGGAACGGCATGCGCCACGGCAGCGGCGAGTGCAGGAACCGCGCCGCCGTCACGCCGCGCCGCCGCAGCGCGTGGTACGCCGGCGAGCGCACCCAGCCGCCGCCTATGCCGTCGATCAATACGCGCACCGCCAGGCCGCGTTTCTGCGCCGCCTCCAGCGCGTCCACGAAGCGTCCGCCCCATGCATCGTCCTGGAACAGGTAGGACGACAGGCCAACGCTGTGTTGCGCCGCCGCGATCGCCGCCAGCATCGCCGGGTAACCTGAATCCCCGTTTTGCAGCACCGCGATCGTGTTGCCGCCCAGCAGCGCCCGCCCGCTGACGCGGCCGTTGCCGGCCCGCAGCGCCGCCAGATGCGTGTCCCCGTCCGGCTCCGTCGTGGCACTTGCGGGCGCCTGCGGCCCGCCAGCGCCAGGGCGCAATTGCCGCGCCCGGCGTTGCACGCGGTTGATGCCGAGCACGTAGTATGCGGCAGCTCCGGTGAACGGCGCGAACCACGCAAGGCCTATCCACCCGACGGCGGTGGCGACTTCGCGTTTGCGCAACAACACATGCAGCGTCACGCACATTGCCAGGAGCAGTCCAAGCGGGAAGAAGATCGCGTGGCGTGCGTGCAGCAGGGTTGGCAAGATGTCGGTCACCAAAGAAAGCAAGCACTTCTTTTTTGAAAAAAAGAAGCAAAAAACTTTTGTCTCCCGCCTGCGCAATGGCGCGTGCACATCCTGCGAATGTACGTTTTTGCAGATAGTTGACGCGCCGTCATGTAACCAAGGAACAAAAGTCTCTTGCTTCTTCTTTCAAAAAAAACGGCCCATGCCTCATGCCCTTTCCCGCTGTCGCTGTCGCTCAATCACCTCATCATCACTCAACCGCGCATCATACACGGACCGGGGCTCGATCGTCCGCGCCACGAGCGTCGCCCCGGCCACGACCAGAAGCATCGGCACGATCCCCGCCCGCGCCTGCCCCGTCAGCTCCATCATCAGCACCACCGTCGAGACCGGTCCCTGCGTGGTCGCCGCCACCATCCCCGCGGCCCCGAGCACGGCGAACAACCCGGGCGGCACCCCCGGCCAGAGGAGGGACCACGCACAGCCCAGAGCCGAGCCCAGCAGCGCCCCGAACGCCAGGCTGGGCGTGAACAGCCCGCCGGGTGCGCCCACCCCGAGGCATAGCAGCGTGGCCGCCGGCTTCAGGAGCAGCAGGGCAAACAGCAGCGCCGGCGCGACCCGGCCGGTGAACAGCAGTTCGGTCAGGTCACGGCCGTTACCGAGCACCTGCGGGTAGGCGATGGAGATCGCCCCCAACGCTCCAAGCGCCGGCACCGGTGCGATCAGCCGCCAAATTCCTGTTGGCCGGTGTTTGTCTGCCCAGGCCACGGCGCGCACCACGCCGACGGACACCACGCCGGTGACTGGCCCCGCCAGCAGCGCCCAAACCATCACCGCTCCAGGCGCCGCATAGGCGGGGATCGCGTAGGTGGGTCCATCAGGCAGGAACAGCCAGGCGACGCCGGCAGCGGTGAACGAGGTCACCAGCGCCGGCACGACGAAGCGCAGCGCAAGCTCGCCGCGCAGCACTTCCAGCGCGAACAGCGCGCCGCCCAGCGGCACCCCATACACCGCCGCCATTCCGGCGCCGGCTCCGCACGCCACCAGCAGCCGCCGCAACTCGTCCGGCAGCCCTACCCGGTCCGCCATCGTGTTTCCCAGGACCGAGCCCGCCTGCTTCGGCGCGCCCTCGCGGCCCAGGGATGCCCCCATGGCGACGATGACTACGGACAGCACGGCGCTCCCCAGCGTCCGCCCGGCTGGCAGCCGCCCTGCGTGGAACCACAAGGCCGTGGTGACATCGATGCTGTTGGAGCTGGAAAGCTCGCTCAGCAGCCACTGCCCCAGCCCGGTCAGCAGCCCGGCGCCCAGCAGCGCCGCCAGATGCAGCCAGGCCGGCGCATGGGCCGCCGCCTCCAGCAGGTCCTCCCCCGAGCCGGGCCAGACCCGGTGCTGCACCGTCCACAGCAAGCCGGTCAGCGCCGCGGCGGCGAGCCCCGTGCCTGCGCCTGTCAGCACCACCGCCAGCCAGAAGCGGGCCGCTTCCCGCGTGGCCAGGATCGGCGCGATCATGAGAACCCTTGCATGAAGGAAGAAAGGCCGTCTTTTTTGTAAAGAAGCAAAAACTTTCCCGCCCCGTCCACAAGGCGCGTGCTCACCGGCAACACCCGGCCGCTGCAAATGCGCGGTGACAAAAGTTTTTTGGTCCTTTTTTGAAAAAAGGACTGCTTGCTTCCCTACCTTGCCCGGCTCCTGCCGCCATCCAATCTCGAGAAGAGGAAGGACCACCAAAACAGTGCTGACCCGCGCCGCCGCCGCCGCCCTACTCGCCCTCCTGGCCACCGCCGCCCACGCGCAGCCGGCAGCGCCGCTGCCCACGGTCAACATGCCCACGCCCGGCCAGCCCAGCCTGTCGGCGCCGCAGCTTCGCCAGCTCCTGGCGCCCGTGGCCCTCTATCCGGACCCGCTGCTGGCCAACATCCTAGCCGCCGCCACCTACCCGGCGCAGATCGTCGAGGCCCAGCGCTTCCTGGCCGACCCTGCCCAGGCCGGGCAGTCCGTGGCCCAGCTTACCAACGCGGCCGCCTCGCATGACTGGGACCCGAGCGTCACCGCCCTGCTGGCCTTCCCGCAGGTTCTGCAGATGCTCGACCAGAACCTCGAATGGACCGAGCATCTCGGCCGCGTCTTCACCGCCCAGCAGGCGGACGTGTTCACCACCGTGCAGTCGCTCCGCCAGCTCGCCGAGCAGGCCGGCGCCTTGACCAACGGCCCTTACGACAGCGTCGTGGATGCCGGCGGTGACATCCAGATACTGCCGCCCTCTCCGCAGGACGTTTATCTGCCGAGCTACAATTCCGCCTGCGTGTATGGCCCGGATCCCGCGTGCGGCGCTGGCCAGAACCAGATTGGATGGCTGACGGACGACGCGCTGCCCTACGGCTACCTGCAATGGGGCAACCTGGACTGGCGCCACCACGACATACGCTACAATGACGGACGCGCCGGCGCGCCCGTCTGGCGCCACGGCGCGTCCGTCTCTCACGCGCGCGTTTTCAATTATGCGCCGGCTGCTAACCAGCTTTATACGGCGCGCCCGGCATTTCGGCCGGCCTACCGCGCGGCAGCGCCTGCTGGCCCGGTGTTTCGCGCGCCGGTGCCGCGGGCTGCGGCGCCTGTTGCGGTGGCGCATTTTGCTGGTGGTGTTGGGCACAGGTAAGGAAGCGAGGCCTTCTTTTTTGAAAAAAAGAAGCAAAAAACTTTTGTCCCCGCGCCTGCATCGACGCGCGTCCTGGTTCTGCCAGTGCGCGTGTCTGCAGGACCAGGCGAGGCCGTTCTGCCAGCGCGGGGAATGAAAGTTTTTTGCTTCTTTTTTTCAAAAAAGAAGGCCTTGCTTTCTATTTCACCCAAGCCCGCGAAAACAGCATGTGGTAGATAGGCGAGAACGCAAACCCGCCTACCCGCGCCGACACCAGATCCAGCATGTTCACCTGGAACAACCCCACACCCGGCGCAGCATCGGTGATCTCCCGATCCACTCGCCCCCACAGCGCGGACGCCGCCGCATCGTCGACGCCCTCCAGCGCCATCGCGCGGTCCATCTCCGCATCCACCTGCGCATCGCAATAGCCCGCCATGTTGATCGACGAATCCGATCCCGGATGGAACGACGCGCAGGCATACATCACCTGCAGGAAATCCGACGCTGCAGGATAGTCCTGGTAGAAATCCTCCAGGCTGATCTGCACGCGGTTACTGCTGTTTTGCGAATACGCGAACGCGACGTTGGACGACACGGCGTGCACATGCGCGTCATAGCCGATATCCGTCAGCACGCTCTGCAGATAGATGCCGATCGTGCGCTCCACTTCCTTGTCAGACGTGATCACCGTCACCCGCATGCCGGCCGTGCCGGATTGCCGCACCAACGCGCGCGCCTGCGCCAGGTCCGGCGCCGACCACACCGCGCCGGGATCGCGCGTGTAGGGGCAATAGGCGGCAAAGCCCGGGATACCCTCCGGCAGCAACTGGCACCACGGCACGGCCAGGCCCGGGCCGCCGAACAAATTGACCATCGCGCGACGGTTCACCGCGAACGCCACCGCCCGACGCGCCGCCAGGCTGTCAAACGGCGCCAGGCGCGTGTTCAACGCCAGGTAATAATACGCCGCAATCCGCGAAATATGCGCCAGGTCGGCATGCACGGAGCCGATCTCCGGCAACCGGTCCAGCGGCTTCTCGTCGAACATCCAGTCCTGCGTGCCGTTCTCCACCGCGCTCACCTCGGACTCGTCCTGTAGCCCGAAGCGATACACCATCGCATCCACCAGCCCCGCCGGCTGCGCATCGCTGCTCCACTCGGTGAAATACGGATTGCGCACGATGCGCATCTCCCGCGTCGGATCGTAGCTCGCGATCATGTAAGGCCCGGTGGCCGCAGCCGGCACCGTTCCCAGATCGTGCCCAGGCGTCTCGGCCGGCAATATGCAGGCGAAACTCATCGCAAGCTGCTGCAGGAACTCGCCGTTCGGCCGCACCAGCCGTATCGTCACCGTGCGCGCCGCCGCATCGGCCGTGACACCCGCAAGCTGGCACGTGTCTGCCGCGCGCAGGCACGCCTCCGCGCCCACGATACCGCTATACCAGGTGCCCACGTTCGGCCCGCGCACCCGGAACATCCTGCTGAGCGAAGCCACGACATCGGCGACCCCAACCTCGCGCCCAGTGGAGAATCGCACGCCGCGGCGCAGCCGGAACACGTAGCGGCGGCCGCCATCGCTCACCTCCGGCATCGCTTCGGCCAGGTCCGGCACCACGTCACGCCCTGCCGCGCCGCCCGACTTGCGAAACGTCACCAGGCCGTCCTGCAGGAACGCGTAAAGCTGGTTGAATTTCTCTTCGTAGTTTATCTGCGGATCGATCGTTCCGGCTGCGGCACTTGCGGTCAGGCGCAGGGTGCCGCCGGTGTGGGGGGCGGCTTGGGAGGGGAGGGGGGCTAGCAGTAGGCAAGCAAGCAAGGCCTTCTTTTTTGAAAAAAAGAAGCAAAAAACTTTTGTTACCTGGAGCGCGACGGCTTCAGCGTGCCTCATCTTACTGCAACAACTTTTCCGGCGAGTTCGCGACAGCAGGACCAAAAGTTTTTTGCTTCTTTTTTTCAAAAAAGAAGGCCTTCCTTGCCTGCACTTCCCACCCCGCGAGGCTCCCGACATGCGCGCGCTGACCTTGACCCTGCTCGCCCTGACCACCCAAGCCGCCGCCGAGGAGCCGACACTGCGCCGCATCGTCCTCTCTTCCGGCGGCGTAGGCCAGTTCGAGTTCGAAGCCGATGTGACCAGTGCCGCCACCCTGCAGCTCGAAATCCCGCTGGACCAGGTGGACGATGTGCTGAAGAGCCTCACCGTGGACGATGCGGCAGGACCTGTGCAATCCGTGCGCCTGCCCGGCCAGCAGCCGCTGTCGGAATCCTTCCGCACGCTGCCCTTCAAGCCGGACGCGTTCGCCTCGCCCGAGGCGCTGCTGGCCAGCCTGGTGGGCGAGCGCGTGCGCATCGCCTCGATCGGCGCCGCCGGCGTCATACTGTCGGTCAGCACGTTCGAGGCGCCGGCGGCTGCCGGCCAGCAGGGGGCCACGCGCCACCGCCTGACCATCGCCACGGAGGACGGCATCGTCAGCGCGGTGCTGGAGGACACGCCGGACATCGCGTTCGCGTCGGACACGCTGCGTGCGCAGATCGGCACGGCACTGGCCGCCATCGCCGCCCAGCGCGTGCAGGACCGCCGCACGCTGACCCTGACGCTCGCAGACGGGCCGGCGCGCCATGTCCGGTTTGCCTATGTGGTCCCGGTGCCGGTGTGGAAGACCACTTACCGCATCACGCTGGCGGCCGACGCCGCGCAGCCGGCGCACCTGGAAGCGTTCGCGGTGGTGGAGAACCTCAGCGGCCGGGACTGGAAAGGGGCCGAATTGACGCTTACCTCCGGCCGCCCTGTGCTCTACCACACGCCGCTGTACCAGCCGGTGTTCTCCAGCCGCCCGGAGGCGCCGGTATCCGAGGCGGCTGGCCTGGCGCCGTCCGTCGATGCTTATGCCGCGGTGCATACACTGATGGCACAAGCCGAGCGGGCGCCGCCTCCGCCGCCGCCACCTCCTCCCGCAGCACCGGCCGCCATGCCGCCGCCCGGGAGCCGCGCCAAAGCGGCACCTTATGGTCGTGGATTCGGCCGCGTAGGCGGCTTGGACAGCCCAGCCGACAAACCCGCGCCCGCCGCGATCGACCAATCCATCGCCCAGGTGGATTTCCACCTCACCGCCCCGGTCACCGCGGGCTCCGGTCAGTCGCTGCTCCTCCCGATCATCGACCGCCCGATCCCGGCCCGCCGCATCGCCTATTTCCAGCCGCAGACGGACCCCGTCCACCCGCTGGTCGCCCTGCAGCTCACCAACGACACCGGCGGCGCGCTGCCTCCCGGCCTCGTCACCCTGTTCGACACCGGCGCCGACCACCAGCCCGCCTATGTGGGCGACGCCCGCATACCCGCCATCGAGCCGGGCGAGCAGCGCCTGGCCAGCTTCGCCCTGGATCTCGCCACCACGATCGACGTCAGCCACCACGCCATCCAGCACATCACCGGCGGCACCATTGCCGAGGGCACGCTCACCCTCAGGCAGCAGGATCGCCAGGTAACCGACTACCGCGTCACCACGCCGAAATCCGGCGCGCGCACCCTCGTCGTCGAGCAGGCGAAATCTCCCGACCTCACGCTGGCCGAACCCACCGGCAAATCCGTCACCACCACGCCGGAGGTGTGGCGCGTCACCCAGGACATCCAAGCAGGCACAACGCAGACAATCGAACTCATCACTGAACAGACGACAGATGACGCCCGCGGGCTGGCCGACCTGGACGGCCCCGCCGCGGTGATCTTCGCCAGCAACACGGATTTGCCCGAAAAGCTGCGGCAAGCCATCCAGCATGCGGCCGATCTCCATCAGGGAGTCGAAAACCTGGAGGCCCAGCTTGCGACGTTGCAAACCCGCAGTTCGGGCATCGTTACGGACCAGGAGCGCCTGCGCAGCAATTTGGCGGCGGTGCCGCAGAACAGCGCCCTGCAGCACCGCTACCTGAACACGCTGCAATCGCAGGAGAACGAGCTGGACGATCTGCCGCGACAGAGTGACGCACTGGATAAGCAGGTCAGCGCGGCGGAGGATGCACTTACGGATTATGTGGCGGGGTTGCAGATGTGAGGCAAGGAAGGCCTTCTTTCTTGAAAAAAAGAAGCAAAAAACTTTTGTCCCCACGGCTAGGCCGGCGCTCAACTCGTGCCAGACGCCCGGTTGCTCAGGCAGGGCTACTGGCCGTCGCTGCGTAGTCCCAAAAGCCGCGCGGCATCAGGATGAGACAGGCCGCCGCAAATGCGGGGGAGCAAAAAGTTTTTTGCTTCTTTTTTTCAAAAAAGAAGGCCTTGCTTGCCTTCCTTCAGTGCGCCGCCCCACCCTCCCCAGGCGCCATACGCGGCAGGAATACCGCCAGCACGCAACCCACCAACGCCACCAAGGTCAGCGCATAGAACAGGTCCAGATAACTCAACGTCGCCGCCTGCGTCTGCACCAGACGCGAGATCGCACCCAGGTTCACGCCTGATCCATACCCGTTATACGGCGTCACGTGCTCGCCCAGGCGCACATGGTGGAACTGCTCGCGGTAGGCAAGCAGCGTCGTGGTAAAGCTGATCCCAACGCTGCCGCCCAGATTGCGCATCAGGTTTATCAGCGCGGAGGCCTCGTTGTTTCGCTCCGGCGGCACGCCGACAAGCGCCACCGAGTTGATTGGGATGAACAGGAACGGCAGCCACATCGCCTGCAGCGCGCGTATGCTGGAGATGTGCCAAAACCCGACGGTCTGCGTGAGGCCTGTCGCGTACCACATCGCGGCCGCGGTGCCGGCAAACGCGATGCAGGCCAGCCACTTCGCCTGCACCACGCGGCCGGTCAGTACGCCGGACATAGGCATCAGCACGATCGTCACGATTCCGGCCGCACCAAGCGTCAGCCCCGCTGTCGTCGCGTCATAGCCCATGAGCTCCTGCGTCATCTGCGGCAGCAGCTGGGTGGTGGAAATCAGCACGAAGCCGAGCGCGAACATCAGCACGTTGCTGATGGCAAAAGACGGAATGCGCAGCAGCCGGATGTTCATCACCGGCTGCTTGTGGCTCCACTCCCAGAACATCAGCACGACCAGGCTGACCACGCACACCGTGCCCCAGAAATTGACGAACGGCGAGCCCCAGCCGCCCTCGCGCTCGAACCGGTCGAGCACAATCTGCAGCGTGCCGAAGCCCAGCACCACCAGCAGGAAGCCCACGTAATCCACACGCAGCCCGTCCGCCAGCAGCTTGCGGCGCCGCGCCTGCGTCGCCGGCGAATCCACCACGAAAAGTTGCACCAGCACCAGGCTCAGCAGCCCGAACGGCAGGTTGATCAGGAACACCCAATGCCAGGAATGCGCATCCGTCAGATACCCGCCCAGCACCGGGCCGATCGCCGGCGCCATCACCACC